>JAKOVF010000133.1 GCA_029782225.1 Chloroflexota bacterium | reverse complement strand
CACTATCTTCGAGTCAGTTGTGCGCTTAGCCATTGTCATCGCTCCTCTCCGCTGCGTCCATCTCATCCATTGTCCTATACATCCTGCGAAACTCAGCTGCTGTGAGGGTTTTCATAAGAACTTCACCTCCGGCGGCGATGGACCCAAATGCTCCACGTCCTCGACAGACCGCGCCACAATCCACCATCCGCCATGCTCCTCAAGGTCTTGCAGCCATGCTTTCTGATGTGCACTCAGCCGGCCGTTGGGCGTCTTGACTTCAATCCATACCGTTTGCCCGCCGCGGATCGCGCAGAGGTCTGGGATGCCGCGTTCGGAGCCCAAGGATTGGTGGAATCGGACAACTTTCCATCCGTGAATCCGGAGGAAGTCACGGATCTGCCGCAGTATGTCGCCCTCTGTAACTTTGGTCTTGCCCTGGGCGCTGGTCTTAGAACGACGCTGCTGTATGGATTTATACTCGTCGACAGTGATGTATTCAGTCTTGTCCCTCGCTGCCACGTTACATAGCCTCCTTTTTTGATGTTGCGAAGAGTTGCGGTTGCGTGATGGGATTCACCTTGGATGCCCGAATAAGTAAGTCTTTGATTGGCTCAAGGTTTGGGCGCAGGTGGGTAATCTTGAACTGATTGTACCGATCTTGCTCCCATTCTCCTGGCACGATGCGCAAGCCGGTTACAGGGTCGTTTTGCAAACCGGCTCCGCCACAGCGCAAGCAGTGGAGGATGCCGAAAATATCTATGTCTTTCATCTTGGCTAATCTCAATAAAGCAACCCAGTAGCCATGATCCGATTCAAGATCCGGCCGTGGGTCGAGTTCATAGTCAGTGAGAGTGGTTACTTTGGGCATTCCATATACCTCCTAAGCCTTTTGTGGTGAACTCTTCGGTGAACTCTTTTCTGAGACTTCACAGTGACTTGACACACTCAATTGTCTTAAGAAAAAGCCAGCACACGAGCCGATTTTGGAATTACTTCAAGGCGGAAATCTGAGGTTCTCGTGAACTCTGTGAACTCTCTGGAGCCAATCCTTATTTTTATCTTTTTGCGCCCATCTTGTTTTTCACAACTTAAGGTATGAAAAGAGTTCACAGAGTTCACGGAGTTCACCATCCCCACCAATACCACTACCGTGCGGCATGTACCGCGCACCATATATCCCAAGCGTAATGGTTGTTTTCCACCTCTAAAATGGTTCATAGTCTTCAACCTCTTTATCCCAGTTTTCCGGTGAACTCTCCGTGAACTCTCTATCGGGGAGTTCACCAACCGGCACCAATCTCCAAGTACTTGCTCCTTGGTGTGTGCCTGCAAACGTTATCCGATAACCTCCGTAAACACGGTCCTTTCTCTGGGCTACCTGATGACCAAATACCGTTTTCTGACCACGCTCGGTAGTCGCATTGCCAAACCAGATACCTTCAACTTTCTGAGCAATTTCAAACAATTCAGAGCCTGTCTTCACAGGTTTGTCCCTGTACGCATCCCACCATGCCAACACAAACTCGCGCCAGGCTACGTTTTCCGAATCCGCCAGCTCATAAAACTCCATGATGTTGCCCAAAAATCCCGGAATCCCGACATGATCCAGAATGCCGGCCATAACCTTGGACCAGGATTCAAAGGAGCCCAGAGGTACGGTGCTCGACTCGGGCATGCCTGCAGCCACCCAGCTCTGAACCAGAACGAGGGCAGCCCAAACCAAGTCACCACGATTCGTAGCAACCCAATCTCTTAGGTCAGGATGCTTGAAGTTATCACGAAGCCATGGGTTTTCCACCGATGGAGTGAGCCTGATGCGGATACTCCGCCTGGCGATATCAGTGGAAACCACGGCATTATTCCCGGTTGCAACCCAGGCCCACCTTATAGGGATTGAAACTGTCTCGTTTCTTCCGAGCATTCGGTCTGTCCAGGTTTCTGCCGTGAGCGCCGCAGCGAGTATGGCCGAACGAAGGGAATACACGTTGTCAATGAGTATCGCCGACCATCCTTCGCACAGCCGTGATGTGATGTTTTTCCTGAGTTCCTCGTCATCCCGAGGCGGCGGCATGACTCCTACCGGAGCCCCCAGGGCTGGGTAGAGAAGTACGTTGGCCAGGAGTCCTTTCCCAGAGCCCTGGGTAGACGCCTCAATAAGGTGCAGTGGCGTCGGGCCCTGGATCATGTTTCTGACAAACGGCAAGAGAAGCAATGCTACAGCATGAGCGCGATCCGAATCCGACGCAAACGGGAAGTCCACAAGCAAGTCTTTCAGGATTAGGTCTTTGGCGCGCCTAATATCGTCTTGGCCAGGATTTTCAGGTACCCTGGGTAACTCTACTGCATTGTAAGGATCATAGTAAGACCTGCTTTTTTCTCGGTATCCCGTTTCCAGTTCCAAAGTTCCGTCCGGTGCAAATGTCGGGGCCCTCACAATGCTGGCAAGCGCCGGGAATGGTAGGTTGGGCGCTGCCAGGATGTTCCGTACAACATCCATAGGTGGCTTAGCATCTTCTCTTTCACCGTCACGGCTGAGTTTGTACCATCTTACGATGCGAGCAAGCTCATAGCGCAACCTGTCCGGAGTAAGTTCGCGAGTTACCGCATGGCCTGAGTCTCCGCGTTCAATCCTGACAGGACCTCCGCGGAGGAACATATAAGGATTGCGGCTGTTTGCTTTTTTCAGCGCCTTGATGGCTTCCTCTGTAACCAAGTGCAAGTCTTGCCTATTGGCCATGATTTCAGGTATGTGGCGCGGATCGTTTTCCCTAGCGGTCCGGATGATTCGGCCGACCTCTTTTATCGCATCTTCGCCCTTGAGCAGTCTGGGCTTTTTGCCCGCTGCCAAGAGGTCATCAATGCCTTTCCCATCTTTGATGTCCCATGTTTCAAGTTCGAGGTTGTAACCTTTGTCAAGCAAAGCGTTGGTGGTAAGACTTAGTGCCCTTGCTACGTTCAGATTTTCAACTGCATCCGCATCAAAAGCCAGTTTGACGGTCTTAGCGCCGTACTCTTCGAGGATGGGCAATGCCTGGCGCCACGAGGAGACCCCAGGGATTGAAACGGTTAAGATCCCGGTTAACGCCGTAGCAATGTCAGCTTTGAGTTCGCCTTCTGTAATACGGATTTCAGCAGTCTCTCCTGTGAATACCGGGACGTGCACTCGGTTGCTAGGCCCAGGGCCGTCATGGTAGCTAGACGAAAGCCAGGTGTACTTAGGGCCGTTTCCGGGGTCGTCTGCCCGAATCTTAAGACCGATTATCTCTCCTTTTGTGTTTCGTACAGGGATGAGGATGCCAGGGGTCCCGGCCAGAGTGAGCCATCGCCTGCCGTCTTCCTCTTTGATGTAGAATCCAGGTACCTTCAGGAGCGTTTCGGCGGAGTATTTATCAAGAAGCCGCTTAGCTATTCTGGATCTACTTTGTACCGGCAGTGTCCGATACCTCCGTTTGCTGATCTCCTCGTCGCTGAGGCCACGCCTCCGAAGGTTAGCCCTGTGAGCATCAGAAAGCGTCAGCATCCGGAGAAGCGATGTATAAACCATATAGAGCGTTTTATCGTCTGCACGCTCGGGCTCTATCTGCTGAATATCGGGAAGACTGTCTACGGCTACAGGCCCAACTGTGCCATCACGCCTGTAAAGCCAGTAATCCGCACCTGCTTTGTCGATTCTATGTATACCCTGCCCGTTATCTACTCGCCTACATACTATCCAGGTGTCGTTCATTCGGCACCAGTCAGGCTTGCCGCATATAGGACAGGGTTCTGCTCTAC
This sequence comes from Chloroflexota bacterium, assembly GCA_029782225.1. Taxonomy (GTDB): domain Bacteria; phylum Chloroflexota; class Anaerolineae; order Anaerolineales; family Villigracilaceae; genus JAKOVF01. Next base: position 2,202 of record JAKOVF010000133.1, on the reverse strand, counting down.
TTACTTCGCGCCATTGAGAAGTTGCCACGTTACCACCGCCGTTTCTCTCTCTCCCGTTTTGTCTGTTTACCTGGCCTTTTGCCGTCTTTCCGCAAACTTGCGAAAGTTTGCGGTTCTGGAGGCCGTTTCGCTCTGATTTCGCACTTGCTAGCAGGCGAAACGGCCTTGCGCAACCTTGCGAACTAGCTCTCCCTTCCTCTTTTGGCCTGTTTATCCAGGGTGTTTAGGCAAAAAAGAGAACGGTCGCGCCGCAGGGCGGTCCGATACCTGAGCTCCGCCGCGTTCAGCGTGTAGATGGCAGCATCCAGCGCGAACCGTCCGTGTTCGCGTTCCGTAACCTCGTTGAACTGGCTCATGGCCGCGTCGTAGTAGGCTTTGAGCCTAGCGGTTGAAGCGTTCATTGAGAGACACCTCCTCGCAGGCGTTCTGCTAGTCGAGAGTTCCTGGCGGCTATCTTGTTGTTTCGGATGGCCTGGGGCAGCGTTCCGGCCTGGTGGATGATGATAAGGCGCTTCTGCGCTCGCGTAACGGCCGTGTAGAGCAGATTGCGCTGCAGCATGATCCAGTGCTGGCGGGTCAACACGACTATACAGACCGGGAATTCACCACCCTGGGCCTTGTGGACGCTGGTTGCCCAAGCTAACTGCAGCAAATCGAGATCGGCATAATCCTCGTTTTCTGGAGCAAAATCAACGGTCTTATCACCGAAATCAACGGAAATCACGCCGTTTTCAACGCTCTTGACGATGCCCAGGTCACCGTTAAAGATGTCCCAGTTGTAGTCGTTTTTCACGACCATGACCTTGTCGCCAGCCCTATACCCGTTCCCCTGGCCTGGGTTGAGCGCCGAACGAATCGCTTCGTTGAGGGCCTTTACGCCACTGGACCCTTTGTGCATGGGGGCCAGGAGGGAAAAGCCCAAAGGGCCGTATTGTTCGTGGGCTTGTTTAGCGTAACAGACCGCGACAGGCAGGGCTTCATCGGGGTTGGAGATCTCGATGACTGTAATTTCTTTGCTGCCTCTCAGGGTCGGCACGGCACCTTGGTTAATCTCGTGTGCCAGCCTACTGATACCCGACCCCTCTTCCTGGCGGTAGATGAACGTCAACCTCGTGACCGGTACAGTGCCCGAATCGATGGTGTCTCGTAGTACCGAGCCTGGACCAACTGATGGCAACTGATCTACATCGCCGACCAAAACGACCTGCATTCCCTCGGCGCAAGCTGCGAACAAAGCGTTTGCAAGGCTCAGATCTGCCATGCTGAACTCGTCAGCCAAAAGCAGCCCTGCCGGTAACGGTTTTTCGGCGTCCACCGTGAACCCGAAGTCGGGCACGTAACCAAGGAGTCTGTGGATCGTCTTCGCCTCATATCCCGTTGCTTCGCTGAGCCTTTTTGCTGCCCGCCCCGTCGGCGAGCAAAGATAAATGGGTTTGTCGCGGTTTATAGCGTGATAGATGGTAACGATAGCCCGCGTGATTTCCGTTTTGCCGGTCCCGGGACCGCCGGTGATGATGCTGAGGCCGGAGCTAAGAGCCATTCTGATTGCTTCGCGCTGCCTGGGATGGTACTTGATACCGCGTGCTGCTTCCGCCTTGTTGATGAGTGTATCCAGGTCAGAACGAACCTCTATCTTCTGCGAACACAGCGCTTTTATCTTGGCTGCTAGTTCTGCCTCGGCCCGGTGCATGCTCGCAAGGTAGATGTCATCCCCGTCTCGTACCAGCATCTCGGCGTCGATAAGTGCTTTCACCGCGTCGGCGATCGCCGCGACCGGAATATCTGTGCCGAGAAGAGCCGGGATTTCTCTCACGAAGTCATTTGGTCTGAGATAGCAGTGCCCTTCGTTCTGTGCTTCGGAGAGAATATGCTGAACCGCAGCCTGGACGCGGAACGGAGAATCCGGAGCGATGCCGATTGCCTTGGCGATCCGGTCCGCAGTCACGAACCCGATCTGCTCAATGTCCTCGGCGAGTTTGTACGGGTTCTCCTTGACGATTTGTATAGCGTCATTGCCATAGTGCTTCACGATCCGGGCCGCCAGGGAGGGGGTGATACCCTCCCGGCAGATCAATGCGGAGAGTTCAGCCACAACACGGTTCTCACGGAGGTGCTGCTTTATCTCCTCGCGCTGCTGAGCCGTCAAGAAGTCGAGTGTGTCAAGCAGCTCCGGACTTTCCTGTAACTTCGTCAGGCAATCCT
>JAKOVF010000109.1 GCA_029782225.1 Chloroflexota bacterium | reverse complement strand
ATGAAAAAGGACCTTTCTTTTACGGATAAGTGGATCGTGTTGGACTTGGACGGTACCGTGATCTATGATGACAGAGTGCCCCGCGATGTGGCCCGTTCGGCGGAGCTGCTTAAGTCGTCGGGCTGGAGCCTTATCGTGGCAACGGGCAGGATACTGGCAGGAGCCTTGAGGCACATTAGGTCTCTGGGGGCCCTTTGGCCGTCGATCGTTTATGACGGCGCTCGGGTGATGGATCCCAAAAGCGGCGCAGTTTACTTTGAAAGAAGGATGCCTGCGGATGTCGCGCGCGAAGTGCTAAGGCTTGGCTTTGATTTTCCCCTTGAGGTTCAGGTCTACGGCGACGAGGCCGTTCGCTGCAGGCCGAGCGACCTTCTTAGCATAGCCTACTTCAAGTCGCTCGACGTGAAGTTGGAGCCGGTACTGCTTTCTTCGGACATCAAAGACGACGTATTTAGGATACTTTATTTCGGCAAACCCGCGTTGGTCGCAAAATTAAAAGGGATGCTCGAAGGTTCTTTGAGAGGCAAGGTAAATATAACGCTGGCCGGAGACGATTTCTTGGACGTGTTGCCCCTGGGCACCTCTAAGGGGTCGGCCCTGGCGGAGCTTAAAAAGTTGTCGGGACTGAACGATGTTTACGTGGTGGGCGTGGGAGACCACATGAACGACCTGGAGATGCTCGGAATTTGCGACTTTAAGGTCGCACCCGAAGATGCCGTCTCGGACATCCTTGAAATGGCGGATCTCGTCATACCTCCCGCGTCCAGGAAGGGCTTTTGCGCCCTTGCGGATTTTCTTTTGAGCAGAGATTTCAAGATCACCGTTAACGGGAGGTGTTGATGCAATGTCTGAGCAGATCAGGTGGGAAATCGTGGACATGGAGATGCCGGAGGAGTGCAACATAATAGTTGGACACAGCCATTTCATCAAGACGGTTGAGGACTTGTACGAAGCGCTTGTCACGGCTTCTCCGGTGCTTGAGTTTGGCATTGCCTTCTGCGAGGCCTCGGGCCCTTGTTTGATTCGTTACGACGGCAACGCAAAGGATTTGATCGATGCGGCCGTCAGGAACGCGCGAAAGATATCGGCGGGACATACCTTCGTAATATTGCTTCGCAAAGGATACCCGATTAACGTCTTAAACAGGATCAAGGCCGTTCAGGAGGTATGCAGCGTCTACGCCGCCACGGCAAACCCTCTACAGCTTTTGGTGTTTGAGACGGACATGGGCAGGGGGGTGGCGGGCGTCGTCGACGGATACGCCTCCAAGGGCGTGGAAGAAGAGTCTCACATCGCAGAGAGAAAATCCCTGCTTCGAGATATAATCGGTTACAAGAGATGATCTTTGGGAGGGCTGACGGCTGACCTTTACCTTGCGTTCCGGAAGGTTTTTAAAATGCGCCTTGGAAGTGGCGGTCCTTTGCGTCCTTTTGCTTGCGGTGCCTTCGCAGGCCACA
>JAKOVF010000092.1 GCA_029782225.1 Chloroflexota bacterium | reverse complement strand
CTCACCGAAGGCACGGGCGGTGCCAAGGGGAAGTTTCAATCCGCGCTCCCTGTGAGGGGAGCGATCAGGTCGTGGCCCGTGGTATCGACGACGACGGCCGTGTTTCAATCCGCGCTCCCTGTGAGGGGAGCGATGCCTGACTACGCCGCCTGCCACAACGAGCAGTGCGTTTCAATCCGCGCTCCCTGTGAGGGGAGCGATCTCAAACGCCTCGTAATCTTCGATCAGCTCCAATGTTTCAATCCGCGCTCCCTGTGAGGGGAGCGATGCACCGTCGTGGCCGAACCCCCCAATAATCACGGTGTTTCAATCCGCGCTCCCTGTGAGGGGAGCGATGCGGGATGCATTCCTGTTTAAGTTCCCCGTATTGTTTCAATCCGCGCTCCCTGTGAGGGGAGCGATCAGTACGCACTTGGGAGCACAGCGAATTTGGCACGTTTCAATCCGCGCTCCCTGTGAGGGGAGCGATACGTAATAGCAGCGGAGAACACAACGGCAGGTGGTTTCAATCCGCGCTCCCTGTGAGGGGAGCGATACCGACGACCTCGACACGATCAACGGCGGGGCGGTTTCAATCCGCGCTCCCTGTGAGGGGAGCGATTTCCGAATTCTGAACACCGTGTAATTGTCAACCTGTTTCAATCCGCGCTCCCTGTGAGGGGAGCGATCCCCACTGGCCAGTCGCTCTACGCCCGCGTGGAAGTTTCAATCCGCGCTCCCTGTGAGGGGAGCGATGCCAGCCAAGCCCGCGAGGCCGAGTTGCGCAAGGTTTCAATCCGCGCTCCCTGTGAGGGGAGCGATGCCAACCGCGCCGTTGGCCGGTAACTGTGCGCCGTTTCAATCCGCGCTCCCTGTGAGGGGAGCGATCGCGATGGCCGGCGACGAGGTGCGGATTAGCGGTTTCAATCCGCGCTCCCTGTGAGGGGAGCGATGATACTCTCTGGCACAGACAGCCGTTTTGGTCTTGTTTCAATCCGCGCTCCCTGTGAGGGGAGCGATCTGGCAGCAGCCTAACCCTTCTTTGCCTCCCCCTGTTTCAATCCGCGCTCCCTGTGAGGGGAGCGATTAAAAGTACCGGCTTTTCTTTTGCCTCTCTGGCGTTTCAATCCGCGCTCCCTGTGAGGGGAGCGATCGGGCGCGAGCGGGGCAGTTGCGGGTAACGTGGCAGTTTCAATCCGCGCTCCCTGTGAGGGGAGCGATCGCAAGCATCAATCCACTAGGCGTATCGAAAGATGTTTCAATCCGCGCTCCCTGTGAGGGGAGCGATCCGGGGGCTGGCCGCACGCGCTCGCCAGTCTCCGGTTTCAATCCGCGCTCCCTGTGAGGGGAGCGATGACTTGCGGGTCGCCTACAAAATCAATCAGGCAAGTTTCAATCCGCGCTCCCTGTGAGGGGAGCGATGGCGGACGGGTGCGAACGGGAGGTGATTGAAGCGTTTCAATCCGCGCTCCCTGTGAGGGGAGCGATGATGACCGTGTTCTCGTACCGCGCCATCAGCTACGTTTCAATCCGCGCTCCCTGTGAGGGGAGCGATGATCACGCTCGCGCAGCAAGATTTGGAAGACGTGTTTCAATCCGCGCTCCCTGTGAGGGGAGCGATCTTGTGCATTCGTCGAGCAAGTCCATGCTGGACCGTTTCAATCCGCGCTCCCTGTGAGGGGAGCGATTCCAGCCATCGATGAGCACCAGCAACGGGCGGATGGTTTCAATCCGCGCTCCCTGTGAGGGGAGCGATTGGCGGTTCGCCGCCAAACATGCGTTGGCCGGCGTTTCAATCCGCGCTCCCTGTGAGGGGAGCGATTTCTGCCGGTAGCGGCGGACGAACCCCAGCAGCATGTTTCAATCCGCGCTCCCTGTGAGGGGAGCGATGGTGTACGCCCTGCCAACAAATGCGGCCCGTGGAAGTTTCAATCCGCGCTCCCTGTGAGGGGAGCGATTACGAACTCGGCAGGCTGTCCGGCCTGCAAACCGTTTCAATCCGCGCTCCCTGTGAGGGGAGCGATGAGATACCTCCCACTAAACCTCAAGTCAAGCTAGTTGTTTCAATCCGCGCTCCCTGTGAGGGGAGCGATGGCGGATCGCAATGCCGTGATTCGGCGCGCGGAGGTTTCAATCCGCGCTCCCTGTGAGGGGAGCGATGGCACCACACCGCAAGCGATTGTAGTAATGGCAGTTTCAATCCGCGCTCCCTGTGAGGGGAGCGATTTGGCGTTATGTGGCGACGGTGACGGCGAATGGCGTTTCAATCCGCGCTCCCTGTGAGGGGAGCGATGGTCGATTGCCTCCAGGTGGCGCACGGCGTGCGCGTTTCAATCCGCGCTCCCTGTGAGGGGAGCGATACGCATCGCCATCGTCGCGGCTGCCTTCAAGCCGTTTCAATCCGCGCTCCCTGTGAGGGGAGCGATGGATTTCGCAGGGCGACAGCCTGCTCAGCGGTGGTTTCAATCCGCGCTCCCTGTGAGGGGAGCGATCACGCGCGGGCCGTGTGCGTGTCCGCGCCAAGCGTTTCAATCCGCGCTCCCTGTGAGGGGAGCGATTTTAGCATTGTCTCCTCCTGCCCCCTATTATACAGTTTCAATCCGCGCTCCCTGTGAGGGGAGCGATCCGGGGCCGCCCGGCCGCAACATCAGCACGGCCGCGGTTTCAATCCGCGCTCCCTGTGAGGGGAGCGATGTTCGTGCCGCCCAAGGCCGTGCCGCCCTTGCCTGTTTCAATCCGCGCTCCCTGTGAGGGGAGCGATAATGACAAGGCAGCGGCAATTTTCGACCACTATGTTTCAATCCGCGCTCCCTGTGAGGGGAGCGATTCGGTATCTGGTTCGTCGAACGCCTCTTCCCAGTGTTTCAATCCGCGCTCCCTGTGAGGGGAGCGATGTCGCGAGCGCCATCGGCTCGTCGCACACCATCGTGTTTCAATCCGCGCTCCCTGTGAGGGGAGCGATCACCGGCACCACGTTCAGCGGCATCCTGCTGGCGTTTCAATCCGCGCTCCCTGTGAGGGGAGCGATGCCAGTGCGGCGACGATTTTTGGGACATGCTCGTGTTTCAATCCGCGCTCCCTGTGAGGGGAGCGATCGATGCCGACGCCGCGTACATCGCCCAACGGGTGTTTCAATCCGCGCTCCCTGTGAGGGGAGCGATCTCCGGGCAGTCGCGGCCGTCGCCGGTCATCAAAAGTTTCAATCCGCGCTCCCTGTGAGGGGAGCGATGGCAGGCAAAAGATTTGGCCGGGCTATACTCGCGCGTTTCAATCCGCGCTCCCTGTGAGGGGAGCGATGTTCGTGCCGCCCAAGGCCGTGCCGCCCTTGCCTGTTTCAATCCGCGCTCCCTGTGAGGGGAGCGATTGCGGGCGACGATCGAACTCGCCCCGTAGCGTGGGTTTCAATCCGCGCTCCCTGTGAGGGGAGCGATTTCGCCGGCCGACGAGCCACAAGTGCCGCGCGTGCGTTTCAATCCGCGCTCCCTGTGAGGGGAGCGATGCCAAAACCTCAGGCATCGTCGGCCCGCTCTACGGCGTTTCAATCCGCGCTCCCTGTGAGGGGAGCGATTCGCCGACGTGCATTTTGACGGCAAGGATTATTGGTTTCAATCCGCGCTCCCTGTGAGGGGAGCGATGTAAATGCGGGTCAAACCGATGGGGCCACACCACGTTTCAATCCGCGCTCCCTGTGAGGGGAGCGATGGCGTGCTGTGAGAGAGCTTCGCGAGCACTGTGAGTTTCAATCCGCGCTCCCTGTGAGGGGAGCGATCGCGGCTCAACGGGCGATGGCTCAAGCATGGCGAGTTTCAATCCGCGCTCCCTGTGAGGGGAGCGATTTGCTGCCGCGAGCGCCTGAAAGTGTTGTCGTGTTGTTTCAATCCGCGCTCCCTGTGAGGGGAGCGATCTCCAGGTGCGCTACACGCACAAGCCGAGCGGCTGGTTTCAATCCGCGCTCCCTGTGAGGGGAGCGATATGCGGGATGCATTCCTGTTTAAGTTCCCCATATTGTTTCAATCCGCGCTCCCTGTGAGGGGAGCGATCGGGGACCGCGTAGTTCCACATTCCCACTGGCAGTTTCAATCCGCGCTCCCTGTGAGGGGAGCGATGCGAACTCGACGGTACAACCGATGGCGGTAGCCTGTTTCAATCCGCGCTCCCTGTGAGGGGAGCGATGACCGCACGCCCAATTATTGCGAGCGGGTGCGGTTGTTTCAATCCGCGCTCCCTGTGAGGGGAGCGATGCTGGCGGCGATGGCGATATAACGGGCGCCACCACGTTTCAATCCGCGCTCCCTGTGAGGGGAGCGATTACACACGTCCAAATCAACGACGACGGCATAGTGTTTCAATCCGCGCTCCCTGTGAGGGGAGCGATTCGCACTCGCCAGCATCACCCGCCGCTGGGGAAAGTTTCAATCCGCGCTCCCTGTGAGGGGAGCGATTTGGATGCGCTGCCCCGACTTTGCTGTTTTGCTGTTTCAATCCGCGCTCCCTGTGAGGGGAGCGATGCCCAACAAACAAACGACCGGCTCCAACGTGTGGTTTCAATCCGCGCTCCCTGTGAGGGGAGCGATCTGGCGTCGATCAGTACAGTGCCAAGCTCGCAAGTTTCAATCCGCGCTCCCTGTGAGGGGAGCGATTTCGGTCGGCACATGGTTTGAACGCTCGTCACCACGTTTCAATCCGCGCTCCCTGTGAGGGGAGCGATGAGGGATTGGCCGGTGGGTCCGATGTAGAGGTAGTTTCAATCCGCGCTCCCTGTGAGGGGAGCGATCAGCACGTTCCTGGTGTGTGAACGGGTCGCGGGGGGTTTCAATCCGCGCTCCCTGTGAGGGGAGCGATGTTACCGTTTTGCAGGCCAACGGAGCCATATAGTGTTTCAATCCGCGCTCCCTGTGAGGGGAGCGATCCTAGGCAGCTAGGCCCCTTACCACCCCAAAAAAGTTTCAATCCGCGCTCCCTGTGAGGGGAGCGATTGTGCCGTCGTGGATGAGTTCGATTGTGTCCTCAGTTTCAATCCGCGCTCCCTGTGAGGGGAGCGATCGCGGGTCGTCGTGTCGATGCCGCCGCGGGCCTGGTTTCAATCCGCGCTCCCTGTGAGGGGAGCGATTCGCGGCTGCCGCCAACTCCGAAGCGTGGTGCTCTTGTTTCAATCCGCGCTCCCTGTGAGGGGAGCGATATGTGATCCGCGATTGCGTCTCTCCGTCCAAGCGTTTCAATCCGCGCTCCCTGTGAGGGGAGCGATGAGAGCCGGTAATCAAACGTGACGCACGCAGTATGTTTCAATCCGCGCTCCCTGTGAGGGGAGCGATCCGAGTTGCCGGATGCGTTCGTGGAGCTGGTTGCGTTTCAATCCGCGCTCCCTGTGAGGGGAGCGATGGCTGACGGGGAGTATCCGCGTGTGGCGCATCCCGTTTCAATCCGCGCTCCCTGTGAGGGGAGCGATCGCAAACCCGACCGACATCCAATGGCCGACATGGGTTTCAATCCGCGCTCCCTGTGAGGGGAGCGATGGCTTGAGGTCGCGGTAGCGGCGGTCGATGATGCGGTTTCAATCCGCGCTCCCTGTGAGGGGAGCGATACCTGACGGAGCGGTTCGTCGAGCGGGAAAGCAGTTTCAATCCGCGCTCCCTGTGAGGGGAGCGATCCGTTACCACCCGCGGCGGGAGATTCAGTGGTCCGTTTCAATCCGCGCTCCCTGTGAGGGGAGCGATGCCAACGACTTGCAACTATTTCCGACTTTTTGGGTTTCAATCCGCGCTCCCTGTGAGGGGAGCGATCCACGCGCTCATCGGGACCGGCGGCGACTTTGACGTTTCAATCCGCGCTCCCTGTGAGGGGAGCGATTACCGGCACAAGCAAACATCTTGGCGGATGTTAGGTTTCAATCCGCGCTCCCTGTGAGGGGAGCGATGTGGAAGCAAGCGGCCCCGGTGCGCCAGCCGGCGTTTCAATCCGCGCTCCCTGTGAGGGGAGCGATACGGCGCGACGATCATGAGCTCGTGCGCGCGGCAGTTTCAATCCGCGCTCCCTGTGAGGGGAGCGATTTGATCGTCGAGCGGGCCGGGCACGCCGACGAGGTTTCAATCCGCGCTCCCTGTGAGGGGAGCGATGCTCATCGATTCCGGCGACGGCAAGCGCACCAAGGTTTCAATCCGCGCTCCCTGTGAGGGGAGCGATGCCACGCGCTCATCGGGACCGGCGGCGACTTTGACGTTTCAATCCGCGCTCCCTGTGAGGGGAGCGATGGTGCGCGTGGCGAGGCGTTCATTAGCTGAGCCGTTTCAATCCGCGCTCCCTGTGAGGGGAGCGATCCACCAATCGATCCCACCGACGGCTGCGCTAGAGTTTCAATCCGCGCTCCCTGTGAGGGGAGCGATAAGACGTGGCTAATCGTTCGCCAGAGAGGCAAAAGTTTCAATCCGCGCTCCCTGTGAGGGGAGCGATCCGCCTAGCTTCCCCAGCTTTCATTTTAAGGGAGTTTCAATCCGCGCTCCCTGTGAGGGGAGCGATTCGGATCGACGAAGCCGTAGTCGCTGCCCCAGCGGTTTCAATCCGCGCTCCCTGTGAGGGGAGCGATCAGGACCGCTGGCCGCGCGGCGAGGACGCCGGAGTTTCAATCCGCGCTCCCTGTGAGGGGAGCGATGTGGGAGTGTGGCAAACATGGCGACCGTAGTTAAGTTTCAATCCGCGCTCCCTGTGAGGGGAGCGATCGCAAGACTTTCACCGCGTCGGCCCCGAATTGGTCGTTTCAATCCGCGCTCCCTGTGAGGGGAGCGATTTTTTGTAATTGCCTGTGGTAGCAAACTCATTCTGTTTCAATCCGCGCTCCCTGTGAGGGGAGCGATATGGGCCGCGCTCGCCAAACGCTTCCTCAAAGGGTTTCAATCCGCGCTCCCTGTGAGGGGAGCGATCCAGCATGATGCCTTCGTGGGCCAGGTGCCGGAAGTTTCAATCCGCGCTCCCTGTGAGGGGAGCGATGTTTAGATTCTGGGAGGGAGTGCTTGAGGTTCCTGTTTCAATCCGCGCTCCCTGTGAGGGGAGCGATTGTCGAGGCGTGGATTGGCGCGGAGCCATGCGCGTTTCAATCCGCGCTCCCTGTGAGGGGAGCGATACTTTGGGGACGAGATATAACCCAAAGCCAATGAGTTTCAATCCGCGCTCCCTGTGAGGGGAGCGATCCAGCGCCCGACGAGCGCCCACAGCCAGATGGCGTTTCAATCCGCGCTCCCTGTGAGGGGAGCGATCGGCCGCCTCGCCGGCCGCGGCGATGAGCGCCTCGTTTCAATCCGCGCTCCCTGTGAGGGGAGCGATCTTCACGCCCGTGAGCACGGCCCGCAAATACTTGTGTTTCAATCCGCGCTCCCTGTGAGGGGAGCGATATCGACGATGTGGCCAAGGCGCTCAAGCTGATGGAGTTTCAATCCGCGCTCCCTGTGAGGGGAGCGATAGCCAGTAGCTGGACTGTGACATCGCCTCTAGATGTTTCAATCCGCGCTCCCTGTGAGGGGAGCGATGCTGTTGCTCAGCGGCAACGCCGACGAACTGCAAGTTTCAATCCGCGCTCCCTGTGAGGGGAGCGATATCTCATCGATCGACCGCACGGGCAGACATCGCAAGTTTCAATCCGCGCTCCCTGTGAGGGGAGCGATGTGCACGTCGGCCAAATTCTGCGTTGCCGCTTGTGGTTTCAATCCGCGCTCCCTGTGAGGGGAGCGATCCCCGCCCCAAGTCCGGCCGCTCAACGAACCACTGGTTTCAATCCGCGCTCCCTGTGAGGGGAGCGATCAGCCGGCGAACGCCGGGGAGACCAGCAGCAGCAGTTTCAATCCGCGCTCCCTGTGAGGGGAGCGATCCGAGCGGCAGCAGGATCGGGCTCCGCCAATACGGTTTCAATCCGCGCTCCCTGTGAGGGGAGCGATACCAAACAGGAGCGCCGAAATTAGAGCTGCGAAGTTTCAATCCGCGCTCCCTGTGAGGGGAGCGATGATAACCCGTCCACGCCATGCCGTGGGCCGGACCGTTTCAATCCGCGCTCCCTGTGAGGGGAGCGATAGCACCTATTGTAAGCAATTGATACAGAAGTGTTTAGGGTGTGCTGCTCGCGAACCCGCTGCACGTCATCCGGAGAACGAATAAGGAATGGCGCTCGACGACCATATTTACCTTCAATTTCCGCCGTATTTGGTCATCGCGAACCTACCCACAAAACGAGGATCGCTCCTGGTTCGCGGAAGATCGGTCAGGCAATCAACGGGCCGTCGGGATCCACGCTCGGCTTGGCTCCCACATGTTCCACCCGCCGGTGCCAATTGCGTCCTAGGTAGTAGTACCGCAGGCTGTCGGTTTCCACATCAATGAGGTTTTCCAGCCGGTTCTTGCATTCCGCCCATTGGCCAGGGTCGACCTTGAGCTCGAACACGGAGTTCTGCACCCGTTGACCAAAATCAAGGCATGTCTTAGCAATGTGCCGTAGCCGCTTGCGGCCGACAGGGGTTTCGGTGTTCACATCATAGGTAACGAGAACGTACAAGGAAGTACCCAGTTATCAGTGCCAGAGGAAGGGGGGATAGGCGTCCAAATCGCCCCGGATATGCCGTGCCAACAAGCGCGCCTGCAAATGCACAAGTAGCCCCACCGAGGATTTCTCCTCGAGAAACGGATGCGTGATGGCGTCCTGTTTGCGTTGCTGATAGGCGGCCAAGACGACTCGCCGGGTCTTGTCGTCCATCATTACCGCGCCATTCGGGGCGATCGTAAAACCGCCCACGGCCACTTGCCGGCGATTGATGAGCGACAACACGAGCCGATCGACGAGAAATGGCCGAAACTCTTCCATGAGGTCCAGGGCCAGGCCGGGCCGACCGGGGCGATCGCGATGCAGGAAGCCGACGGCCGCGTCCAGGCCAGTTGTTTCGCAGGCGGAACGGGCGTCGTGCGCGAGCATGCTGTAGAGGAACGAGAGCAACGCGTTGACACGATCCAACGGCGGCCGTCGGCTACGCCCGACGAAGCGAAACTCGACTTCAGGAACATTCATCATTTGGCTGAAGACGGAAAAATACTCGTTCGCGGCGTCGCCTTCGATGCCGCGCAGTTGGCCCAGGGAAGTTGCCGCGCGGGCATTTTGAATCATTGGGGCGAGTTTTTCGGCGATTACTCCCAACGCGCGCTGGGCGTCAGCGTTGTTCGAATCGCGGGCGGCTCGCAATAGCACGGCTCGACAATTGGCGATTTTGGCCGCGACCAGATTGGAGGCGATCGCGCAGCACGCGGACTCATCGTCGGACTTGCGGTACTGCGTCCGTCGCAATAGCACATTGCCGGGCGTAAAGCCCACAATGGCCGCGCGAAAGCCGCCATAGGGACTGAGCATTGAAATCGTGACGCCGGCTTGCGCACACGCTTCCATCAATTGTGGGCTGCACCCTACACGCCCGAAACACACGATCCCATCCAGGTTGTGTAGCGGAACCCGCAGCCGCGTCTCCTTCTCCACGCGGACCGCGACGGCTTGCCCATCCTTGCGGAGATAGGCGCCCTCGGTCGTGACGAAGAGTGTATTGAGATGTTGTTTCACACGGGTTTTGCGGTGGAATCAAAAAGGTCGGTGGTCGGCAGGCCGTCGCGCAAATGGCCGGCGAATTGCCGGCCGACGAACCGCGTGGCACTGCGCGACGCTTGCGTCACCTCGGGCAAGCAGAGATGGAACAGGGAACACGTATCGCATTTCTTCTCCCGCACGGCCGGCGGCGTTTCACCCGACGCGATCATCCGATGGAGCCGCAAGGCGGCGGTTTGTGTTGTCGAGCGGAGCCGCGGATCGAACTCAACGGGCGTGCGCCGCTGCCGCTTGCCATAGAAGAGTGCGCCGGCGTCGATGGTGACACCCAACATCTCTTCCAAGCACATTGCCTGGGCGCAGAGCTGTACCCGGTCGCCATCGTTCTTTTTCGGCCGGCCGCGTTTGTATTCGATCGGCGTCACGCGCGCGAACGGGGACTGTCCCAATTTTGCGGAGTCCGCGGCCGCAGGCGGATCGGTGCAGTTGTTGCTTGGTCTTGCGAACGGTGCCGTATCTCGCGAGCAAAATGGGACTGTCCCCCTCGTCTGATTTGCCGTCTCCAACTCCACCACGTCGGCCTGGCCGACCAGCCCGAGCTGGAACGAGCGGATCCACAACCCGCGGACTACCCGCACTTTGCCGCGCCACTCGTCCCGACCATGATGCGCCTTACGGTGCAAATGCTGCCCCTCCACCGTGAACCGATTCTCAGCCCACAGCCGCTCGACATGGATCAACGCACACTGCCGCTCGCAAAACAGCAAATGCTGCAGGGCGCTGATCGGCAGGAGTTGGTCTTCGGGGTACATGGTCCTCAGAAGGCAAGTGCCGATGGAAACGCATCAATTGTTGCTAAAAATTTACTTAGAAAGGCCCATTGGGCGTCGCATCTGTTTCTTGCAAGAATGATCTTACGGCCGTTAGGAGCCGTTCCTCAAATAGTGGCAACAAGTAACGATCGTTCGGCCGAACCTGCATCAAGGTATGCGCGCCGAACCGTCCGTCTGTCAAGCAATCCTCAATAGTTCTAGCACCGAGTTGCCGGTATCGGGCACTTTTCCATCCCCATTGCTTATCGTAGCCGGGGTCACCTTCCATACCCGTATATTCTATGTACAGCCTTCGCATGGGATTGCCTGTAGTGAATGTAAAATCTGGTTTGATAGACTCTGTCTTCCCACCGCGTTCTCCCAACTCTAACGGCCGTTCATATTCATAGTTCTGTAGACCATTACAGAACAAAATGTCGGCAATCGTTTTTTCACCTGCGGACTTCACAGCTTCCCCGCGCTGAGTAAGAATTCTCGCGCGACCATCCTTGCGGGGAAGTGCAGCAATTTGATGGAAATAACCAAGCTGAAAGAACCCTTGGTCGCTTATCCCCAAATGCTTTGGCCAACTCTGCGTCAGTTGTTGGTGAAGCTGAATCAAAGTTGCCTCGACGTCCCTGCGTAAGCTCCAGTTCTCAATTTTGCGCAATCGGTGGATTGCTACACGATAGAGCCGCGGTAATACCGCGGCAGGATTTGCAGAAGCGGACGAAAAAAAACGATCCACATAGGTCGCATTTATTTCGTTATCGCTCAAATCCTGCACATGCTGACAAACAGCCATGAATCTGCCCGCGTGATATGCGGGTGAATTGTGCCGCTCATTTAGCCCCAAAGCCATGACGTTTCTCCCAAGTATTGGTATGGAACGACTGTATCCACCAATTCCATTGTCAGATTTTCCGGTCGATCGAAACCCCGGTTGGTAACGCCTTCTCGTTTACCTTCACTCGATAGTCCCCAAATGATCTTGGGGCTTCGCTGTCGCACTCGATAGTCACTTGTGCGAATAGTTCTGCCGCCCTGGCACTACCTAAAGCGTTCTCGTGTTTGAAAACGATGAGGGCCTGGGGAGCCATTTCACCTCGCGCGGCTGAGCGATCCGTCTCAAACATTTGGGCTAAAGCGGTCCAAAATAAGTCGAGATCTTCGCCATTCTCATTAAAGCCTGTCTGCACAGCCAAATAGGGGTTAATAAAACCATGAACGCGGTAAAGGCCGTACGGCACCGTAAACTTCCTCCCCATAGTGCGATTGTCGCCGGATTGATCCTCCGCTTCTTTGTCCGTCGTGACGGCGCAGCGCGTAACCGCATGCTCTTGAGAAATGATGGGGTGGATACTGCGCGAAATTCCAAATTGTACCGGACCTCGAACCTGACCACAGTTCACGTCGGTAGACATCACAGCGCCAAATGTGCGAACGTCGAAAAAATTCCCGCACATCCAAGCTGTCACTTTCCGAGCGTCTTCCTCACTCTTAGGGAGTTTGCGCTTGTCAGGCTTGAGCCCATATTCCTTATATGCCCGCTCGTGCTGTCGATTTAACACAGCCTTTTCTTTTACATAGATTTCGTAAGGAGGCTGTTCCTCTTTGACCAGTCCCACGTAATTACGAATCTTTCGTTTGAGGCACACGTCCGTAACCAATCCGTGGCCGGTTTCGGGATCAATGCGAGGCAGATTGCCAGCGTCCGGGTCGCCGTTTGGATTTCCATCTTTAACGTCGAACAGGTACACAAAGTCGATGCGATGGTTCATATACTTGGGCTCCATTACGAGTGATCAGACTTCAATTCACCAGGGGTATAAAGCCATCTCTGTTCGTGGTAATAGCCAACGGCAAAGAGGCCTTGCTCAGTTTGGTCATGAAATGGTGGAAATTCTTCAATACGATGACAGATATCGGTGATAAGCGATACGTACCGATGTCGACGTCCAGATACGTCATCTATTGCCAGTTCTTTGCTACGAGTAAGCTTCGCTAGGTGATGGTGGCTATTGTTGAGAATGTGAGGAAAGACCAGCGCTGGAGAAGCCATTGCAGTCCCGAAATAGCGGTCTCGGATACCTGTTGCTGCCGGAAGAGAATCTTTCTGCAATTGTTCCAGAACTGCGAAAAGGCGACCAATGTGGTACGACGCGTTTGGTTGAGAAGAATCAAGTGACACGTACAATTTTTTTCCAAGCTGACGAATTCCCAATCTATTGCGGCGATTCAAGTGCGCTTTGACTATCGCCGCGCGAGAGTAGTCAAGCTGTCGATCAGCATGGATGCGACGCAGAACTGACCCATATAGGGCTTCCGGATATGCGCAGCCGGTGACAACAGCCCGCATAATGGCTCCGCTGAGCAAGGGGGGGATATCCTTTGAATCGCGAGCCGTTTCGCGTAATAACTGCCAAACGGCGAGGAACTCCGGATCGCGCTCCTTGGAATGTTCAATTCTCAAATCATCGAAGTGCTGAAAAATCTTCTCAATCAACTCGCCTAAATTACTCACCCACCAAAAGCGGACCGAGAGGCGGGCTGCGTTCGGAGACAACCCCAACACATAAAACGGCGTGCCCGGATTTCCGAACTCGCCTGGATAGGAACCGCTCGCAATGGAACGTAACACTGTCTGAATTCGATTCTTGAGCGCTTCGTTCTCGGTATCTTTGTTGGGCTCAAACACCCACGGAAGGAGATTTTCCGCCGCGGTTGGCCGTTCGGTCCAAAAGACAGTGGATGCGTCGCCAATCTGCACTCGTTGCGGACTATTGGAACGAAGCAAGTGATTGAGTGCCGTACAGTACTGGAAGGCCGCTTGCTCACTGACGGGTGAGTTCAGACTTTGCTCTTTGCCGTACGATTCGAAGGCGTCCAGATTGAACGAAACAATCGCGGCACCCGATGATTGCGCTCCCCATACGCCTTTGATCTTTGGCTCATGCAATCGGGCCAGCGGGCCAACCTCTCCTGTTACCAAGCATTGTCCGATGGTTGAATCGGCATCTGCTTCGGCATCAGTAAGTTGTTGTTGCCACCATTGTCGGACAGACTTCTGCTCATGAACGTAGTGATCAGCCGCTCGAATTCTAAAGACCCCGAAACCTGTCGAGATTTCGACCAGTGATGGGTGCCGCTCTGCTTCGGCCGGATTCCATTTTTCGAGAAAGCGACAGACTGCGGAAAACTCGGGGTCATCGATTGCGGCCTCCGCATCCAAGTGGCGTTTACGGAATGCTACAAATGAATCGCGGGTCCGCTCGGGCTTCATATCATCCGACTTGTAGCCAAGCATGTACGCGGGATTGTCCCAGAGAAATCCAGGATTGATGCCTGAGCCGGAAGGTTTGGCATTTCCGAGCACCACAAGCGAGCGCGGTACGGCCTTCTTGCCATTACGCTCACGAATGTCATCGATCGCGTGCAGAGAACCATCCGCATTAAGCGTTACGCAAAACGCAATCTGCTGTCGGCTGAAACCAAATGGCGCAATGCCGATTGCCCGATCCTGTTCCAAACGCTCGTAATAACTGTTCAATGCCTGCAGAATCATGACCGTACCTCCTGCGACCCGAAGGGCGGCACCTCGATCACGCCATCACGCATCGTCGCATGGAAGAACTGCGGCGTGCGATCATGGGCGAAGTCGATATCGTGGAGCATGAACCCCAAGTCCCGCTCGCCGGTGAGTTCAGATTTGGGAATCTCGCCGTCGATCCACTCGAAGTCACATGGAAATTCGCGTGTTCCCAAATAGGGATGATGAAAATATTGCCCCTGTTCCGCCCGGCGCTTGAACATGTTGTAATGCTTGGCAACTGGTTCGCTGGCATCGAGCAACTCGAAGCGGGCTTCGATCACATAAGCAACGTCGCGGAGAATCGTGGCCGCCCGTTGTTGGCGATCATCTTCAATGACAATGCACAGTGGTCCGGCCGCTGTTCCTTTCATTGCTTTCTTCGCATTAGCCGCCGATACTTTGGATGCAACCTCATTGCGACGCAGGTTCGTGAAGCGGATCGGCTTAAGTACATGCAGTCGCTCGACGACCCAGCGCACCTGCGGCTTCCAATAGATCGCTTCCAAAATTCCTCGCGCTGCCGATGGTGTTATCACGTCATAACTGACGCGCTCGACTTTCATTTCAGGGCGGGTAAAGCAGGCATATTCACCCCAGACTTTGACACTAATTGGCGATTGATTTGACATTCAGTTTCTCCCAATGGTCAGCATATCAGGGTTTCTGGCTCATGATACCCAATTCGATCCACTCGCAGCCCGAGGTGCTTATCGTAACTATCGGGATTGATCAGCACTGCGTATTCTCCGGGTAGCTCTTCAATATCGTGGCCGAGCATCTGTCGGTAGGTCGGCTCAAAAACACTGACCGTGTATCGCTGCAATCGGCGAAGCAGCCAACGAGAAGGGCCTTCTCGGCGAAGCTGCTCGATTAGTCGTGCGGATTTGTGATCGTACGGCACGAAGACGCTTTTCGCCGCGTCGTCGATCATGCGAAATCGCTCCGCAGCCGTGCGAAAGTCGAATGCAAAATCTTGCAGGGGTGTGGGGAAGCAGCGCATGACGTCGCGTCTATCCCAGCGGTCCGCGTGTTTCCAATAGTGCAGTTCGAAATAGCGAGTGACGGCCGCTGGGTCGAGCAGGTCGTCGAAATCGGGCGCAACTTCCGCTGCGGAGGATGCGACAGACGCGAGATAACCTTGGTGCCGAACTTCCACTGGATCGAACACGTAGACCACTCCCTGGCTGCGTTTTCCTTCGCGGTTGCAGCGCCCCGCCGCCTGGGCGATCGAATCGAGGCCGGAAAGCGCGCGGTAGACGACAGGAAAATCAACGTCGACACCAGCTTCAATGAGCTGGGTGCTGATGACTCGGCACGGCTTTTCTGCCAGAAGTCGTTCCCGGATCTTGCCGAGCAATCCCGCACGATGCTGACCGCATAGGTGCGTGCTGAGATGAAACAGCTCCGCCGTGTCCTCGGTGCGTTCGCGCAGTTGCCGAAAGAGTTTCGCCGCGTGCGGGCGCGTATTGACAATACAAAGGAACGATGTTTCACGCGCCAGGCGATCGACAATTTGTTCATCTGTCAGCCGGCCAATGTGCTGAACTTCGACTCGCTTCATCGCTTGATAAAGCGGCACCGGATCGGAGATGATCTCTCGCACGCCCTCCAGGCCGATTGGAAACCCTGGCCGCCGGTTAAGAGCTGGTTGGGTTGCAGTACACAGGACAATCGAACAATGGTAATCGGCCACCAGTTCTCTCAGAACGGCCAAACAGGGTTGTAATAGTTCCACGGGAATCGTCTGGGCCTCGTCAAGAATAATCACGCTGCCGACCAAGTTATGTAGTTTGCGGCACTGCGACGTCCGAGCGGCAAAAAGCGATTCGAGTAGTTGCACGTTGGTGGATACGACCAGCGGAGCATCCCAGTTTTCGGCCGCCAGTCGCGACAAACGAGTTTCTCGTTCTTGGTCGTCAGGATCGACGTTTGAGTGATGTTCCAAGACGATGTTTTCACCAAGTTCCGCAAAGACGTTGCGGAACACGTCTGCCGTTTGTTCGACAATGCTTGTGAATGGAATCGCGTAAATCACTCGATTCATTGCGTTGCGCTGGGAATGAGCGAGCGCGAATGCAAGCGAGGCAAGAGTTTTCCGCCGCCCGTGGGCACAGTGAGCGTAAACAAGCCCGGCGGCTGGTTGGCGGCCGCGCGACACGCGGCCAGCACCTTTTGACGGCGACGGCCGACTTCGTTGTCCGGTGCGCCCGCGGCAAGTCGGGAGAGATGTTGGTCAAGGACGATTGCCATGTTGTCGATTTGAACACCGACCGTTGGCCGTTGTTTTGCCTGCTCTGGATTCATGAACGATTCCGTCGCCAGAAAGTCGGCATCGACGAGACATGAGAAAAGCATGCGTGCAAATAAGCCCAGTTGGAACGACGCGCGTGCCTCGTCCTTTGTATCGATGGACAGGGTCGGCTGAGGAAGCGATACATTCCGAAGGATTGATGAGGGGGCAGCGTCATAGGGCTCAATTCTCTTGGCAAGACGACCTGCCAAACTCGATGTGCCGCCAGCGGAATCGGATAAACCGGCATGGTGACCGGCAATCGCGTAGGCCAACAGGCGGCCCCACGGTTTCAATGTTTCGACCGCGTGTTTTGCTCCAGCCGTCGAATGGTCGACTCGTCCCGGCTGCTGCTCCAAATGGGCGTCGATTCCATTAGCCGCCCGAAGGTACGCTTGAAACGCTGCCGAGTACTTCCCCAAATCGTGCCACAAGCCCAGCACTCGACCCCATTCGGTTGCGCCGAATCGGTCTGCAAACTCACCTGCCAAATCCGCGACCGCCTGAAGGTGCACTTCCAGCGGCTCCCAGTCTTCTGGGGGGCGGCCTGCCAAGGAATGTGCGAAGTAGCGGCTCACCGGAAAACTCCAGGCTAAGGCCAAGATGATCCTAGCGAGACAGGTAGGCCCACAATGTAATCGGCTGTATGAACGCATGTCAACTACTGCGATGCCAAATACTCGCTCCGGCGTAGTTGACACATTCTTGCGATACTGTGGAGCTCCGAATGCAAATGGATTGCCGTTACCCAATTGAACTAAATCACTATCACGTTACCCTGCCAAACAAATGAAACACCCTCGCGTCCCCCCCCAAAAAAAGGGAGGCTCTGACGCGCGAATCTGTGTAGCCAAGCAGGAGTCGACGCCAAGGCTGTAGCGTACTGTTGGCTCTTCCATTTAATCGGGGACATTCATCAGCCCCTTCATTCCACGGCCTTATTCAGCAAAGAGAGATTTCCTGAAGGGGATCGAGGCGGCAATGAAATCCCCCTCGCCCAAGGCCGCAATCTGCATGCTTTATGGGACAATCTCCTGGGCCGGCAATACTACATGCGGAACGTGGAGAAGGAAGTTACTGAGCTATTGAATGCAGCCACCTACGCCGACATTCGTGCGTCAGCCTCCAAGGAACTAGATCCAATAAAATGGGCCGAAGAAAGTCATGCCCTATGCTCTTCCATCGTCTACTCGCCAGAAATTCTCATGGCTGTCCGCAATACACCCTCGGACGAAAAACTAGGGTCCATCAATCTCCCCCGTGATTATTACCGTACTGCCGGATTTGAAGCACGTAAGAGAGTACTAGCTGCGGGGATTCGATTGGGAATTCTCTTGGGAGGCCATGCGGAAGTAATAGTGGGGAAGTGAGTTCTTATGGCAGTGAAGGATTAGGGCTTGAATGCTGTTGTGGATGGCGGGTAGGCAAGGGAAGGGGTGTGGGGAAATGGCGGGTGAGGGGACTTTGATTCTCCGGTTATCGCTTGTTCTTTTCAAGAAAATCACAAGACGGAAAATTCCGTTTTATGAAAGTCCGACGGTGAAATTTCCGCGATTTAGTGCAATGAAATGTAATGACTTGCAATGGGAGCTTCCGCGCGTAGAATGCAGAAATCACGGGGAAACATGTGATAATTCGCTGTTGTGTAGTTATTTCTGGTTAGCTTGACATGCAAGAGGTCACAGATTCGAGTTCTGTCACGCCCACTTTTTTTTCTAGAAATTCCCGGCAATTGTGATAATCTGCGGGATTTTTTTGTTTCTGTTCCGGTGTGTTCTGCTCTATTCCTACATCTTGCGGTGCTTGCTGCTGCGCCGTGTGCTGCGCCTTTCCCGGCGCATGGTGCGGCGATTGCGTAGCTTTGTCAAAATGCTGTTCACGCACTTGAAGGTAGTGCCGCTCGGCAACACGCGAACTATGGCCGAACCAAGCATTAAGAACGTAATCGGGGAAGTCCTCCTGCAATTCCGTTCGCCGCGTGCTGCGCAGGGTGTTGAACACCTTGGGCCAAGGTTGTAATCCCGCTGCCCGAACTATGTTGTGCATTCGAGTTCGCAGATTGGCTTCCGTATCGCGCCAGCGCGTAATCACGTAATCATCAGTCGATTTTTCACCGGCCGAAAGCGCATCCGCTAGTAGTTGCTCTTGCAGCACGGTATCTAGGTACGGGAGCAATTCAGGGAACAGGGGGACCGTCCGGGCCGCCTTTCCTTCGTGGTGCTCAGTTTTCGGCGAATGGATGACCATCCTCTTGTTTTTCCAGTCGATGTCACGCCAGCGTAGCATTAGGTGCTCGGAAGGGCAGCGTAGGCCGCCAAATCGCGACAAAGCGAAGATCAATTGCCACTGAGCGTCGGGGCAAGCTTTAAGTACCGCTTCTGCTTCGTTAGGCGTTACAAAATAATCGTTTTCACGGTTCCCTTTGGCTGATAACCCCTTCATCTTGGCGAATGGGCTCTGGCTTATTAAATGCCGGTCCTCGGCATCGCGGAAGAATTGCTTGGCGATGCGACAGCGTTGTCGCACCGTTTCGGGAACCAATCCTTGGCCGCCATCCTTCACTGAGTTATTGTCAATGGTTGTGTTCTGGGATTTTGCTAGGCGGCGTCCTGCATGATACCGTCGATGAACGTTTTTCCTTCCAAGAGATGATTGATGTGTTGGTGTCCGTTGAGTCGTCGCCAGTGTTTCTGTGCGGCGTGAGCGAGCTTGAACATCATGACCAGGCTTGCTCGGCGGCTGCCGCTGCCCTTGGTGCG
>JAKOVF010000088.1 GCA_029782225.1 Chloroflexota bacterium | reverse complement strand
GCGGCTCATGCCTAATTTATTCCCCGACACTGTTTTGCAAACCAGCGCTCTCAGACGCGAATACGCAATGGGTCGAGAATCAGTCGTCGCCCTGGGAGGAGTCGATATCTCCATCCAAAAGGGTGAGTTCGTCGCCATCATGGGACCCAGCGGAAGCGGCAAATCCACACTGTTGAATCTTCTGGGCGGACTTGACCAACCTACATCGGGCAAAGTGATTCTGGACGGGCATGATCTTTCGGCATACAGCGAAGAAGAACTGGCTGCCATCCGCCGCCAGAAGATGGGATTTATTTTTCAACGGCATGATTTATTCCCCGTTCTCACCGCACGCGAAAACATTGAATTTCCCATGCTGCTCAACAATACCGCGCTGGAAGAACGCCACAAACAAAGCACGCAACTTCTCAATCTGGTGGGGCTTACTGAAAAAGCCGATGCGCTCCCCGAAGAACTTTCGGGTGGACAGCAACAACGTGTGGGGATTGCGCGTGCGTTGGCAAACGCCGCCTCCATTTTGCTGGCGGATGAACCAACAGGTAATCTCGACAGCGCCACATCGGAAGATATTATCGACTCGCTAATTGCGCTCAAACAATCCCGTAACTTAACCTTGATCATGGTGACGCACGATTCAGAAGTCGCTGCGCACGCCGACCGTATTCTGCAACTCAAGGACGGTCACTTGATCGCTGGAAATGGAAGTGCAAAATGATTTTCTCCTACGCTTGGAAACTCGTGACGCGTAACCCACGCCGCACATTTACTTATCTTTTTGGGCTGGCATTAGCCGTCGGGCTGTTCGCGGGCATTCTCTTCTTTGTGGATGTCACTGCCCGCCAGATGACCGCCACCGCTATTGCGCCCGTCAAGATCGACATCATCGCTCACGGCACAACGCCCGATGTCAACATCACCGATGCCGCTCCGACGATTGCAACACAGCGCGGAGTCAGCGCCGCCGAGCCAGTTTATGCAGCAGATTTTCAATCCGCAGTCAAAACAGATGGCGCGCACCCCTCTCCTGCGGGACGCATGTTTGCCATCCAGCCTTCCTACCTGCAAACCTTCGATCTTCTGCAAATTAGCGAAGGCAAGTTCGACCCATCGGGCGCGCTCATCAGTGAAGCGATGGCGATCTCGCAAAATATCAAAGTTGGTGATTCGATCCAGTTGACTTTTGGAGGTATAAGCAACCCCATCACGCTACCTGTCACCGGCATCCTTAACCTGGATAATGCAGACGCGCTCTTTGCCACCGCCACCGAAGCCGAGAACGCCATTGTCTCGGATGTGGTCATTGTGGATCAAGCCTGGTTCCGCGCCAATCTGCTTCAACCGTTGACGACGGTTGCATCGGATCCCAATGCAACCGTAATCCCTGGATTCGTTCTGCTCGACCCGCAGGTTCACGTGCGCATCAATCGCGACCTTTTGCCCGGTGACCCGACCCTTGCCGCCCTGCACGCTGAATCCTTGCGGCGTGGCGTGGAGCGGTTATTCCCTGGTCAACTAAAATCCAGCGACAATCTCTCTGGCGCGTTCAAAGCCGCCAAAGGCGATGTGCTCTCCGCCAAAATTTTATTCATCTTTCTTGGCTTGCCTGGCGTTGCCCTGGCTGCCTATCTTTCCAAATTTGCCGCCGAACTCTTTGCTGAATCACAGCGGCGAGAAATTAGTTTACTCCGCACTCGTGGCGCAACGCCTGCCCAAATCACAAGCATCGTGGCGGTGACGTCTGTTTTCCTTGCCATCGGCGGTTCGTTGCTCGGACTGCTCTTCGGGATTCTCGCCCTGTACGCATCCGCAGGCGCACAATTAACCGCCGCCCTGAATCCCTTCGCCTCCACCTTTGACTGGAACCTGTTCACCAACTCGGCAGGAATTGCTTTTCTTGCAGGGTTAGTCCTGACCTTCCTCGCCGCATTCCTCCCAACCTTCGGCGCGTTACGTCGTGAGATCAC
>JAKOVF010000081.1 GCA_029782225.1 Chloroflexota bacterium | reverse complement strand
CATGGGATACTCCTTTTAGGCGGACAGTAAATTGGAGTGATTTTAGCATATTTGTTCTGAAAGTCGTTGGTCGGCATGGTGCTTCTATCCGCTACATTCTCAGCACCTTAGAGCCGCGGATCTTTCCCTGCTTCATCTCATTCAGCGCCCGGTTCGCGTCCTTCAATTCAAATTCCTGAAACTCGGGCTTGATGCCCGCTTTGCTGGCCAAGTGCAGGAACTCTCGTACGTCGGCCCGCGTCACATTCGCAACCGACTTGATTTCCTTTTCCATCCATAACTGTGATGGATAATCCAGTCTGAGGAGGACATCCTTATCCACTTCCTCTTTACGGATCGCGTTGATGACTAATCTTCCTCCCGGCCGCAGACGTTTCATCGCTTCACTGATGGGACCCCAGACTGGCGTCGTATCAATGACAGCATCCAGCTCCTCTGCAGGGACCTGATCAATCGCGCCCGCCCAGGCTGCCCCCAGGGAAAGGGCAAATTCCCGTTCTTCCGGATTTCGGCTGAACACGAAAATCTGTGACCTTGGGTATTGATATTTTGCCGCTTTCAACACAAGATGATTTGACCCTCCAAATCCCATCAAGCCTAATGATTGACCATCCCGCAAATCACACAGCTTCAGCGCCCGATATCCCACCGCACCCGCGCAGAGAAGCGGCGCGGCTTCTGAATCTGAAATCGAATCCGGAATTGGGTGCACAAAATCCGCACGGACCTTCATGTACTCTGCATAACCGCCGTTGACATCGCGTCCCGTCGCCAGAAAATAGGGACAAAGATTCTCCTGTCCCGATTTGCAGAAGTCACATGTACCGCACGCAGACGCGATCCACGCCACGCCCACGCGCTGGCCTTTATTTTCACCTTCTTCGACTACTCCGACAACCTGATGCCCTAAAATGACCGGCAGTCGCGGCGGAGGAGTCCGTCCTTCAATCTCATCCAGTTCGGTGTGGCAGACTCCACATCTCGTGACGCGCAGCAACAATTCGCCCTCGTCAGGTTTTGGCTCAGGTAGATCATCCAGCGAGAGGGGAGCAGGATTCCTGGCGATTGGCGCGATATCGCGCAGCAGCATAGCTTTCACGATTATCCACTCTTTTCCAATTTGCTTTGCACGCTCATGACCATGTTCTCCATGGTTTGCAGACGGTCAGTCCGTGTGCCCACTTTGATCAGCGTGGAAAGGCGCGGCGCACCCATCTGGTGAAGGGCTTCATGGCAGAGCTTGATCGCGGCGAAAACTGCATCCCATTCACCCTCGACATTCGTTCCGTTGGCATGTAACTCGTAGTGCAAACCAGTCTCTGCCAGCACACGCTCACAGGCCGCCACATATTTTGAAAGGGATGTGCCAACGCCGATCGGCACAATACTGAATTCAAGGATGACATTCATGATGCGACTCTCCTTGCTCAATCCGCCGTCTCCGGCAGCCAGCTTCTAAAACACATACGGCAGGAATCTCTTCGAGTGTTTCATATATTCCTGATATTGCGAACCAAAGAAATTAATGCATTCGGCTTCATCCGCTTTGGCAGTAGCAACAAGGAACACAGTGGAGATCGCCGCGACAATGAATCCAATCCACGACGGTGCCTTGAAATAGATTCCCCAGGTCAGCAGGAGCAGCGAGCTGTAAAGCGGATGCCGGATATACCTGTAAATCCCGCTGGTGACCAATGTGGATGTCTTCTCAAACGCCAGCAGGGACCGGTCGTCTGCTCGTCGCTGTGTTGGCTTTCCGCGCGTCCGCAAGGAATAGACTCCAAAAGCAAGGGGAATTAAAGAAGCGATCAACAATATCCATGAAATGATCTGATTCCACGAAAACGGCTCGCGAAACCAAACCAGCATGTTGAGCACAAACAGCGCAAGGATACCTTCCCAGGCGAAGAAGCGATAAAACCCGTGTGAACGCTGGTCATGAAGGGGTTTCCACGAAATCATAACAATCGGGATGGAACAGAGCACAAAGAGAATGAATTGCATCATTTCTTCTTTTTGGGAAGGGTGAGTGCAAAGTCCACGCCCTCCTTGATCCAGGCACTGAGCTGCTTGTCCGCTTTGCAGGCTTCCGGTCCAATAACCAGCCGGCCCTTCATGGGCCTGCCTGTCATATCGACACGAGTCAGACGATTGACGTGCTTCTCGGGATCGATGCGTACGATCATATTGTTCTGATTCACGCCGCAAGCCATCTTGCCCTTGAGCAGGAACCCCACGCCGCCAAAGATTTTCTTTTGCTCAAGTATGGGCAAGCCTGCCATTTTTGCTTTGATACGTTTCGCCAATTCCACATCGTGAGCCATACTGGCTCCTACGATCACCAACTGACCACTGGCTGGAGCTAACCCGTTCCAAACTGCCGGTCACCGGCGTCACCCAGACCAGGCACGATGTATGCTCGCTCATTCAAATGGTCATCAACGGCAGCCAGGTAAATGTCAATATCTGGATGCGCGGTCTGCATGGCCTTGATTCCCTCCGGCGCGCCGATCAGGCCGACATACTTGATTTTCTTTACTCCCCAGCGTTTCAGAACGTCGGCCGTTGCCGTAGCAGAGCCGCCTGTTGCCAGCATAGGATCAAGAATCAGGCAGACGGAAACGGTCGGTTCGAGCGGAAGCTTGTTGTAGTATTCCACCGGGCGGAGCGTATGTTCGTCGCGGTACAGGCCAATGTGCCAGACCTCTGCGCTCGGCATCAATTCCCAGAAACCTTCCACCATGCCCAGTCCCGCGCGCAGGATGGGGATGAGACCGATCTTCTCCTTGAGCTCTGCGCCGGTCATTTTTGCCAGCGGCGTTTCGAATTCGCGCGGCGTGGTCAGCAGGTCCGCGGTGGATTCGTAGGCCAGCAATCCAGCGATCTCGCGCACAAGCTCGCGAAATTTCTTCGGTTCCGTTTTTTTATCGCGCAGGCGGGATAATTTGTGGGCAATCAGCGGATGCGTGGACTCATGAACGGTGGACATGGCATTCTCCTGAAGGTTGGTTAAGTCTATTATAGCGTGAGTGATTGCGCAATACAGGGCACATTGAGGAAAGCCTATGAGGCAGGGAAAATTAACGGCGTGTTGAGCGCCCTTCGTCTGCCAGCCAGCCTCCGGTCCGCGTAGGAGCCGCTGACTCCTTTACATCCACTTTGGACTCAGCCTGGTTCATCGTTTGTAGCCTGTTGTACTACCATCCCTGAATACATTTTGAAGGGCGAACGCGTCTTATCCAGCGGATGCAGCCTTTGTCAGACATGCATCACGGTCTGCGTACCCGCAGCCTTGAAACTTTCATTTGGGTTCGATCTGGGCGGATTGGATGACATAGTAATAACGCGGGGCACCTGAAAGCATGAAATCCATAATGAAAATCACCATTTCTGTTGGACTTATCATCATGGGGTAATCATGATATTTGACCCATGACTTTACGGGAAAACGGGTCTACACTGAAATGGGCAGAAGGAGAAATCATGAAGCTCTCGGGTCTTCACATTTTGTTGACCTATCAGTGTACGTACGAATGTGAGCATTGCTTCGTGTGGGGGAGTCCGCGGCAGGAAGGCACGCTGACATTGGCCCAGGTCGAAAACATCCTCCAACAGGCCAAAGACGCTGGCATCGAATGGATCTACTTCGAGGGCGGTGAACCGTTCCTCTACTATGCCATTCTCGTGGAAGGTGTGAAGATTGCAGCAGGTATGGGATTTCGCGTGGGTGTGGTCAGTAATGCCTACTGGGCGAAGTCTGTGGCCGATGCCGAGGAGTGGCTCAAACCCCTGGCGGTGCTGGATGATTTCACCGTCAGTAGTGACCTGTACCATTGCAGTGAGGTCCTGGGTGAACAGGCCCAGAACGCTCTCGCGGCGGCCCGCTGGCTCGATATTGCCACCGGCCTGATCAGCATTGCAGAGCCTGAGACGGATGCCAGGCAAACCTACGGCCAGATCGAAGCCCAGGGGGCGGTGATGTACAGGGGACGTGCGGCCAGCCAACTTGTCCAGCGCGCGAAGCGGGTGGATTATCATCAGTTTACGGAATGCCCGCATGAGGATTTGCGTGAGCCGGGCCGAGTCCATCTGGACCCGCTTGGCAATGTTCACATCTGCCAGGGCATCGTGATCGGCAACGTCTTCAAAAAGCCATTGAAGCAGATCTGCGAAAGCTATGATGCGGACGCACATCCCATTTGTGGTCCATTGTTACACGGCGGTCCGCTGGCATTGGTGGAAGAATATCATGTGCCGCACGAGGAGACCTACGCGGATGCCTGCCACCTATGTTACTCTGTGCGTACAACCCTGAGAGAAAAGCTGTTGGATATTCTTCAACCCGACCAAATGTATGGAGTTGGCTTGTGAACGGTAACAGTTTTATTTCTGTGATGTTACGCTCCCCTTTACACGGCCTCTTGAGCAAAGGCATGATGCTCATCACCGTTACCGGGCGGAAAACCGGCAAACCCTATACAACGCCTGTCGGTTATTTCGTGGATGGGGATGCGCTCTGGGTGATGACCAACCGCGAGCGGACGTGGTGGCGCAATGTCAGAAACGGTGCGGATGTTGGCCTGCTTCTGCGGGGTGAAAAGGTATGGGGATTTGCAGAGCCGGAATTGGATGAGAAGGCCGTCGCATCACGCATGACCGAATACCTGCGCCAGGAACCCCGGGCTGCGCGGCCTCTGGGCATTCGCATGGAAAACGGGAAGCCGAACGGAGAGGACATCAGGCGGGCGGCAAAAGGACGGCTTTTTGTGAAGATTTGTGTTCATTAACCGATTCTTTCCCTCATAATTGCTAAGACCGCAAAGGACTATCCTTTGCGGTCTCGTTTTAAGGGTACGTATCTAGAACTTGAAAGCCGCCCAAATGCTCGCGGCCACGCCGACCAGAACAGGAATCAGAGTAATCAGGATCATGATCATGACGAAGGCGGCGATGCCGCATCCCAGCCACATAGACCAGCGCGTGATGGATTTCGCGGTATTAGTGTACGCGTTGACAATGGGGGCGACCTGAACGGAAGTGTAGTCCGAACCCGGTGTGAATTCATAGGTCTGCGCGCCAGCCAGGGACTCGACCACGCGTTTTGCATCGTACTCGCTCTGCCCGGACATTGCCATGTACTTTTGTTGCGCTTCCGCCCTTCGCCCGCTTTGCGCCAGATGAACGACCTCTGTTCACTCGGCACCGGCTCCCATCATCGCGCCGAGGTTGATGCCGCCAAACAGCGATCCCTGCTGTTGGGTCTGATTCGGCGCAGGCGTCCGCAGGCTCTCCGGAATAACCACTGCATTTCCACAGTACGGACACTTCATCGAGCTTTCACCGGCCGGTGGGTCCAGTGGACCGCCGCAGGCCGGGCATTTCAATAATCGCATTGTAAAATTCGACATGGTATCCTCCTTTCGGCAATGGGCGGATTATAGCCACTTGTTGCATTGAATTCAATGAATGTTAGCATTACAATCGTACTATCAAAATCAGGTGACATTCACCTGGGCGAACGTTGCCAATTGAAAGTGGCACGAGAGGTGACTGTCACCTTGTGCAAAACTCGCCGAGGAGAGACTGATGAGAGAACCGCTTTGGATTCCATCTGAGGAGCGCGTGCGGCAGGCGAACATGACGCGTTTTATTGATACGGTCAACCGCACACATAACCTTGATATCAAAACCTATGCACAGCTTTATGACTGGTCCGTGAATGCGATCCCCGATTTTTGGGCGATGATGTGGGAGTTTGCCGGGCTAAAAGCCTCGCAGTCCTATGAAAACGTAGCCGATGACTTGAAGAAATTCCCCGGTGTGAAATGGTTTCCCGGCGCGCGGCTGAACTTTGCCGAGAATCTGCTTCGTTATCGCGATGATCATCTTGCGTTCATTTTCAGGGGCGAAACGCAAAAGTCCGCACGCATGACGTATGCCGAACTCTATGACGCGGTGGCGCGGCTGGCGGAGTCCCTGCGCACTGAGGGCGTGGCTGCTGGCGACCATGTGGTGGGTTATATGCCAAACATGATGGAGACTGCCATTGGGATGCTGGCCGCGGCAAGCGTTGGCGCGGCCTGGTCATCCTGTGCCACCGATATTGGTCCCTCCGCCGCGCTCGAACGCCTGGGTCAGGTCCAGCCCAAAGTGATGGTCACCGCAGATGGGTATTTCTACAAGGGGAAGGCATTCGATACTTTGCCTCACGCCGCCGAAGTTGCGCGAGGCATTCCATCACTTACCAGAGTGCTGGTGGTCTCTTACACGCGCGAAAAACCAGATATTCAAAGTGTGCCGAACGCGGTCCACTGGGATGATTTTCTCGCAAAGGAAAATGGACTCGAAATTGAATTTGAGCAGTTGCCCTTCGATCATCCGCTTTACATCATGTTCTCATCGGGTACAACTGGCAAACCCAAGTGTATGGTGCAAAGCGCAGGCGGCGTGCTCATCAACCATCTCAAGGAACTGCTCCTTCACACAGACCTGAAACGCGCTGACCGCATTATGTACATTACCTCCTGCAGCTGGATGATGTGGAACTGGCTGCTAAGCTCGCTGGCCGTGGGTGCGACGATTGTCCTGTACGATGGCAACCCGAACTATCCCGATCCCGGCGCGATGTGGAAGTTGATCGAAGAGGAAAAGATTTCCATCTTTGGTTGCAGCGCCAGCTATCTGCTCTTTCTCAAGAAGGAGGAGTTTTCACCGCGCGAACACTTTGATCTTTCCTCCCTGCGGGAAATCTCGCAGACCGGGTCCCCGCTTTCTGCCGAAGGATTCGAGTATGTTTACCACGAGATCAAATCGGACCTGCATTTCAATTCCATCTCCGGCGGCACGGACATCAACGGTTGTTTCGCGGCAGGCAGCCCGATCCTGCCGGTCTATGCGGGCGAGTTACAGAGCCCGGCGCTGGCGATGAAGATCGCAGCCTATGACGATGCGGGGAAACCGGTCTGTGATGACCAGGGAGAACTGGTTTGTGAGGCGCCCTCGCCGTCCATGCCGCTGTATTTCTGGAATGACCCGGATGGCATGAAGTATAAAAATGCGTACTTTAGTGTTTATCCAAACGTCTGGCGGCACGGAGATTATGTCCTCTTCCATTGTGATACCGGCGGCGTCACTTTTTATGGCCGGTCAGATGGAGTCTTGAAACCGTCCGGCGTGCGCATCGGCACCGCTGAAATCTATATGGAAATGGAAAAGCTGCCGGAAATCGCGGACAGTCTCGCCGTAGGGCAAAACTGGCAGGGCGATCAGCGCGTGATCCTGTTTGTGAAGCTGGCGGAAGGCTTCAAGTTATCTGATGAACTGGAGAACAAGATCCGCCATACTTTGCGGGAAAACGCGTCCCCGCGTCATGTGCCCGCACTGATCCTGGAAACTCCCTCCATTCCGTACACATTGAACATGAAGAAGGTCGAAAGCGCGGTGACCAATATCCTGAACGGCCGCCCGGTTGCCAACCGTGATGCGTTGATCAATCCGGAGTCGCTGGATTACTACCAAAAAGTTTCGTTAGAGTTGGCGGGGGAAAGCTAGCGGCGAGGAGAATGCAGGTGTAACGGTGCGCAGACCCGAAGTCCACCACCGACGCGCTTGTCCTCAAATAGATGAAAGCGAACCAGATGAAGCACATTTTGCCTTTTGTTTCGGGGGGATGGATTCTTTCGATCGTTCTGTTGGCATGCTCTCCCGCGCCGGCGAGTCCAACCGTGGAAGTGACATCATCGTCGGTTCCGAGAGTGACCCCGGCAGTACCCGCTACGGATATATCCTCCACGCCCATCATTATCCAGCATAAAATTGTACCCGGAGAATTGCCCAGGGACCGTGTGAACCACACCGGTGATTACGACTCCTCCAAAACTGAGGATGAGCGGCGCGCGCCCGGCGGCGATCGCTTTCTGCTTGGGCAATTTGAGCGTCCCTTCAACGCCGAGACAATGGATATCTATTATCCAGACCTCGATATTGAGGATGTCAACGTATATGAAGATAGCCTCTGGGTTTACGCAAGTATTACGGTCAAGGGCCCCGATCCGCAGAATGCTTTTCCAGGCAACTATGCGCTTGAGCTGGACCTCGACCTGGACGGCACCGGAGATCTGTTGATTATTGCGCACCGACCTTCGCTCAAGGAGTGGACCTCGCTGGGTGTGCAGATCTGGTCTGATGAGAATCAGGATATTGGTGGGAAGGTGGTTATCAAGGCAGATGATGGCGGGAAGGGAAATGGTTACGAGCGACTCATGTTTGACCAGGGCAGGGGCAGCAACCCGGACCTGGCCTGGATGAGAGTCTCGCCAAACGAGGAAAATACCATCCAAATCGCTTTTTTGAACCTGCTTTTGATTGGCGATCGGGCATTCCTGCTGGGTGCATGGACCGGTTATGACGATCTCCAGCCAGCGCTTTTCGATCTGGATGATCACTTTACCCGCGCAGAGGCAGGCGAGGCTATGATTGAGCTTGAAGGTTTCTACCCGATCAAGGAACTTTCGGGTGTGGATAATACCTGTCGCATGGCGATCGGCTTTCAGCCGTCTGGTGGCGAACCGGGTCTCTGTACCTCCGCTACCGCACCATAACAGTTGCCTCAACTGATTTGCGTGTAGGCAGTGAGCGTTTCGGTCGCGACGGTTTATAATAACGGGCGTCCCGCGGTCCCCGTGGGAGAAGGAGACTGAATGAAAGCTGCCCGAAAACTGCCGTCCTCCACATTCCTGGCTCTGATCATCCTGCTCACGGCCTGTGCCCCTACCGCCACGCCGAGTGCTCTTCCGCCCACGGCCGCGCCTGTCACCCCGGCGCCGACAATTGCTCCGACTGCGACAACGATTGCGCGGGTCGCGCTGGCCGGGCCGCAGAGCGGGGCCAGGATGACCTGGATCGATGCGAGCACGCTGATCTATATCCCATCATCCCAATTTACGATGGGCAGTGGGGTGGGAGACGCTCCCGAACACGCTGTCACCCTGGATGCTTATTGGATCCAGCAAACTGAGGTGACCAACCGCATGTATGCCCAATGCGTTAGCGTGGGCGCCTGCACTCCGCCAACTCAGGAGCTTGGCGGACCCGTTTACAGCAATCCGGAGTTTGCCAACCATCCCGTGGTTGGCGTCACATGGGACCAGTCGCAGGCTTATTGTGGATGGGCGCAGGGACGCCTGCCCACCGAAGCCGAATGGGAGCAGGCTGCACGCGGCAATGACGGCCGCATCTATCCCTGGGGCAATGATGAACCAGCCTGTGACCTGCTTAATGCCGCAGCCTGCATCGGTCACACCACCGAAGTGACTGCTTATCCCCGCGCCGCCAGTGCCTACGGTCTGTATGATATGGCCGGCAATGTCTTTGAGTGGGTGGGGGATTGGTACAGCGCGACCTATTACAGCGATGGACCGACAACGAATCCGGCCGGACCAGATTCCGGTCAACAGCGGGTCATCCGCGGCAGTTCCTTTGAGACCGACATGGACCAGACCGGCTCGGCTATCCGGCATTATGGCGCGGCCACGTATCACAGCCGCGATACCGGATTTCGCTGCGTAGTCCAGCAGCCGAAACCACTCGCTCCCTATTGTCAGCTCTCGGCCTTTGTCCCAACCGGTGTGGCAGCCGCTGGCGAATGCCAGTTACCCGTGACAGATGTGGCCGGGCAATATTGCGCCGGTGGAAATGGCTTCACAACGATCAACATTCCGCAAGGCGCGCTGTACGAGGTCCTGGACAAGCAGTTGAACTGCACCGAGGCTGTGATCGACGGTCAGCGCCGCCTTACATGCGAGGGACCGCGTGCGCAGGAGAGCACGCACGAGATTCAGGTCTGCAATCCAGCCTGCAGCACGGCTCCCTCCGTGACAGGTGCGGAACCGGCTTGCGACTCAGGTTATACGCTTGCGCCCGGCAGTTCCTCCTGCAACTACACGCCGGTCGTCGGGCAGGCGGGCGTATCGGGCTGTCCGCTGGGATATGTCCTTTTGGATAATGCCGGCCAGAAGTCCTGTGCGATCGGGCCCGGGGCGGATGGTCAGTGTCCGACCGGTTTGTATCTCGATAGCCTTGTCAACGCTTGTATGCCGCCCAATGGTCAGTCTGAGATTCCCTATGGGATCGATAATCCCACTCTCGCCGGGCAAACCTTCCAGGGATGCGCCCAGGGCTATTCGTATGACTCTACTTTCCAGTGCTGTCAGGCGCAGACCGGGGGAACGTATCCGGGCTGTGCGCCCGGCTCCACGTTCAACACGGACCTTGGGGCCTGCTCCCCGGCCCAGGTAAAACTGAGCGGTCCGGGCTGTGTCACCCTTTCAATGACCACACTCAAGTGCAGTGAGCCGGTCGATATCTGCTCGAGCATCAAGACGGAAGCCCGCTGTCTGCAGAATTCCTATGCCTGCGAATGGAATGAACAGGCAAGTGTATGTCAGTTGAAGAATAAGTAAGCTCCCCTCATCCCCGGCCTTCTCCCCATTTGGGGAGGAGGGTCGGGTGAGGGCCCATGGGGGTAACCTTTTGGGGATAGGAAAGCCGAGACGAATCGCTATAATCTCCATCACCTTACAACAATGCAAGCTTTACGACCCGGAGGAGAGTGACATGAAGCGATTGCATCTCGTCTTTGCAACCGTGACTTTACTGGCGATCATCATTACATCCTGTGGAGGCCAGCAGGCCACTGAACCAGCTCCAACACAAGTCCTGCCGACTCAAGTCACAACAAAAGTGCCTGCAAGCCCGACCGCGATTGAAATCACGCCCTCCAGCACAGCGACCGAGGCACCGATCGACGTGGCCGGCCCGCCCATGGAAGTAGGCTCCAAAGTCCTTTATGTGGATGGCAGCACACTGGTCGCGGTCCCGGGCGGGGAATTTATTATGGGCTACGGGGGCTTCGATAACCCGGAACATAAGGTATCCCTCAGCGATTTTTGGATCTACCGCGCCAAGGTGACCAACCAGCAGTTTGCAGCCTGTGTGGCCGCGGGCGAGTGTACACCTCCCAATTTGAAACAGAACGAGGCCTATGCCGACCCGAAACGCGCCAATGACCCCGTAGTAGGCGTGAACTGGGACCAGGCCCAGGCCTACTGCCAGTACGTGCATGGACGCCTTCCAACGGAAGCCGAATGGGAAAAAGCCGGGCGCGGACCGGACGGAAACATCTGGCCCTGGGGTGACTCTGCGCCCGCCTGTAATTTGCTCAATTTCGATTTCTGCGTGGGCAAAACAACCGATGTGACCGATTATCCGGATGGCATGAGCTATTACGAGGCGCTCGACATGGCTGGCAACACCCATGAATGGGTCGCAGACTGGTACAGCGCAAAGTACTATAGCGAAAGCCCTGGCACAGACCCGCTTGGACCAGAGATCGGGGAAAAACGCTCCGTGCGCGGCAGCACCTTCGAGAACAGCGGCGACCAGACCATCCTGGCGATGCGCTATTCGCTTAAGCCCGTCGAGAGCAGCAAGGATGTGGGTTTCCGCTGCGTCGTTGAAGATCCCACGTACTACGCGTCGGCCTGCCAGCAACTGGCAGTGTATGGCGAGGATGCGGTTACGATCTCCGGCGCGCCGGCCGGTCAGGACCTGGTCAATGGTTGCCCTGTTCTTTCCATTACGCAGGGACAGAATTGTGGACCAAACAACACGCCGTACACGGTAGTTACGTTCAACCCTCCGCCCCCGGATGGGACGATCAATGCCGGGTCCTGTGCGCCTACTGGGGATAATAATAAATTTGTTTGCAGCGCAATCGAGACGGTCTCTGTCAGCGCCGCCTGCTATGTGAAAGTGACAGGGGAACCGTCCTGTGCAGATGGCTATACTTTCGACCCGACGACCAACACGTGTAAATATTCTGCGAAAGGCAGCTCCGGGCAATGCCAGACGGGCACAACCTATGACTCAACGCTCAAGTGTTGTTCGTCCACAATGGGTGCAGGTGCTTCTTCCTCCTATCCACTTTGCCCGCCCGGTACTTATTATGATGCGACCTTGATGGCCTGCTTCGATGTCCCGGTTTCGGGAACGATTAGCTCGAGTGCAACGGTTGCCTTGAAGAGCTGCACAGGCGGCGGCCGCCCTCAGTGCGACCCGGCGGTTGATCCGAACTGCCAGCAGACGGCCTGTACCAATCCTCCGACACCGGCGGATTGCCGAGCGCAATGCAATGGAAAACCATTCACCATCGATACACAGACTTGTCAGTGTGTATGTCAATAACCTAACCAATTCTGTTGTTACCGCCCATAATCCTGATACAAAGCAGCGTCCCGAAGGCTTCAAAACCTTCGGGACGTTTTCGATTTAGAGATCAGGTTTCCGCTCGTGCCAGGAAGTCGCCTTCTCGTAAGCATAGCCTGCCCTGAAAGCGCCTGCCTCGTTCCATGCCCGTGCCACGATCTGCAAACCGATTGGCAGTCCGTCCTGTGTGAAGCCGCATGGCAGTGACAGCGCCGGCATGCCAGTCAAATTGAAGGGCGCCGTAAAACGCGTCAGCAGGCGGGCGCGTTCGAGGGCATTATCACCTTCGATTAATGGCGCCGCGATGGGTGTAGTCGGAAGCAGCAGGACATCACAGGTCTCGAACAGATTCTCGCAGCGTCTGCGGACCTCGGCCTGAGTCCGCCTCGCGAGCGCATACTCGCTGGATGTGTATGCCGCGCCGATCTCCAGCCTCTGACGGACATCCGCGCCAAACCAATCCGGGTGTTCCTTCAATCGTTCGCGGTGGAATGCGGCAGCATCGACGGTGGTCATTAACCCGTTGGCGAACGCCGCATCTTTAAGCCAGGACGCATCCACTTCTTCAAGTTGCGCGCCGAGCCCTTCAAAAACGCGCTCGGCCTCATAGTAGGCCTTCAAAACTTCCGGGTCAGATTCTTCGATAAAGCCGCCAACGGCCACCGCGATCTTGCGGCCGCTCATACCGTCTTTCAAATGGCTCTGATAATCACCGGGCAGGGTCTTGACACTGGCCGGATCGAGCGGGTCGTATCCAGAAATGATTTGGAGTACAAAAGCCGCATCTTCCACGGTCCTGGCGATGGGCCCGGCATGATCGAGATTCCATGAAAGCGGCAGGATGCCGCGCAGGCTGACTCGCCCGTAGGTGGGCTTCATCCCAACCACACCGCACAACGAAGCCGGAATACGGATCGAGCCGCCGGTGTCGGTGCCCAGCGCAGCGATGCACATTCTACTGATCACGGCGGCGGCGCTGCCTCCGCTGGAACCGCCGGAAATGCGAGTCTGGTCCCAGGGGTTGCGCACCGCACCAAAATGCGGGTTGATATTGGTCACACCGAGGGCGATCTCATGGGTATTGGTCTTGCCGAGCAGCAGGGCCCCCGCCTCTTTTAATCTTCGCACCGCATAAGCGTCTTCATCCGGAATGTAGTCCTCGAAGAATTTTGAACCGGAGGTTGTGCGAATGCCTCGCGTGTTATACAAGTCCTTGATGGCAACAGGGATTCCCGCCAGTCTCATTGCCACAAGTGTCGAGGAAGCGTTGTCCCGTTGTTCGCTGGCCCGGCGCTGGAGGACCTCCTCCGGCTCCAGGTCCCGGCACACGGTGATGAAGGCATTAATCGAGGGGTTGAGCCGGTCAATTTGACGGAGGCAGGCCTCGGCCAGGTCCGAGGCGCTGATCTCGCCCTTGCGAAGCAGTTCGCGAGCTTTGATGAGGGTCAATTCTGAAAGGTTCATGTAAGGTCAAATTATATCTGAATAGGACATTCCACCTATAGCCGATGAGTACTGAACCTGTAAAAATGACACTGCAACCAAATATAGTAAGGAGAGAGTATGAAAAAGACAACCTATATCCTTGCAGCGATGGCTGTGCTTCTGGCCGTGTTTGCCTCGGCCTGTGGCGGTGCACCGAGTGCGCCGACAGCCGCGCCTGCTCCAACCCAGGCTCCTCCGCCCGCCGTTGAACAGCCCACTCAGACTGTCATTGTGATTCAGCCTACGACTGGCCCGGCCTTTGCACCGACCTGTCAGAACGTTTCTTCATCCTGTACTGTTCCAGATGTGAAGGACACGGTTGCTGCAGAGACCACCTGCGTGCAGAAGATTCCGTATCAGAGCATCTTTGTGCCGGAAGGCACCACCTTTGAAGTGCTCGACCCGACGAACCTGACCTGCATTGATAATGGGGGCATCGTCAATGGCAAGCACGTGATCGAATGCCACGGCAAAGAGTTATGGACGACCGAACTCAAGCTGACCAACGTTGCCTGCGGAAGCAACACGCTCGTGACCGGGACCGGTCAATGCCAGGATGGTTATGGCTTCGACTCGACGCAGAATTGCTGTGCCCCGGTGACATCGGACGCGGGCAACTCCATCACAATCAAGGTCAATATGGGAGGCTGCCCCAACAAGTAAATCTTTAGAAGTTTGAGGAAGGAAATCCGCCCTCGTCGATGTGACAAGGGCGGATGTTTTTCTACCTTAGCTCCCTCTTCCCGCGGGAGAGGGGATAGGGGTGAGAGAAGGGGTGAGGCCTAGAACAACCCTACCACCTTGCCTGTTTCCAGATCAAGGTCAACATCGTAGAACACCGGGCGGGTGGGCAGGCCGGGCATCGTGCGCATCTCGCCGAGCAGCGGATACAGGAAGCCTGCGCCAACCGAAGCGCGGACGTCACTGATCGTGATGCGGAAGCCGCGCGGTGCGCCTTTGACCGCCGCTTTGTCGGTGAAGGAAAGGTGCGTCTTAGCCATATTCATCGGCAGTTTGTCAAAGCCAAGTTTGGTGAAGAGTTCGATCTTGGCTTCGGCTTCGGGGGTGTAATCCACGCCATCGGCGCGGTAGATTTCACGTGCGATCGTTTCGATCTTGGCCTTGATTGGCAGGTCCAGCGAATAGAGGAACTGGAAGTTGCTGCGCTTCTCGCAGGCCCGGACGACCGCCTCGGCCAGGGCGATGGCACCCTTGCCACCTTCCATCCAATGGCGCGAAACCACCGCGTCCATGGCGCCCGCGGCCAACGCGGCTTGGCGGACCATTTCCACTTCAGCGGCCGTGTCAGTGGCGAAGGAGTTCACCGCCACCACCACGTTCACGCCAAATTTGAGCGCGTTCTCGATGTGCTGAACCATGTTGGGCAGGCCCTTCTGCAGCAGGTCGAGATTCTCATCGGTATATTCGGGAGCCAGCGGTTTGCCGGCGACCACCTTCGGGCCGCCGCCGTGCATCTTCAGGGCGCGGACTGTGGCAACGATAACAACGACATTCGGGATCAGCCCGGAATAACGGCACTTGATATTCATGAATTTTTCCATGCCGCAATCTGCACCGAAGCCCGATTCGGTGATAACGTAATCAGCCATTTTGAGCGCGATCTTGTCAGCGATGATGGAACTGTTGCCGTGTGCGATGTTGGCGAACGGTCCTGCGTGGACGATGGCCGGAGTCCCTTCGAGGGTTTGCATCAGGTTCGGCTTGATCGCGTCTTTCATCAGCACGGTCATGGCGCCAGCCACACCCAGGTCTTCGGCAGTGATGGCTTCGCCCAGTTTATTGACGGCCACGACCATGCGGCCGAGTCGGTCGCGCATGTCGGCCAGACCGGTGGTCAGTGCGAGGATGGCCATGATCTCCGAAGCGACGGTGATATCGTAGCCGGAGCGATGCTCGAAGCCAGCCTCATCCTTGCCAAGACCGACCATGATCTCGCGCAGGAAGCGGTCATTCACATCGATCACCCGCCGCCAGGAGACGCCGTTCGGGTCAATATCGAGACGGGCAAAGCGGGTGCGCTCTTCGGGCGTGAGTTCGTTCGGGTCAGTCTTCTCGATGCCAAGTTTCTTCAAGCGCCGTAGCATCGATGGGGAGAACTTGCGCTCACCCTTCTTATTCGGCGGGCAAAGGGCATCGAAGAGCTTGTTATCGTCCGGGGTATTCTTCTCATGC
Organism: Chloroflexota bacterium; assembly: GCA_029782225.1. Lineage (GTDB taxonomy): Bacteria > Chloroflexota > Anaerolineae > Anaerolineales > Villigracilaceae > JAKOVF01. Next base: position 15,807 of record JAKOVF010000081.1, on the reverse strand, counting down.
ATCATGCGTGCATCGAGCGCAGCAGCGCACAGATTGTGCGCAGCGGTGATGGCATGGATGTCGCCGGTCAGATGGAGGTTGAAATCCTCCATCGGGATGATCTGCGAGTAGCCGCCGCCAGCCGCACCACCCTTGATGCCAAATGTCGGTCCCTGCGATGGCTGGCGGATGACCGTCATTACGCGCTTGCCAAGGTGTGCGCCGAGCGCCTGTGAAACGCCCACGGTCGTGGTGGTTTTGCCTTCGCCCAGCGGGGTGGGGGTGATGGCAGTCACATCAATATATTTGCCGTTCGGGCGTTTGGCCAGCCGGTCCAGAATTTCAAGTTTGATCTTGGCCTTGTAAGGCCCAAAGAGCTCCAGTTCGCTCTCTTTGATGCCCAACTCTGCCGCGATCTGAAGGATCGGTTTGAGTTTGCCTGCCTGCGCGATATCGATATCCGAAGGCACGGGTTTGAGGACTTTCAGTTTGGTGGGGGCAAAGGGGAACTTCTTCCCTTTCAGGGACGATGTCACGGCGGGTTTCTTGCCGTTCGCGGATGATGCAGCCGCAGCTGCTTTCTTCATAACGGGTTTCTTGGGTGCGACTTTCTTCTTCGCTGTCAGCTTCTTTGACTGTGCTTTGGTTGCCATATCTACTCCTTTGTAACGAATCAAGGGAATTGAAAATGCCTGATTCTAGCCTCCCCATTATCGAAAATTTTCACAAATTGGTCAATGGATTTCCGTCACTTCTTTTGTCACATCGTAATTAAAGTACCCACTTGTTCGCCCGAGAGAGCGCGCACCAGGTTTCCATCTTCCTCGGCCGAGAAGATTTGCGCGGTGAGCCCCGGCAATTCGTGGACCAATTCCAGCATTTGTTCGACTTTGGCTGCCATTCCGCCAGTCACATCTGCGCTGGCGGATTGACCGACATTCCCCCGCATCTTTTCGTAGACGTGGGGCTTGATCTCGTTTACGAGCGCCGTCCTCGCCGGGAAATCCTCCCACACACCGGCCTCCAGCCCGGCCAGCAGGATTCGGTTTGGGAAGAGCTGCCGCGCCAGGTGGGCGAAAAGATCCTCCGTGGAAAGGATCGTGCCGCCGCGCATCTCATCGAACACCACATCACCGTGGATCACCGGCAGGAGTCCGTTGGCAAGCGCCATGCGGATGGGAGTCGTTTCCCAGATGGCAACCTGCCCGTCGCTCGCGATGACATTGGCGGATGGGGAGAAGGTGATAGCGGGAAGGCCGGCCTTGTGTAGCACATCCACGACAAGGCGGTTCAACGTTGATGCCTGATACCAGACCTCGGCAAATCCGTGCCAGCCGCGTTGATCATGCACACCGTCGCGCGTCCCATGCATTTTTGCAGCGACATGACCAAAAGAGCCAGAGCCATGCCCCAGGATGAGTCGAGGCCTGGAAGCGGGATCAGCTTCGTAGTCAGAGGAAAGAAACGACCCGATCTGCTTCGCCAGGTCCGCCAGTTTATCGAGTCGTGCTGTGTAGGCCCGTTCCTTATCAGTGATCAGGGATCCACCCAGCTTGAGAAGAATGAGTTCAGCCATACAGCAATTTTACTCCGTTCGTTGTTCCGCTCCAGTTCGAACACGAAGCATCTCTTCGGGACTGCGGCAGAATGGAAGTCTGGTTTATAATTTTAATGCGTATGGACATTCATGCCGGTATCCTCACTGCCACCATCCTGGCGCTGCTGAGTGCAATTTTCATAGGGCGCCTGGGATTTCGCAGCATCCAAGCTGCCCGCAAGTTAACTTTTTACAAGCTACGCAAGCAACGTTTCTCGGTTGGGTGGCGTCTTGTCTTCTATGCACTGGCCCTGCTGGCCTGTGCTTTCTGGCTTCCCTTTTATGGTGAGCCGATCGCTTTCAGCTATTTTCCACCTTCCCCAACAGCAACCCTGACTCCTACAATTACTCTCACACCGACCATCACTTTGACGCCTACTATCACACTGACCCCGAGTCTGACCTACACACCGGCAGTGACCGATACGGCGACGATCACACCCACGCCCTCCGTGCCCATCGGGATCGAATCTGTGTTCCAGAGCAATGTCACACCCGACCCGCGTGTATATTTCTCGATCCAGTTTTCCAATGAAAGCAACGTGTTTCCAACTGTAAATCCCACAACGGTTTTCCAGAATCCTGTGGGTCACATGTATGCGGTGTTTACATACACTGACATGGTCATCGGCACACAGTGGACAGCGCTCTGGCTTCGAGATGGTCAGTTGCTTCATTACGAAACGTTTCCGTGGGATTGCGAGGCATGTTCGACCGGCGGTTCCGGTTACACAGATTGGAATCCTGCGCCGGACGAATGGCTGCCCGGGAATTATGAAGTGCAGATCTTTGCAGGGGAAGTTTGGGCTGGAAGTGCGCGCTTCCTGGTGCAGGGTGACGCGCCCACGGCCGTTGCCAGTCACACACCAACACCCACATTGACCTTCACTCCAACTACATCACCTTCTCCAACAAGGACTCCATAAATGTCAGAACCAGCTTTTCAAGATTTTTACCCTGACCACATGGCTCATTGCTACGGCTGCGGGCGACTGAACCATGAAGGACACCAGATCAAGAGTTATTGGGACGGCGATGAGTCGATCTGTCATTTTCAGCCAAAGCCCTATCACACTGCCATCCCCGGTTATGTTTATGGAGGACTGCTGGCGTCACTGATCGACTGTCATGGCACGGGCACGGCGGCTGCCGCTGGTTACCGTGCGGAACATCGCGCCATGGATACAGAACCTGCGCTGCGTTATCTCACGGCTTCCCTGCATGTGGACTATCACAAGCCAACGCCGCTTGGACCGCTCCTTGAGATTCATGGCAAGGTAAAGGAAGTCAAAGGGCGGAAGGTTGTGATCGAGGAATGGATTGTTGTGGACGGTGTTATCACCGTGAGAGGGGAAGTGGTTGCCGTGCAGGTGCCAGATCAACTGGTGCAAGATTTGCTGAAAAACAAGTAGGTGACTGTGGCGTGACGAGTTCGCTTGCCATACATCAGTCAAGCTTGAAGCATGGCCTACAAACTCATTCCGCTCAGGACGAGAAGAATTCCCTCATCGGCTTGAGATAGAAGTCCTCCCAGCCTTTCTCGTAGCTTTCTGATTGTCCTTCGGGGATTTGGGTGTGAATGAGGGTTAGCTTTGTGCCGCCGTCTGCTTCCTCGAGCAAAATCTCCACGCCTGAGTCGTCTGCGCCTTCGGGGAACTCACTGGTGTGCCATGTTTGCAGAATGCGGCGATTCTCTTCCAGCTCCAGAAATGTTCCCCAGATGTAACCTTCCCAGGCTGTGAATTCGCCTCTGACGCGTCCGTCCACCTTGGCAGGGCTGCCGGTCATTGCCGTGTGGCCCTCGCTGGAAAGCCAGGCGCGGTAGATTTGCTCCGGCTTTGCCTTGAATGTTTCAAAGAGCGTGAATTCGTTTTTCATGACGACTCCGTGTAACCTTCCGAAGGTCGATTACACCACGCGGACTCTAGCCCTCGCTGTCATCTCCACTGCAATCTGTGCTGCAAGACGCGCATTGTTCAACAATAAGGCGAGATTGGCCCGCAGTGACTTCCCGTTGGTTAACTCGCTGATACGCTGGAGCAGGAACGGAGTCAATGCCTGGCCGTGGATGTGATTCTCTACTGCTTCAGCAGACGCCTGTGCGATCACCGGTTCCATCTCGGACCTTGGGATGGCCTCCGTTTCTGGGACAGGATTCGTGACGAGGATCGCGCTCTTCATCCCCAGATGCCAGTGTGCGCGTGCGAAGTCAGCTATCTCCTTTGGAGAAGCAAGACGGACACTGACGCCGAGTCCGCTCGCGGGCGAATAGAAGGCCGGGAATTCGTCGGTTTGATATCCGACCACTGGCACGCCCATCGTTTCGAGATATTCCAGAGTCGCGGGTAAATCCAGAATCGCTTTTGCCCCGGCGCAGACCACGATCATCGGAATCTCAGACAGCGCACGCAGATCTGTCGAAATATCGAACGATGATTCCTTGTGTACGCCGCCAATTCCCCCCGTTGCAAAGACTCGAATGTCCGCGTTGTATGCGGCAAACATTGTCCCGGCTACGGTCGTCCCGCCGCTCAGTTTCTTGACGATGGCGGTGGCAAAATCGCGGTGACTCACTTTCAGCACCGAGTCCAATTCAGAAAGCCGCACCAGCTCAGTGTCCGTGAGACCGATGCGGATTTCTCCGTCGAGCAGGGCAACTGTGGCCGGCGTCGCGCCGCCCTTGCGGACCTCGGCTTCCATGTCACGCGCGAGTTCGAGATTACGCGGGCGGGGAAGTCCATGGGTGATGACGGTCGATTCGAGCGCAACGACCGGGGACGATAATTGCAGCGCGCGCGAGACTTCGGCGGAAAGAATGCTATTGAATGGAGTCATGATTTTCAGTGAAGTAGGAGATTTCCCGGATCGCCCCCTGAATGGCCGTCACGGTCTCCTTGTTTTCTTCATAGTCCTGTTTCTTGGTGGCCAACATGGATTGCGCGGCCAGCAGCTCCTTGCGGAAGGCGCGCAGGATGTCTCTGGCAATATCATCGGGCTTTCTCTCCAGTAGTTTGAGCAATTCCTCATTATTATCAATTTTGAGGTTGGCCAGGTCCTTCAGTTGCAGCCTTGTTTCAAATCTGGAAAAGATGACATTGTCGATCAGTTGCATCAATTCCTGGCGCTTGGCAGATTCCCTCTTGCGCCGGATGCTTGCCTTTTTTGCAGCGTTTTCACTCGCGAGATGCCATGCCTCTTTATGTTTTTCGAGGATGATCGTGGTGGGAAGTTTCCATGTGCCAATGTCGATCCACAGCAGCTGAACGCCCAGTTCGTCAGCCTTGCGTTGAAACTCGGGTTCATAGAAACGTGAGGTGATCTTTGAGCGGGATTGGAATTGCGGAGCTGAGGAAGCCTGCGGCGCGATGTGCAATTGTCCGGTGATCTCCGATTTCAAGCTGGTGATCTGCTTTTGTGCCTCATGGGTCTGATCGAGTTCCTTTTGCCCGATGTTCGCAAGGATCTCGCTGAGAGGACTATGCATGATCAATTGTTCAAGCTCGCTCAACACAAGCGGCAGAATGGTGGAATTCCACGGGAAACCTGCCTGCGGTTGCGCTTCCCTGGCGGGGTTGAGCATCACGATCTGCTTATAAACGATGGAATGAATGGCATCTTCACTGACTGAATGGATCTCCTTTGCAGTCTCATTAGGAAAGGACTTGCGCTTCACGCTAAAGATGATCTTGATATCCTGGGCTTCGATGGGAATGCCATCCTTGGTGCGCGCCGCAATCGAAAGATCCCGCATGAACTGATCTTTTAGATCGATGATTGCAAAGCGGCTGACACCTCCGTCCGGACCGATCTCTCTCAATCTCTCGAAGCCTTCCAGGATCCAGGGTGCGGCACGCGAGGAAAGGATGGTCGGCTCACCGTTCGTTTTTTCCGCAATGGCGACGTTATCGAGATTGACCTGCACTGCGCCCGGCCCGCCGATCAGAAGAATGTACGAATCCATGCCCTCCTGCAGGACATGCCCGTTGTCCACAGTGACGCGCTCGAAGGCGGTCCCGAAGGCGAGGGAGCTCATGAACGTATCCGCGACCGTCGGATTGGCAAGCTCAAAAATATCGGTCAGGTAATTTGCGGCCACCCGTTTTGCAGTCAGATAGGGAACGAAAAGGATCGGCAGATACTTCAGGAAACTCAGAACAACCACCCTCGGCAAACGTTGATCGGGGGAAATAAAATAGATAAGGATTTCCAGCCCGCTCAGGATGATCCAGAGCAGACCGCTGAAGAGGAAGATCCATTGGACGCGCTGAAGCGCGTGGCTGGCAGTGAGACCAAAGAAGTTCTTGAACAAGTCCTTTCGGGCGAACCTGTTCATGCTTCCCGGTCCTTTGCGCCAAAAGCGATCGACGCGTTGTTGTCTTTCAGCCACTTGGAAAAATCATCCATTTTTCGCAGTTCCTGTTCCAGGTGGCTGTTCAGGTTATTGTCCGAGACGACCGCTTCCCGCAGATTTTGAAAAAGAAGCTGCAGCGTAATAAATGGATTGCCGGAAAGACGGTTCTTCGCGGCGAAGGGCTTGCTTGCCAGCTCTGCGAAGGTCCTCACCGCCTCTTCGCGGGCCGAGGTATCGATCAACGCCTCCCACTCTTCCAGCTGTTTCTGCTCGCGCAAGGCATTGCTGTGCCAGTTCGTCTCCCAGGTCTTGATGATCCTCTCCTCAAACGACGGGTCAATGTAGACGCTGTGGAGCTTCACCTCTTCCACCTGGATGCCGCGCTCAAACAAATGCTGTGCCTCCAGGCTGGTGATCAGACCACCGGTTGGTGTACCGGTGTCGTCCAACTCCACCACATCGAACTGCCGCATCCGTTTATTGATCATCTCCTCGATGGTCTGGATCCCGCCCACCTTTTCCGAAGTGAACAACTCCGAGAATTTAAATTTGCGGACATATTCGCGCCACAGGTTGATAGCGAGATGCGCGGGGAGTTGGTTCCAGGAGAGTTGCACCTCGCTTTCCTTGTCGGCACTTACCTGCACCATTTTGCGGACGATGGCTTTGTGTACGGCTTCGGCGTTGTAACCGTACCTTGAATTGACTCTCAGGTCCGGATTGTGAAAATCCGCTTCGGTTTTCTGGACCGAGAACTTGATGCTGATCGTTGGAATGACCTCAAACCCGTCACGGGTGAGGCCGATCGTTTCATTACGGCGCTTCTTCATCTCCTCGTAGACTTTGTGAGGCGTGTCCGCGGGAGGAATGTCGAAGGGTCGGTCGCCCGGGATGGGCCCGATGGTCTGGAGTTGGGGCCGCAGGTCCACGGTCCCGGCCAGGTATTCCCCTTTGGATGTGAATGTGACGCCAGGCCCAATGGTCTCACGGATTTCTGTGTCTGTCCGGAGAACGGCAGCACTGGCTGTATCCACCACGATCACGCCGCTGCCACGCTTTCTTTCCTCGCCGATACCCAGAATTGCCTGTCCATTCTTAATAAACAGGGCAGGGCCATCCGCCCCAGACCTGACCCGGCGGTAGATTTCCTTGCGCTCCGCTGGCGTTTGGATGGGGAGGACGAACTGCGCAAAGAAATAGACCCAGCGGTCATACAAAACGTACACGATGATCAGGTCAAGAATGAACGAAATGAGTGAAGGGGCAAGATGAAAAGGGATATTGAGCAGCCACGCGACGAGATGCCATACGAGAGTTACCCCCATCACCACGCCAAGCGGCGTGAGCAAAATGCTCCACAATCCTCCAATAAGTCTGCGCATCAAGGTTGATTTTATAACAGAAATGGGGAAATGGGGCAGACTATGGAGGGTGAGATGTAACGGTCAATTGTGACAAATATTGCTTGACAATGTGATTTGGAAAAGTATATACTATTTATTACCCGGGCGGAAATCTTTCGGCCGCGGTCAGCAGGAGGGCATGACCATTCTAGAACGGTCCGTGCGACAATTCAGAGATGCAGATGTACAGCCGGGACCTTGAACATCGTATTATTTATGAATGTCTGGTGATCCATGTTGAATAGCGCAAGGCAGAGCTTTCTTGTTCGCCTCATTTCTTTGCTTTTTTTTATCCTTTGTTTTGTAGTAGCCTTCTTCAAAGAATGGGAGGATATTTTCGGTTGGAGATACTCTGAAATTCCACCGAAACCAGAAGAGATCATTCATTCTTATAACATTCTTGTGGTCAATCTCAGATGGTTTGGCTGGTTGGCTCTGGCCTGGCTGCTCATTGTTTCTGCGCAGGTTTTCTTCCCCATAGACCGAGCGCGCGAATGGCTGTTGACCGCGTTCTATTTTCTCATGCATATTTTCGGTCTGCATGGCATGGCAGCCTGTGTTCGCAATGGAGAGATCGCGGCAGAGCCCGACGAACTGAAGCGACAGCGGCCGGGTGCCATCATGGTTGACTTCAACAGTGCGCTGGTATTGGAACAACAGGTTGTGAATGTTCTACCCAGGCTGGCAGCGTTGATCCTGCGCGGCATAGCCCGGGTGTTTGGCGCACACTTGCCAGCAGTACGCGTACGTGGCGCGGGTCTCACGTTTACACTGCCAGACGAACGCATTCATGGTGCGAACGACCTGACGCATGATCCAGGAAGTGATGATCCAAACTGGGTGGAGCGGATTGTTGGCGTGGTGGACCTCCGACCTCAGTTTCGGAGCAGCAGTCTCAAACCTCATAAACAGTCGAAGCGTCTGGGAACAACCATCTCAGCTTACACGCGCGACGGGGTGGAGGTGAAAACGGACATTTCAGTTGTGGCGACGATTGGGCAAAAAGCTGTCCCGCACTTTCCTGTTAGCGTGATCTACAATGGCGAACAGCATCCGCGGAACATTCGAGTGATCAGTTTTAAGCGCGTCTCACCACGTACCGATCTATATCGCGTTCAATCCATCGAGGATAGTCTGGATCCAGTAGATCAGTTGGAGATACACCAGCAATTCCAGACACTCACGAATTGGGTGGCTTATAAAGCGCCGCCCGACCACCCCAGGCTGCCAGACTTCAACCCCGAGCGCGTATTCTCGGCGGCTTTTGCCCGCGCGCGTCATCACATGGGACTTCAGAGTACCGATGAAATCGTACCCTGGGTGGAACTGCCTGTTCACGTCGCGATCGATTTCTTCCGTGAATGGATCTCCCGCTTCAACTATGATGAGCTTTATCAGCCAGATGGAGATGGAAAGCTCCCTGTCAACTGGATCCGCAATCGGTTGGCCACACAGATGCGTAACAGCGGTGTGCTGTCCTATCGGCCGGTCAAACATGTGGACGGCAGATGCCTCAAGCCGGGGGAAAAGTATCGTGCCGCCTCATTGCAGACCATTCCTCCATTGAATGCGATCATGCTCCATCAGTCCAAAATCCTCCGGGACCGCGGCATTCGGGTGATTACTGCCGGCTTTGGCAGCCTGTCGGTGGACAACAACATTTACCGGCAGCGGTTCGATCATTGGCGTGCCTATTGGGATCAGGAAACGATTCTCAAGGAGGCCGGTTACGATTACCGCATACAGGTAACACAGGCTCGTACGCGTGCCCGCGTCCTTGCCGAGCAGGAGTTTTCACAAATCCTTTCTGAGATCTACCGCGCAAACGCAAACTCAAAGGAAATCCTCACCTTTAGAGTTCTTCAGGCGCTTGAAGAGGCCGCTACAAATCCGAAAACGCGTGAACTCCTGCCAGAGGATACATTCTCCGTTCTGCGCAGTCTTCACGATTGGGTACTGCCGGGAGACGGCGGAAACCCTGCCGCCCCACAATAGGAATCCCATGCTCCGTTTGTTTCCCCCACTTCGCAGATTGAGCGACCGTAGGCCTCTTCTCTATGAGCTGGTCGCTGGCCTTTCGCGTCTTTGCGTGTTCCTCTTGTCGTGCATTCTGTTTGCCCTGGCGTGCACTCAACGACTCGACGGTGCCGATGTGAATGTCCTTGCAGTTGTGTTGAGGCAGGATGCTGTCGTTACACACCGCTGGATTCCCTTGTTCCTTTGGAAGGTCGCTATCCCATTTCATGGGTGGGCCTACGGTCGTTACATGCTTATTCCTCTCGCTGCACTTCTTCTTATATTTGTGTGTAGTGCCCTATATGTACGGGATATCTATCATTTGCAGCGGCTACGAGATGCTCTCCGGTACGTGGCCTGCTCGCTCTTCTCCCTGCTTTATCCCATCAGCCGGGTTGACAGTGGAAGACTGGATCAGTATGAACTGGAAGACCGTTGGCAGCAGCACAACCTGTTGAAGGCGATCGGTGGACCCGGCTTTGTGAATATTCAGCCGGGGAACGCGGTTGCATTTCGCCATTGGCGTGAGATCTATGATGTTCAAACCAATCGTCAGTACTTCATGCGCCCGTTCGAGATGATTGCTGCAGTGGTCAGCCTCGAAGACCAACATGGACATATCGAGGAGTTGCCTGCAATCACCCACGATGGAATTCGACTCCGCTTGCGGAACATCGATTATCGTTTCAGTGTTCTTTCCGATGAAAGCAAATGCCCACCGCGAAAAAGCTGGGAGCGGGTGAAGACGGTTCCACGCAATCAGCGCGTTCCATATCCGTTTTCAACTGCTGCAGTGCAGGATATTGCATATTCCTTTGCTGTTACCGATAGCGGACCGCGGCCCTGGCACGCTGCTGTGCAGCGTGCCATCAGCGGTGCCCTCGGCACGTTTATCAGCACGCACGAGCTGGACTATTTGACTGCTCCCCGTGCGAACGGGCAAAATCCACGCCGCGAATTGCGTGTGGAACTGTTCAGCCCTGCTCTGCAGCGAGAACTCCGCAAGTTCGGCGCAGAACTGCACTGGATTGACATGGGTCAGTTCGATTTTGATGATCTTGGCGATGAGACGCAACAGGATCCGGTCGACGCGACCCGGACGAGGCTGTGGGCGGTCAACTGGGTGGGAGAGGGGAAGAAAGCTCGTGCGTACGGCGAGGCGATCCACCTGGCTTATCAGGAGCTGGGCAGAGCCGAGGCGCAGGCTGAGATGATCAGATCTATCACCGATTCGGTACGCGACCTGCAGTTTGGCACCGACCGTGCTGAAAATCTGCGCCACATTTTCCTCGCAAATACAGCAAAAATCCTCGATGCTTTCCGTCAAAACCGAACGAAAAAGGAGCCTCCCTCATGATCGATGTTTTTGAGGTGCTCGACTGGCTCAACGTGATCGATGGCCGGTCCTACTTGGATTCTGCATCCAGGAGATTATCCAGATCTGCTCGGGTAACCAGCCTTTCAGATGCCGGTGTACAGCGAAGGATTGATCGGCTGCAGGAGATTCTGGATGCGTCCACGGAGAATCTCCATGGGGCCGAAATCGCTTTGCACTGCGCGGCCCTGGAGTACTGGCGCGGATGGTTTTCTGAAGCCGCTCGCCACGCTAATCAAGCAGCCAGCTTCTACAAAGACTGCAGTGATGACCATCGTCGTGCTGTCGCGATGTGGATGCTTGGAATGGCCCAGTGGCACGTCTCCCGGAATCCAAGAGCTTTCGCCAATTGGCGAGGAGCAAGAGGAATTTTCAAAAAACGACGGGAATTCTTCCGCTCCTACCCACCCGAGAGGGAGTGGTATGACTGCTGCATACGGAAGATGAAAGTTGCTCTCGCCTCAAAGCCTGAAGAACCGCATGCGTGGCTTAATCGCTATCGCGGAACGGATCTGACCGGCGAATCTCAACAATTCGTGGGTACGGTCCAGGAGAAAATCCGGCAACAGGCATATCCAGATGTGTACGCCCTGATGGATGACCTGCAAAGCTTCAACCGGTGGACCCCAGTGACGTACGAAAAGGGGGAGGCGTACCTCGAATGTGGATTGGCCAGCTACCAGATAGGAAATTTCCCCGCAGCAATTGTATTATTGAAGAAAGCCGTACGAGAATACTCTCCCGGAATAGGAGACAACCACAGGCAAATGATCGCCCGCTGGATGCTGGGCGCTGTGGAGTGGATGGCTTCTCGAAATGATGTTCAGGCCGCTTCAGACTGGCGACAGTGTGTCGAGAACCTCGACGCACTAAAAGTGATGGCCGATACGGGAAACGAACAGGATAGAAAAAAATGGTATGCCGACCGCTCGGCGATTTTGAAGGAAGCGCTGTCTGAGCATTTGCCGAGTCCGCGGCGGTCGCCACAGAGATGCATCTACAAACCTGCCCCCAAGCCTCAGTTGGCAGACGAGCCACGGACGGACAGATATGAATACCTGGTCACCCTGGTAGCTCATGATCGCGCCGTGGCCGATCGGCTGATCGAGCATGAACGCGCCAAGATGCCCCACGGTTCGTGGAACGACTGGGTGGAACGGGCTGTCGAACACCTGCTGCGAAGCCGAAGCTAATCAAACCTGTGCTCGTAAGACCAACTTCATGACCGTGTCTCGGCCTAGCTTGATCCCTCGATCTGATCGATCACTTGTTTGACTCTCTCTTGCTGTTCGGAACGTTGGATCTGTTTCAGGAGGGGATCGCTGTCTGCTTGTTGGTTCACTTCCCGCTCGACACGTCGATCCGCAAGATCCTCGAAGTGGTAGCCCGGGATGGGCACATCCGCTTCCGTAAATGTCGTCAGCGTGCTTTGTTCCAGTGCAGGAGTATCTTGCTGCATCAATCGTCGCGCCAGCAACACCTTCATCTGAGCGAAGAGGCTGCGAACCGCTCTTCCATTTCCAAAATGCTCATCAAAACGCCGGATTATGAGGTATTGAAGCCCTCTTTGCCGCGCTGCTTCAGACAGAATATAGCCCTCTTTTTCTGCAAGCCTGGTCAGAATTTGCTCCATCTCCTCGATCCTGAGATCGGGAAAGACCAAAGGCGGGGCAAAGCGGGACGCCAGGCCGGGGTTACTGCGTAAGAAGGAATCCATCGGGCCGGGATATCCAGCAGCAATGACGACCAAACGGTTCCGGTAATCCTCCATTGCCTTTACCAGTGTATCAATGGCCTCCTGCCCAAAATCATTGGGGCCTTGCCGGCTAAGGGAATATGCCTCATCAATAAATAACACGCAATCCAGAGCCTCGCGGATTTTGTCCATCGTCTTGAGCGCTGTCTGTCCGACATATCCAGCGACCAGATCGGCGCGGCTCACCTCCACGCAATGTCCCTTGTGAAGTTTCCCAAGCGATCGAAGTATGCTTCCGACCAGTCGCGCAACGGTGGTCTTGCCGGTTCCCGGATTTCCAGTGAACACCAGGTGCTGCAACGATGGCCCGGGCTGAAACGTTGGATCCGCCTTAAGCCGCGCCGACTCATACTGGACCTGATAGACCAGGTTCCTCAAATGCTCCTTAACAGATTCAAGCCCTGCCAGATCGTTCACGATCTCAAGCACCGAATCCACCGATGGCACAGGCTGGGGAAGGTAGGCCGCATATTTGGGAGGGATATCCTTTACGAGAAGATCTGAATCCCACGGGAGTTGGCCTGCGGTAATTCGATAAGCTCTCTGACGTTCCAAGGATTCAGCGAGGTTACGCATTTCTCCTGCGTTGCCGAAACTCTCATCCCTGGCCGCATAGAGTTGATTGATCAGAGTTCTGAGCGTGGCCTCAGTTTCTGCAGTCCATCCCAGCGACCGCTCCTTGAGCATCTGTTCAAGGATCGCCCAGAGTTCAGACGGCTCGTAATCGGGAAAGTTCACGATGTTATCTATAGGGAATCGACGTGCCAGCCCTGGATTTGAATCCATGAGTTTGCGCATTTTCTCGGGATAGCCTGCCAGGATAACGAGCAATCTCTGACGCTCATCCTCAAGGCGCGGGAGCAGGGTCTCGATCGATTCCTGCCGAAAGCTGCCATGGTCCTGGTCTGCCAGGGTGTAGGCCTCGTCAATGAACAGGACTCCATCCAGGGCGCGGTCCACGACGCGATTTGTCTTAATAGCTGTCCCGCCCACGTGGTCCGCGATCAGGTCCGCGCCCTTCACCTCTACAAGATGCCCTTTGCGCAGGATACCGATTTCATATAGGATCTCTCCCAGTAGTCTTGCAACGATCGTTTTTCCCGTACCGGGGCTGCCGGTGAAGACCATATGTAGTAGCGGATTCTGGGTCGAGGCAGCGGATGATTGTCGCGCGACCTCTAACCATGCAGCGTATTCGCGGATCTTTGCCTTTACGTCCGCCAAGCCAATCAGTTGATTAAGTCTGTCCATCGCAGAAACCCCGCTATCTCGATAGGCGCTGAACCAGCCGCTCGCGCGAAGGCTTGCCGCGTCCAACTGCTCAACGTGAAAAAAGCGGCTTAGCCATGTCCTCAGTGCGCCGCCCTCTGATGCAATCATCTTCCCGAGATGCCCTGCCTCCTCCTCGCTGATGACAACGCCACTGGAGCGTACGCGTACCAACATCCGCTCGACTTCATCCATCTGCGGCCAACCTATCTCAATGAATGAGATAGGACTCTTTGGATGGGCCTCAAGCAGGTAGTTGCGGAGTTCAGGCACCTCAATCCGGATACCGATATTCGATAGTTGCTCTCGGCTGGCAGCCGCCATCAGCAGGAAGCAGGCATTCTGGTTTGACTGAGGCAAGTGCATCCATGCGCCAATTAACCCTGCGAGAAGCCGCTTTGTATCGAAGTGCGTGAGCAGGACTTCCGCCTGAACCAGGACCAGAGCCGTTTTGCGGCCTTCTGTTTCCCGCATGATTGTGTCCAGCAGGCGGATCAGGAACGCATCTCCCATCCCTCGAAGAGGATTCAGCATCGACATTCTCGGCGGCGGCCTCAGCATGTTTATAGTTCCGAGGGGAGCATTCTGGATATGATGCATCTGGCGCGTAGTCGCTGGCGCGTCAGTGCCCGGTGCAGCGGTTGAGGCACGCAATGTCAGTTCCTGTGAACGCGTGTCCATGAAGTATAGCGGGTCGTGAGGAGATGTAAATATGATGCGGTCAAACCCGAGGGCATGAAGCTCCAGAAAGAGGGCTTCTTCAATGTTGTATTCATGGTCCTCGGTGCCAAGGAAAACATCCTCCATCCCCACTCCGTACAGGACAGAGAATCTTTTCTGGCCTTGCGAAGCCAGTCCTTGTCTAATCCGTTCGAACATCCTGCATGATCTCCGTTTGACGATTTTGCTGGCTCTGCGGCCGCACGGGATCAGCTGGCAGAATGGCAGGACGCGAGTCCGGGGTTGTTTGCGTTGGGCCTACGGAGAGTCCGTACTGGGTGAATGCCGAACGGATCTCACCGAAGCGCGCCAGCATCTCGTGTTCGGTCTTCAGCGCGGAATCTTCAGCGACGACAATAATATCGTTGACATACTGCTGGCCTTCCTGAGGCACAACGCTCACCCGTACAGAAATTCCATCTGCCCGATGAAGCAGCCGAGCGTTATAAGGGGCATCAGCATTGTCTCCAAGGTACCCGGCCTCCACCATGGTAAACCCCTGACTGGCAAGCGCCTCCAGCGCGAGTTCTGCAATGTTCGCTCTCATCTGTGCCTGAATAGCGTGGAGGCGAGACTCATAAATGGCCGTATCCAGGCTGTATCGGATGCCAGGTATGACCTTGGCAACTAACTCGCGGAGCTCGTCAACGTGGATCTCGAGAGTGTGTTGCGCCAGCCTCCTGCACAGCCTCTGACACTCTTCGAGCACCGTATGATACTGCCCTTTAGACCAGAGGTCCGCATCAATGAGAATCGGCAGTTCGTTACCTTCGGCATCAAGCGCAGGGATATGTGCATTGGCAATGATAGTATCCCTCAGCTCCTTGAGAGCCGAATATGCAAGGGCAAACAGGTTCTGCCATTCAAGAGTCATCGCCTCAAGCTCAACCCGCAGCTCTGACAGTTCCAAGTAAGCTGTCTGGGCTGTGGATAACGTAGCCTCAGCCATGCCATAACCCAGGTTCGTACGCGCCAGATTCAGTCGCTGTTCGATCCGTTCAAGGCGGCCCGGTACGAAATGGTTCGTGTCGTACTCCTGTGCAATGAAATCATGTAATGAACTGCATTGCATCATCCATGAATCAGCGAGGGCCCGCCGGCGGTCTTCTCTTTCACGCATCTCATCAATTCGATTCATACAGTCCTGAATGTTTAGCAGATAGGTCTCCCGCTCAGATTGCAGTTCATCCTGAAATACCTTTAATCTGTTTTCCAGGGAGGCTTCCATCTCGTCCGCCGAATGCTCAATCTCACGAATCACATCATCGTAAAAAGCGGCCTGTCTCATGATCAAATCTTCGGATGCCTGCCACTCGACCGAACGTACCTCCTCGCTCAGAT
>JAKOVF010000046.1 GCA_029782225.1 Chloroflexota bacterium | reverse complement strand
CCTAGCCTCCAACACCCTCGCCAACGATTGTACGTGTTGCACCCCAATGCTGCGGTTGTCGCAGATGTACAGGGGCAAACCAGCCACCTCTGACACTGCGTACTCCAGCTTGCCTCGAAGATCCGCGTCAATCACTCGGGAGAGGTCATAAGAGCCAGCGAAACGTGCCAACATACGGTCGCGTAGTGCATAACGGTCCATTTCCAGGGAGACAATGAGCCCAACGTGCCCTTGCTTACTTGCGTTGTAGGCTATGTGCATCATCAGGTGCGTCTTGCCCATACCAGTGGCAGCTCCCACGGTGTAGAGGCACCCTGACCGCAAACCCTTTAACCTGCTGTTCAGTGACACCAAGCCAGCAGGAATCGCCTTAACCAACGGCTTCTTCGAATCCAAATCTTCTAGGAGACGCTCCGCAACCTCACCAATCGTGACCGCATCCACAAGCTCCCTACCGCTTATCGCCTCGGTGATCAGGCGAATGGCCTCAGCGTCAAGGTCTGCAGCCGACATCTCCTCGTTGTTTGCAGCCTGCAGGATGCTACTCGCCGCTTGGACGATCCTCCGCCGGTGTGCTCTATCCGCCAAGATCCTTAGCGACTCTTCCCAACTGGCGAAGGCCGATGCTTCGATGGCGGTGTCCACGATGTAGCGCGCCTCATCGGGTCGAACTGCCCTGCGCAGGTAGCCCTGCACTACCTCTGGAATGACTCTCCCGCGCTTCTCATGGCACTTCTTGCAGGCTTCAAAGAGCGTGATGCCTTCCTTCGTGCCGAAGAGTAGGTCACCATGGCGTAGCACGTCATCGAACCGGCGCACGTCTTCTAGGACAAGACCCAGCACTCGTAGCTCGTCCAGGATGGCTGCGTCTCTCAACGTGCACCCTCCTCACCCATGGCGGCCTTGAGGAATTTCAATTCTCTCTCAATGTACGAAGGGGGGTCAGCATCCAACGTCCGGCTGTTTCGTGGACTCAAACGGCCCCGGTTGTAGTTGCCTTCCAAGACCTTGATCATGTTGTTCGGCCTAATAAGCCAATCGAAGTTGCAGCCCTTCCATGCACCACTACGGCCAGAGAGGAAGTCGCTTTCCTCCGCCATTCGAAACAACTTTCGGAACGTCTCCAGGTCCTGGTCATACTCTTGCCACCGCGACTTAAT
>JAKOVF010000032.1 GCA_029782225.1 Chloroflexota bacterium | reverse complement strand
CCGCACCTTGAATTTAACTGCTCCAGTGTGGGGATTGAATATCGGCGTGCTGTCATCAACAGGTTCAACCTTCCAGTTGATCCACACGTCTTGCCCTTGATGATTCGCCAGGTAGGTACGATTGAAGTTGGGGAATACGATGATTTTTGGTTCGGACAGAAATCTGTAGCCTTGTGCATAGAGGTCTATGACATGACCGCTATTTGCTGTGCCAGCTACAATTTGTGCCGGATACATGGCCTTTGAATGTGCAATTGGATTGCCCGATTCGTCCCATTGCGTAGCACGATAAAATGCCAAACGCCCGCCGTCCAGCATGGAGTAATTGCCACGTTCGTCTACCGATATGACCGTTCCATTCACGAACGCATCTTCGATGTATAGACTGTATGTGTTTGGCGGAAGCGGTTGTCCCATCCAGTAAAGCCCTTCAAGATCGCCGAGAACGCCTTTCGGAACCTTGGTTGTCGGTGATGCGTATGTTATTTCCACATACGGGCGGCTGTGCTCTTCTCCGTGGCGGGAAGAACGGAAATATATCTGTTCCAAACCGGCGCTCGGCTCGACAAATGCCAACCTTATCCCGTAGTTGTCAATATCACCAGACAACCACTTTTGGGCTATTGGTGTTATATCAAACGTCGCCCACGAGCTGCTTGCCGCCGGAGGGTCGTACAGTAAAGGATCCCCAATGGTATCTGGCTCATCGTCCCATGTTATGGTCGTGTGATTCCAATTTTCTGCTACTGGCCGAATCTCCACCTTCCCCATCAGAGTGGCGGGCCATATGGTGTTGCAATACAATCGCAATTTTGCCGAGAGTATATTCGTTGCACCCGATGGGATGGGGATCTTCAGAAACGTGTGCGCGGTTTCCCTGTAGTTTGAGGCTACAACGTCAAGACTTATTCCGGAGGAAAAGTTAGTATCTGGCTCATCGTCCCAAGTGTAAGTATCCTCCGTTATCGCCACTTTCTGCGTAACCGGTTCATACCCTCCCACCACGATCCTGTTCCCGCCGATCTCCAGGTTGTCACCAACACGGATTCGCCTGTCCACTAGCAGATCAAGCACGTTGGCTTCGTCAAATTGAGCGAACCCTGCCTGCACCAGATATGCGAGCACTGAATCGGCTTCAAGGTGTTCTGCTTTAATTGCACCTGCGGCGATCACTTCTTCGACGTTGAGATACGCTTTGTTTGTCTGTGCGTCTACCACAAACAGTGCTGTGCCGTCGCCTTCTTCGTCTAGGCTGCCGAAAACACGGAATCGATCGGCTAACACGGCAAACTCGGATATATCGTCCTCGCCGATTGCCAAACCGAATCCGGTGGCAACGTTCTTGTCATCCACCGTCTTTTGGATCGTCACCGTCCACTTGTCAGCCAACTGCCGTACCTGACTGCCTACAAAGCCGAGTTCCGCAGGATCGTAGAATGGGGCTGTTGTTCGATACCATTGTTGGATTTCATCCTCTGTGGCGGCATAGGGGAGGAT
>JAKOVF010000011.1 GCA_029782225.1 Chloroflexota bacterium | reverse complement strand
GACATGGTAAACCAAGGCATCAACTACATAGGGGATGTGGTTGACGAAGATCTCGCTGAAATCGTTAAGGCTGGGATGCTGACCGCAACTAGTGACTTCAGCAGGATCTCTGAGTTGGACTGTGTGAGCATCTGCGTACCTACCCCCTTAGACCGCTATCAGCAGCCTGATCTCAGCTATGTTAAGAGTACCGCAGAAACCATTGCGAAGCACATGCACAGGGATATGCTAATCGTGCTGGAGTCTACCACGTATCCTGGCACAACGGAAGAGCTGTTAAGACCCATTTTGGAAAACGGCGGCCTCAAGTGCGGCATCGATTTCTTCCTGGCGTTTTCACCTGAAAGGGTAGATCCGGGCAATCGTAT
Organism: Chloroflexota bacterium; assembly: GCA_029782225.1. Classification (GTDB taxonomy): domain Bacteria; phylum Chloroflexota; class Anaerolineae; order Anaerolineales; family Villigracilaceae; genus JAKOVF01. The sequence goes on along the minus strand of JAKOVF010000011.1, from coordinate 3,137 downwards.
CTACAAGACCAAGAACACACCAAAAGTTGTTGGGGGAGTGACCCCAACCTGCACAGAATTAGCAGCTACTCTCTATGAAAGCGTTTTGGAAGCTGAGGTATTTAAAGCGTCTAGCCCAGCAGTGGCTGAAATGGAGAAGATCCTTGAAAACACCTATCGCAACATCAACATCGGCCTCATCCATGAACTGGCCATGCTGTGCGACAAAATGGGTATCAATATCTGGGAAGTGATAGAGGCTGCAAAGACAAAACCTTACGGGTTTCAGGCCTTTTATCCGGGCCCGGGACTCGGTGGACACTGCATTCCCTTGGATCCTTACTATTTGTCTTGGAAAGCGAGGGAATACGGCTTCCACACCTCCATGATTGAGGCGTCGATGATGATCAACGACCGCATGCCTGAGTACTGCGTGGAGCGGGCAGCGCGGATTCTGAACAAAGTGAAGAAGCCCCTCAATGGCTCGCAAGTGTTAGTCCTTGGCGTGGCCTACAAACAGGACATCGATGACTACCGCGAGAGCCCTGCTATCAAGGTCATTGACCATCTTGAGGAACGTGGCGCGGAAGTGGTCTTTTTCGATCCATATATCAAAGAGTACAAGCATGAAGGTAAGGTAAAGCGCGGCGCAGACGCCTTAACTAAGGAACTCATCGAGTCTGCGGACTTGGTTATGGTTACAACCGCCCATACGACTGTTGACTATGACTTTGTGCAGCAGCATGCCAAGTTGGTTTTCGATACCAAGAATGCGATGAACGAGGTTCGGGATCGATCAAATATCGAGGTGTTGTGAGTGGGAAAACTGCGTTACGCGCTTATCGGCTGCGGAAGGATCTCGCCCAATCATCTAGCGGCGGTTCAAGCACACAGCGGTGATATTGAACTTGTGGCCGTTTGCGATCTGGTGCCCGAGAGAATGGACGTGGCTCTGGCCGAAGCTCAAATCAACGGTGGCAAGGTAAAGAAATACACCGACTATCAGGTTATGTTAAGTTCGGAGCAACTGGATTTGGTGGCGATCGCCACGGAAAGCGGTAGTCACGCTGCCATTGGTCTAGATTGTGTTGACGCGGGCTGCCACGTGATTATCGAAAAGCCTATGGCTTTATCTATAGCTGATGCGGATCGGCTGATAGACGCTGCGGAGGTCAAAGGAGTAGTGCTTTGTGCATGTCATCAAAATCGCTTCAACAAGTCGATCCAAAAACTAAGAGAGGCGGTTGAACAAGGCCGTTTTGGAAGACTGTTCCACGGAGCCGCACATGTTAGATGGAATCGCAATAGGGGATACTATGAACAGGCACCTTGGCGGGGTACCTGGGCCCAGGACGGCGGAGCCCTCATGAACCAGTGCCTCCACAATATTGATCTTCTGCGCTGGATGATGGGCGATCACATTGATGAGGTGTTTGCCTATACAGCTCGCCTCAATCACGACTACATCGAAGCGGAAGATTTGGGGCTGGCCCTGATTAAGTTCTCCAACGGCGCCTATGGTTTTATCGAAGGAACAACCAACGTTTATCCCAAGGATCTTGAAGAAACCCTGTACATATTTGGCGAGAAGGGAACGGTCAAGGTTGGGGGAAAATCGGTGAATATCATTGAGGAATGGAATTTCGTAGATCAGAAGGATGATCCCGAGGAAGTAAAGGCGAAATATCATGAGAACCCACCCAATGTGTATGGATTTGGACATACCCCATTGTACAGAGATGTGGTTTCGGCCATCCGCGAAGGGCGGAGGCCACTGGTAGATGGCGAAGCTGGAAAAAGGGCCGTGGAGTTGATTCTAGCCATCTACAAGTCAGCACTGGAAGGTAGGCCTGTGCGCCTGCCTCTAGAGGATTTCTCGACCAGAGACATGAAAGGGTTTTTTGGGTGATTCCTATGGATTATTTCGCTCATGAAAGCTCCTACATAGATGATGGTGTGAAAATCGGTCGAGGAACGAAGATCTGGCATTTCTGCCATATTCAATCTGGGGCCCAGATCGGTGAATTCTGCACGCTGGGGCAAAACGTTAATGTAGGCACCAACGTCAAGATCGGAAACTATGTCAAGATCCAGAACAACGTTTCCGTCTACGAGGGTGTGGAACTTGAGGACTATGTGTTCTGTGGGCCATCCATGGTATTTACAAACGTCTTGACGCCCAGGGCGAAATACCCGGTTGCGGATAAGGAGCTTTACGCCAAGACACTTGTGAAAGAAGGAGCTACCATTGGAGCCAATGCCACCATCGTGTGCGGAAACACCATCGGGCGCTATGCCCTGATCGGTGCAGGGGCAGTCGTTACGAAGGATGTCCCCGATTACGCTGTGATGGTGGGCGTACCTGCTCGCCAGGTTGGCTGGGCGTGTGAGTGCGGCCAAATCCTAAACCGGGACCTCGAGTGCGAGAAGTGTGGCCGGAAGTATGCGCCTAAAGGTACCGCAATTGCTTTGTTGGAGGAGGAGTAAGGTGGAGTTTCGAGACCTTAAGGCCCAATATTTAGCGCTGCAGGAGAAGATTGATGCCAGAATCAAAGAAGTGTTGTGCGAGAGAAGGTTCATCCTAGGCCGTCAGGTTCTTGAGTTGGAAGGGAAGCTCGCCGAATATGTGGGTGTGAAGCACTGCGTTTCCTGTGCCAATGGAACCGATGCTCTGCTGCTCGTTCTCATGGCTTGGGGGATTGGGCCTGGTGATGCAGTCTTCACCTCAGACTTCACGTTCATCGCGTCGGCAAGTGTGGCTTCTCTCAGAGGCGCTACTCCGGTTTTGGTGGACATAGATCCGAAAACGTACAATATCTCCCCCGATGCCTTAGAGGAAGCTATTGAGCGCACGTTTAGGGAGGGCAAGCTTACACCCCGCGTGATCATTCCCGTGGATCTATTTGGTTTGCCAGCTGATTACCCTAGAATTGAGAAGATTGCCCAGAAATACGACTTGCTGGTTCTAGAGGATGGCGCCCAAGGCTTCGGTGGCAGCATCAATGGCAGGAAGGCTTGCTCTTTCGGCGATGCAGCCACTACTTCCTTTTTCCCAGCAAAGCCCCTGGGCTGTTACGGTGATGGCGGTGCCATTTTTACCAATGACGACGAGTTAGCCGCTACTTTGCGTTCGATCAGGGCCCATGGCCGTTCGCCTG
>JAKOVF010000398.1 GCA_029782225.1 Chloroflexota bacterium | reverse complement strand
ACCGATGTGGATCCGCACGGCACTGTCTCCGGTCATACGCAGCGCAGCCTGGCGGTCCCACCGGCCAAGCTGGATCCACTGGATGTCGTCTTCCACTGCGTCCGTTTCTTCGCTGCGGAACTTCCGTAGCCAATAGTACATCTGTTGTTCCGACACTTCGTTCTCACGGCACCACGCGGCACCACTCATCCCGCTTGCCCGATACTGATCCACTCGTTCCTGCCACATCAGCCGGCGCTCATGACGCGTCATCGAAGACAACCTCCCACATTCGTTCTGGAGAGATTATCTCTCGGTGTCACGACACCAGGAAGGTGTGGGCGATTTGACGCTTACCCAGGAACGTCGCTTGTACAAGGCTTCATCATACAGTTCTCGATGAAGCTGCAATAAAAATTTGATGTCGTATTTGGACCGAATGATATTCCTTCCTTGCTTCCCGAGCATACGGGCTTCCTCTGGGTGTTCCAAGAGCCTATCCATCTGTCGAGCCATTCCCGCGACATCACCCACTCTAACCAATCCCCCACCACCTTCAGCAAGAAGATCCCGAATACCACGAGCATCCGCCCCGATGACGGGTGTTTGCATCGCCATGGATTCCATTACAGCTCGCGGCAACCCTTCGCGTTCGGACGGGAGCACGGTCGCCACCGAAGCTCGAATGAGTCGTGGGATATCCCGGCGATACCCCAAAAAGTGTACTCGGTCGATCAACCCGAGTTGCCTCGCCAAGTCTCTTACGGATCCAACCAGCGGACCCGTACCCGCCAGCGCCAGATGAGCGTTTTTATTCCGCATACGTGCAAGAGCATGTATAACATCACGATGGCGTTTTCCGGGATCAAAGGCGGCAATCATCAAGAATAACGGTGTGTCGGCATCGAGACCGATCTCTTTCCTCACTTCGATTATGTCATGCTTGCTGACGCGTTCCGGATCGTAGTATTCCGTGTCAATGCCGATGCCGGGCATATAGCGCAGACACCTTCTTGGTACTATCCTGTACCGCAAGGCTGCATCATAATCCTCGCTATTTATGACAACTAAATAGTCGGTCCACCTTCCTGCAATTTTCTCTAATGACAAGTACAACTGATTGCTCAAGAGTCTACCACCGCT
>JAKOVF010000368.1 GCA_029782225.1 Chloroflexota bacterium | reverse complement strand
CGCGTCCAAAGGGAAGAGGATATCCTCAGATCGTGGCAGGACACCCTTTTCGATTTCTACGCCTCGGAAGAGGACCGGCTGCGTAAGCAGGCGACCGACAGGATCGAGCAGTTAAGGAAGCGCGCCGAAGCAGAAATCGAGCTTGTCAAAGATAACGCTGAAGCCGTTGAGTATATCGAAAACGCCTTGGCTGAGGCGATTGAGCAAATCAATGAACAATTGGCGAACGATCTAAAGGCCCTTGAGGATCGCAAGCTCCAAGAGCAGGAAGACCGTCTTAAGAGCTGGCAGGACAGGCTGTTTGAGGCAACGGCCAGCGAAGAAGAATTACTCCGAAAGCGTGCGGAAGACCGTATAGCGGAACTGGAGCGAATCAAAGAAAAAGAGCTTGAGATTGCCGGGGAAAACGCCGAGCTCAGGCTTGCGATCGAGCAGGCTACTGCTGCCGAAATTAGGAAGATCCGCAAGGAACTGGCGGATTCTCTTGCTGCTCCAAGAGAGGCGTTTGAAAAAGAGTGGGCGGACAAGCTCTTTGAACTCAGCGCAACACCTGAAATGCGGCTAGAGAGGCTCCGGGAAGAGGCCAGAGAGATGGAGCAGCTCGCCATCGAAATGGAGGCAAGCGCTGAAACTATCAAGGCCATCCAGGAATATTACGCCATCAAGCAACAAGAGCTCGCAGACGAAATTGCTGAGAACCAAAAGACAACATGGCAGAAGATCATGGACGGGCTGCAGCCTCCGCTCGAAACGTTCATAAACGCTGTGGCAAATGCGGCTGGGACGCTCTTGGATGTGGTAAAGGCAATTAAATCCGGTAATTGGCGGGATGTTTTCTTATCGCTGTTAATGGAGACTGAGGCTTTTGCCAAAGCTATGGAGCTAATCGGTGCTGTACTACGCCCTGTTGTCACGCTGTTTGATGCTATCCTCCGGCCGATTATTGAGTTTCTCATTGGCCTATGGAACGGTGTCATAGACGCACTGGCAAGCATCAGTATCTTCGGGTGGAGGCCATTCAAGGAGCTGAAGAAACACCGGATTGATGTGCCGGGGGCACCAGAAGATTCCGAGCCTGGTGGAGGGACGAGCGGCCGGGGTGGCGGGCGCCAAGTCTCTGAAATCACG
>JAKOVF010000364.1 GCA_029782225.1 Chloroflexota bacterium | reverse complement strand
GGCGCTACTGTTGGATCGCATTAATCCTGGGTGGCTGTCCTTGGCATTGGCAATAACCAAACAGGCGCAGTTGGACTTGCGTCAAGGGGCAACGTTGGCCCGTTATGTACTGTGGACCAAATCTGACGTGTTGGCTCGTGCCCATGATATCGCTCGGTCAATTGATGACGGAAGAAGCTACAGAGAAAGGTTCCAATGTGGCCTTCGGAAGGCGTGGCAAGAGGTAGAACGTGGAGTGCGTCGGTATGCGGCGGCTTCGCACAAGGCCGACTTCGGCACGGCGGTGGATTACTTCACTAGATCGCGAATGTGGCATCTTACGGCTGCTTGTTGCGGTATGGACGGCAGCAGATTGTCGCCGAAAATCGTTGAGTCTTTAATGCTTGTGCAGAAGGCGGAGTCTGATCCGAGGGTTAGGAGATTGCGCGAACGATTGGAGGCGAGGATAAGTGCAGGCACTGATACAGAAACATCTGAGGGAATGGGAGAAAACTGGCGCGTCGCCCTTCGCCGTTGAACTGGTTCGCACGGTTCTTGACAGAGTGGCGCAAGGAATGACCGACAGCCATATCATAGCCTACCTTAACTGGCGCAAGCGGAATGTAGACAAAACCGGGGAAAACGCCGAAATAATTGAGCGGATCAAGGAGTCGTTCCAAACGGAAGGGTCTCGTCTTTGGAAGGCAACAGATGAGATTCGGGATGAGTTGCAACGTCTGGAAGAAGAGAGGAAGGCCAAGAAGGAATCAATCCCGCCAGAGGAATCGGGGGCTTGGATGACTCCCATCTTGGCCTATGAATGTTGGAAGGATGAACAGCGGTACAAGATCGGACTTATCCCTCCAGATGCGTGGGGGCGAGGCAGGTCATCGGGCAGGAAACGGAAGAAGGATAAGCCGAAGGCGCTTCCACCATGGTTATTCGCCTAGCCACTCACCGTCCACCGTCTTTTATATTCGCACTCCAATGGCGTTTGCCGGGTTTTGCTCCTGCCGATGCACGGCGCGGGCATAGCGGCTCGTAGTCTTAGGGTCTCGGTGCCCAAGCATGTCCTGTACGGCGCGAATGTCTTTCAAATGCCTATATGCTGCCGTCGCCGCGGTATGTCGCAGGGCGTGTCCGCTTAACCCTGGGCGCTTCAAGCCTGCCTTTTCCAAGTAACCGTCAACGATCTTCCGAATACCGCGCCTGCTGAGTCGTTTACCTCCTGCACGGTTTCCCACTGCCACGAATACCGGCGTGCCAAGTTCGTCCGGTATAGCGCGTTCTCGCATGCTAATGTAAGCTTCCAAGCATTCTCTTACGTCGTCGCGAAGCTGGCATACGGAGTCGTGGTACTTGCCATGAACCAACATTGACCCGTCGGGCCGAATGTCTTCCACGGATGCTCGATGTGCTTCAATT
>JAKOVF010000358.1 GCA_029782225.1 Chloroflexota bacterium | reverse complement strand
ATTGGGACGAATGGAAGCGGTGGCTTTTGTGGTGGACACAGCAACGCGGTTGGTTTGAGATTCTATTTTGATGCGACAGATCGTCCCGCCAAATTCGATGCGACGCTCGGGCCGTAAAACGCTAACTATCGGAATGAAAAAAATGATTTGAGGTCGGTTCTGTGCAATGGGAGTTGTACTGTATGGACGGAATTGGAGTGAAGCGACTGGTGCCTAGTTCCCTCTTCATCCTGGGAATGCTATTGGTGATTACTGGATTTGGTTGTACGGTGATACCTTCACCTTCCCCTGCTCAAGCCATTCCAACGCCAACGCCCACTCCTTTGCCAAGGATTGCCTTTACAGCGATTAGTGAAGACAACACCCAGCAAGAAGGCACTTTCACGGTGAATATGGATGGAACGCAACTAAAGCTCCTCACCAAAATTGGGGATCAAGCAGCGTGGGCGCCAGATGGTGAACACCTCGCGTTGCGCTATTTTGCTGGTGACCGTCAAGAAATTTGGATTTTCGACCGCGAGGGAGGTAATCCGCGACCGGCTATCGCCCAAGGGGCACCGCCAGACCAAGAGAATCCTGTTTGGTCATGGGATGGAAAACGGATTGCATTTGTGGGCGCAGCCCAACCGGATTACACCCAAGCCATCTATGTAATGAATCTGGACAGTGGCGCGCTGATTCAAATTCCCTGTCTGGCGTTTTCGTTTTGTACAAATCCCAGTTGGTCGCCAGACAATCAACAGTTGGTCTTTGCCTCAAAGCAAGTTCCAAATCCAGGACATCCAACCGACATTTATGTAACAGAGGTGGCATCTAATGCCAAGCCGCGCGTGTTACAAGAAAATGCCGACTCGCCCGTGTGGCAGCCGCACGGGAATCTGATCGCTTTTGGTCAAGAGCATGACGGGAAAAAAGACCTTCTTGTTATGGACTCCAATGGAGCAAATGTGCGCACGCTCGTGAAAGATGGGGCGTGGCAGTTAGCATGGTCCCCGGATGGTATGCACATCGCGTTTGCGGGAATTTTGCAGACAGGTCGGGGAGCCGATATTTGCATCATCAATGCGGATGGCAGTGGACTGCATTGCTTGGAGAATCCTGCCACAGGTGATACTGCACCGGTTTGGTCTCCCGATGGACAACAAATTGCATTCGTGGGAATGCGCGAAGGACATCAAGAGATTTATGTGATGAATGTGGACGGCAGCAATTTGCGGCGGTTGATTGATAGCCCGTTTCAACAAATTGCCCCTGCATGGTCACCCCGGTAGCAACCCCACTCTTCGTGATTTGTCATCCAGCCCCAAACGCTTCAAGTGAATGGTCGATCTGGTTTCGATGCAGTGTTCGGACCATTAGGTGCATAAGCAGAGCAAGAACCAAGCTGCCAATATCTTTCGGCTGACCGCTTTACACTTGCACGCCGTTGTGTCATTGGAGTCTGCTCCAGCAATTGAAGGTATAGTGCTGACCGCTGAAGATGATAATTACCTGTTATCAGAGTTGATAAAAAGTAGCATTGCACCCAAGTGGGCTGAATCTTCTTCGGGATTTTTGATTTCTCGGAATGCCCGCTTCCTGTATAGTGGTGGGATTCGGCTTGGAGAGGCAGAGCAACAAATTGTGGACGGTTCTGAATTGGGGGGGCCGTTTATTCGCGGTGGGATGGGCAGAGGACGATCGTGGCGCACTTTTGGAAGGGAATAACAGTCTTTATCTTTACGGCGGCGGCTTTCAAGTTGTTGTGCCAACAGGTCCCGTCGTGCCGCAGCCGATCTTGCTCTTGCGCGTCCCTG
>JAKOVF010000248.1 GCA_029782225.1 Chloroflexota bacterium | reverse complement strand
CTCGTCGATCGGCTCGTGTACAGCTACAACAACGTGGGGATTCGCAAGGGTTTGCAGGAACTGACGGGAGAAATCACCACCTGGACCTACGATGCAACCTACCAACTCACCGGCCAGCAGCGGGGCGGGGCGGCAAACCTCGATTGGTCCACGTTAACTATCGATGAATGGAGCGCTATGCCGCCTGAGGGCTGGCTCACGTTTGAACTCAATCCCTGGGAAGCCAATTACACGCTCAGCGACCTGTACGACTGTGTGGGCAATCGCACCCTAAGCACCGAAAACGGCGTGGCCACCAGCTATGCCTACGACGGGGCCAATCAGCTACAAGCCAGCAGTAACGCCACTGAGGGCATGAAATTCTACACCTATGATGCGGCTGGCAATCTGCATGTGGTAAACACTTCGCTCGGCCGCACCACCTACACCTGGAGCGCCGACAACCGGCTGGTGAAAGTCGAGTTGCCCACGGGCGCGGTGACGACGAACACCTATCGCGCCGACGGCCTGCGGCACCAGCGGCAAGATGCCGGGGGCATAGTGCGGTTTGTCTACGATGGCCAAGCCTATCTGGCCGAGACCGATGCCAATAACGTCACCCAGGCCGAGTATACCTGTGAGCCGGTACCCTACGGCCACCTTATCAGCCAACGACGGCAGGGATAACCAATATGGTTTGGACCACGAGCTACTACCATTACGATGCGGTGGGCAGCACCCGCATGCTTACGGGAGCGGACCAGAGCATCCAGGCCAGCTATCGCCAGCAGGCCTTCGGCCAGCCGCTCGTTAGTAACAGCACCGCGAACCCATTTCGCTTCGTCGGCCAACTGGGCTACTACCACGATGCGGCCACCGGACTGGTGAATGTCCGGCAACGGGTCTACGACTCCAAGACCGCGCGCTGGTTGAGCGAGGATCCGGCACAACGCGATGAAAATCTGTTTCGATACGTCAAAAACTCGCCGCAAAAGTATTTCGACCCCAGCGGACTGCAGGAGCAGAATATTTCTGGTCTAAACCCAGGACAACCTCTACCTGATCTCATGATCGTTGTTAAGGGTGATTCTGCAAAGCCGGGAACATTTATCCTTAGGCTACCGCAGGATTTCCCGATGGTTAAGGAATATCCCAAGATCTCCGCGCTGCTAAGCCCAGGTAAATCTGTGTCCATTGCGACGGATCTAACTGTTAAGACTGAGATCGAAACGATGTTTCCGCTGCGCGAAGAAGGCGAAAGGGTGGATATTCTATCCGGCAGTTTCTCAGAGGACATTCGCGCAGCCGGCTTTGAAGTTGTTTATGATCCCACACCGAATAACTTGCGACATGCACGAATTGTTGCCGCCGAACGTTGGTTCGACCCAGAAGGTCGCGAGTGGCTATCCGCTGCATTCGACACACTTGGCAAACAAAAAACCCTCGTAGTGACGCCAATGGAGAGGTCACTTCCGCAGCCAAAAGGACGGGGGACCCCAAGTCTACTAATGCGAGGCCATAATCTGGCGCGAACCGCTACTGCTGGGACGCGTAGCTTAGCAAATGAAGTCTTCCGGACAAACGAAGCTTATGGAAATAATGCAATGACAGTAGTTTGGGTTGTAAGCTCTTTGCTGCAGCATCAAAGGATGGGAAGTAGCCTCGACTCTTTTGACATTGGACAAGAGTTCGCCGCGACAACATCGAATCCAATTCTTATGATGATCGAAGTGCGGCAAAGTTCGGAATTGCCCTCAATGGTACATGGAATGCAAGCGTACCATTCACAAGTCGTTACAGAGCAACAAGAATATCTTAAGGTGTTAGAATTCGCACGGCGAACAGGAGGCGAAATCGGCCATTATGGGCTCACACGCGAACGTGGCATAAGGGAATCCGAACTTAACTATCTAATAATGACCGATAGCCCCGAACTCACTCCAAGAGATCGACGTCTAATTGAACAAGGGCGATATTCTGAGGTGGACCCAAGAATTGGAACGCCTCGATAAGTTCAGGGTCCCCAATCGCAAAGATGGCCCGGCGGGAGATTTCGAGGATGGCGCCGATGCGATTCAGCCCGAGAGCGGCGTTTCAAGTGAAGTCGTCATTATCTGCTATCAGGAGACGAAGAAGCAGCTGGCCGTAGCGGTTGGCGTGCGTCTTGGTCAAGTGACAGTGAAAAAAAAACTGAAGGGGTCTAACTCTATATACATACTGGCGGCACTGTCGCCTTAGAAAAAGCAACAGCACGTGAAATCACGAGTTGAGGAAAGTGAAACCAAATGAGCATAATAAAAATCAATTCTTTCGGCGAACTGTTGACGTTTTTGCGTACGACGGAAACCGTTACTGGTGGAGATGAATATGATTTTGTTGGGATGGTCATGCTGTTTAAGGCATGTCTGGACAATCTGCAAACTAATGCCTTGGAGGCTGAATTAGAAGACATTGGTGACCAATTCACCGAGGAGCAAATAGCCTTTTTGAAGAGATTAGCAGCGCTCATGGACCACTGATCACGATCGGCTTTCACATTGGCCAACGGCACGCGCACCACGCACATCTACGACTTCGATGGCCGGCTCACACAGCTGGACGAAGTGAAGACCAACGGCATCCTCGTCGATCGGCTCGTGTACAGCTACAACAACGTGGGGATTCGCAAGGGTTTGCAGGAACTGACGGGAGAAATCACCACCTGGACCTACGATGCAACCTACCAACTCACCGGCCAG
>JAKOVF010000283.1 GCA_029782225.1 Chloroflexota bacterium | reverse complement strand
TGCGGTGGATGGATACGCCACGAGGTTCCAGCCCCCGGCGTTATCCAGCAGAGCGATATCCGTTGTGGTGGGAGCCGTCCCGACCACATCCAGGGTGTCGGCGGCAGTCATGTGGATCCAGAAGCCCATCGTTTCGTCCAGACTGAGCAGCGTGTTCTGATAAACTGGAGCGGGTGGTGGTGCATACTTCAGCCAGTTGCCACTTGCGGAGGATCCTCCGCTGGCATCCCAGGCATAGACCAGGTCATAGCTACCACTGATGCTGGATAGAGCGTCTGCAATGGCGGTGCTTGTCGGGTGCACGTTGAAGGAGACCAGGTTCCAGCCAGCCACCAGAGAGATGCTGTGTTTCGCAATGATCTGGAGGGTTCTGTTTGCTGAGCCTGTATAGTTCGGATCGGTCACAGTGGCGACCACTGCATAGCTGCCGACCGCGCTGGGCGGAATGATGGAACCGTTGTAGGTCACGCTGACACTCAATCCAGCCGGGACGGTGGTAACCGTGACCTGTTTCGGCGTTCCATCGAAGACCTGGGCCAGGTTGCTCAATGTCACGGTCGCGGAGGCGGGGGTGATGGAGAAGCTGGCCGAGACAAAGTTGATGGTGTAGTTGTCACCTGCCAAGAGATCGCCCTGCCCAATGACATAGGTACCCACATTCTCGCCTGTTTCACGGCTGAGTGCACCGGTAAAGGTGACGCCGCTCTCGGAGGACGTATACGTCAATGCGGGATCAGCAGTACCAAAGACCTTGCTCTTTGCTTCAGCCGTCACTGTGATAGGTTTGGGCGTGATGGTGAGATTGGCCGAGACAAAACTGATGGAATAGTTGCTGTCGGCCAAGAGATCACCCTGCGTGATGGCATAGTTGCCCACATTCTGGCCCGGTTCACGGCTGAGAGCGCCAGTAAAGGTAACGCCTGGCTCTGAGGATGTGTAGGTGAGAACCGGATCGGCCGCGCCGAAGACTTTGCTTTTTGCGTCCGCAGTGACCGTAATGGGCTTGGCTGTAATGGTGAGCTTCGCCCCTTCATAAGTCAATGTATAGTTGCTGCTAAGAGCAAGCGTGCCCTGGTTGATCGTGTATTGCCCAACATTCTCGCCCGCGACGCGCGTCAACGTGCCGCTGAAGCCATCCGAGCCTATCAGCGCCGGGGTGTAGGTAAAAGTGAGCGCAGGATCGGCAGCGCCAAAGACTTTGCTCTGTGCATCAGCCTTAGCCGTAATGGACTTGGGTGCGATGGTGAAGTCAGCCGGGATAAAGGTGATGGAGTAGTTACTGCCAGCGGAGAGTGAGGCCTGCGTGATGGCATAAGGGCCCACGTCCTCTCCAGCAACGCGGCTGAGTGCGCCAGTGTAATGATCGCTGCCAAGCAGTGGGTCAGCACTCCAGGTGAAGGAGGCCGGATCACCCTCCCCGTAGACCTTGCCCTGGCTAGGATCAGCAGTGACAGTCACCGGTCTGGGTGTGATGGTGAAGTCAGCCGGGACGAAGTTGATGGAGTAGTTGATGCCAGCAGAGAGATCACCCTGTGTGATTGCGTAGGTGCTGACGTTCTGACCTGCTTCGCGGCCGAGCGCGCCGGTGAAGGCGATGCCGCTCTCAGAGGAAGTGTAAGTGAGCGCCGGGTCAGGCTCGCCGAAGACCTTGCTCTTCGGATCGGCTGTGACGGTAATGGGTTTCGGAGTGATGGTGAAGTCAGCCGGGACGAAGTTGATGGAGTAATTGATGCCGGCTGAGAGGTCACCCTGTGTGATTGCGTAGGTGCCGACGTTCTGACCTGCTTCGCGGCTGAGTGCGCCGGTGAACGTGACGCCGCTCTCAGAGGAAGTGTAAGTGAGCGCCGGGTCAGACTCGCCAAATACCTTGCTCTTCGGATCGGCAGTGACTGTGATAGGCTTCGGAGTGATGGTGAAGTTAGCCGGTATGAAATTGATCGAGTAATTACTGCC
>JAKOVF010000277.1 GCA_029782225.1 Chloroflexota bacterium | reverse complement strand
AACCTACCATTTTGATGCGAGTGAAAGCCTGCAAGTCACGCTTTCCACCCTATCCTCTGACGAAGGCCGTCCTGAACACGATTTGATCCCCGATATCCTGGTCGCCGGCCTGACACAATACACAGCCAATGAAAGACTCTGGAATACCTGGGAGTCTCTCTCTCAACGCGAAAAGGATGTCACCGCGCTGGTGTGTCTGGGCTATACCAACCGCGAGATCGGTGCAAGATTGCATATCTCGCGCGAAACGGTCAAGGATCGTCTGGAAACAGCATTTCGAAAATTCAAAGTACACAAGCGCAATGATCTGCGCGTTCTTATGTCCCACTGGGATTTTAGCGAGTGGGAACGCCAGCACTAGGGGCTCACCCCAGTCTTCACCACTACATACAGTACCCCCATTTCACCCCCATCTGACACCCAGGTGGGGGCTGTTATATATGAAAGGGAGGTTGTATTCTCTCGGCATGGACATCCTTCCTGTTCTCAAAACCGGCAAACTAATTGTGATCTACACATTGGATGCTGCATGCACCGAAAGCATAGCCTTGATCGCTGAACTTGGCTTGCGTGGAGCGGTCACCATCATGGATGGCGGCAATCGTTATCGACCGTATCAGGTTGCCACATTATTGCGCAGGAGAACGGTGGATATTTCGACCGCCGCCAATCGTCTCTTCAGCCGGCGCGCCTTTACCTGTTATGAGATGAATACCTTGTTGAGTTCCACTCCCTCCCTTAACCAACCTTATTTGATTCTGGACCTGTTGAATACATTTTACGACGATCATGTACCAGCCTATGAAGCCTACCGGCTCTTGAAATCCTGCCTCAGTCAAATCCAACGTCTTGTACTCTCCGGACCAGTCGTTGTGACTCTTGCTCCACCTCTGGCAGAGGAACGCGTTTTTCTGCTTGAGCAGGTCTGCCGACAAGCAGATGAAGTCATCATCAAAGAAGTGCCTATTTGCCAACCCACCCAACCATTGCTCTTTTGATCAAACCATATGGGTCGCACTCTCGTCACCATCACCCAACTTCTGACAGAAACCGAAGCCAACCTTTCGGCATTTCGGCGTACCTTGCGTCGCAGTGATCAGTATATATTCGATGGTCTCTTTGCCGCTGCGCGTCGGCACATCGCTGCCATCGGGCAGGCGGAGTCTCTATTGCCTTTTGAAACCGCCTTGCTTGCCATGTTGTTGGAGCAATCCAAGGAAATCGCGGTGCTTCAGCAGGAACTTGATGAGCTGAAAAAGAAAAACCTGGGTTGACTGGCGGAGTCGTGTCGAAATATGGCTGAGGTAATTGGCTGGCTCCTGGATGTATACGCGGAGGAGGATGGAATCACCCTATGGCTCCTGACCGATGGCGACAAACGCCTGCGCTTGCGTATGGACTTTAACGTTACGTTTTATGCAGCGGGGGATTTTAATTTATTGCGACAGGCTTGGATATTCCTGAGGGATAAAAATATCAGATTGGCACGTACCATCCGCCGCGATCTCTTTCTTGGTGAACGGGATGTAATGGCAGTCACCACTTCCAATCCAGCCGGTCTTCAAAAAATGTTCGGGGAACTACAAAGACAATTCCCATCCGTGGATTACTACGATGCAGATATTCCCATCACCCTGCGTTTTATTGCCCGGACAAATACATATTTGTTGGGGCGCTGCCATGTCAGGTTTGATGATGAATGGATTCAATCCATCGAGCCTTTGTCCTCGCCTTGGGAGATCGACCCGACTCCCATCCCATTGCGCATTCTGACTCTTGCACCGGACTGTAATCCTGCGATCCGGAAACCTAAACAATTGCATGTGAAATACGGGCAGAGGGAATACAGTCTATCCCTTGATTTACCCAGACCCTTCCTGATCGGCTTGAAAGCCGACCTGCAGCGACTTGATCCCGACCTGATCCTGACCGATTACGGTGATACCTGGTTGTTCCCACAACTTGGTGCATGGTCCGAGGAAACCGGCATTGAGTTGAATCCGAATCGTGATGAGAACAGACAGGTCATGACGCGCAAGGCCGATAGTTATTTCGCCTATGGACAGGTGACATATCGCGGTGCGCAGTCATATTTGTTTGGTCGCTGGCATATCGACCGCAAGAATGCCATGTCTTTCGGCGAATATGGTTTGGAAGGCGCAATGGAACAGGCGCGTGTCACAGGCATTGGTGTGCAGGAGATGGCGCGTAAATCTCCTGGCGCAGGCATCACTGCCATGCAGATGCTGACTGCGTTATGCAACGCAGTCATGGTTCCTGTTCAAAAGCAGCAGGTTGAAGGGACGAAGACGCTGTCCGAATTGATCCGTGCTGATCATGGCGGTTTGATCTACCAACCCTTGATCGGACTCCACGGTAATGTGGCACAGATCGATTTCTCTTCCATGTATCCTGCAATCATGGTGAAACACAATATCTCTCCGGAGACCGTTGGGCTGGAAAATGCGCCAGAGGGATTGATACCAAAAACCCTGCGACCTCTGTTGGAAAAACGCCTAATGCTAAAGAACATCCTCTCCGATCTCGACCCGCGCGATTGTAGAGTCGAAATCCTCAAAGCCCGTGCTGCGGCGCTCAAGTGGTTGTTGGTGGTGTGCTTTGGATATTTGGGATACAAGAATGCCCGCTTTGGAAAAATCGAATCCCATGAAGCCGTGACTGCCATGAGCCGCGAGTTGATGTTGCAAGCCAAGGAGGTGGCAGAGGACATGGGATTCACAGTCCTTCATATGTATGTGGATTGTTTGTTCGTCCAGCAGGAGGGGTTTCACAAGCCATCAGAATTTACGCCACTTATGAATGCCATCGAAGAGAAAACAGGCATTCCCATTGCATTGGAAGGAGTTTTCAAGTGGGTTGCTTTCCTGGCTTCCAAACGGGATGCGCGTGTGCCTGTGCCCAACCAATACTTTGGTGCCTTCCAGGATGGCACGCTCAAATATCGTGGCATCGAGTTGCGTAGAAGGGATACAACCCTGTGGGTGAGAAAGATTCAATTGAAGGCACTGGAAGTTCTGGCAGGTGCGAATACCCCGCATGAATTCGCCGACCGCATTCCAGATGTTATGGCGTTGGTGGAATGTGCAAAACGGGACCTCAGAATCGGAAGTGTTCCATTGGGAGAATTGGTCATCCGCCAAAGGTTAAGTCGGACAATTGAAGCATACAAGACTCCATCTCCAGCGGCACGTGCCGCCTTGCAACTACAGGCACACGGCAGGCAGTTTGCTCCCGGTCAATCGCTGGAATTCCTATTTGCCCGCAATGCAACCGGAGTCCATGCCTGGGAACTGGATGAGACATTGGACTCCGGAAGGTTGGACACGAAACGTTATTGCAAGCTCCTGGATCGGGCAGTTCAAACGGTGCTTGATCCAGGAAAGCCTTTGCTTGTGCCGCAACGATTGCTATGAACAGATTATTGCCCTGGCCAGCCGATCTGTCCCTGCCCTTCACGCACCGCCCAATAGATGATCCCGCCCCAATTCCAGGAACGCTGATATTGAGGATTGCTGATACTGCCGGCATCATCCATGCGCCGCAGGGTCAGGTTGATATCCCAGTAGGCGTCCGGCGTACCATCATTGTTGATATCCGCCATTCTTGCCGCAGGTAGATTTGCCACGGCGGACGGGGGAATCTCGCCACCGCTTGAATGACTCTTCCATTCATAGCCTGTGATTCCACGATGTCCGGTTCCACCACCACAGTTGTAATTACCGTTGCCATTCGGACCGGCAAGGCAGCCTTCGATGGCTTCATACTCCTGATAGCGTAACTCCCAGAACAACTTGTAGGGGGCGCGTCCATTGCCGACAAACAAAGGCATGTCTCCGGGGAGTTCTTCCAGTCCACTGACACTCCCTGCGAGGGTGGTCGCTCCCACAGCCGGATGGGATGGTACTTCCCATTGAATGGTTTGGCTTGCGCCATTGGATAACATCAGGTCTCCAACTAGAGGCAGAGTCACAAACATGGGACCAGCAGGTCGCAAGGTCAGGATCAGGCGTAGATTTTGCCAGTCGCCCACCTGTGGATGACTGGGCGATCCGCCGCCATTGGGAATATAGTTCACGCCACCTGATCCGGAGGATTCAGGCATACCGCCATTGCGGACAACGGTAGGCCAGCGAACAAGAGTCGCAGGATATGGGCGCACATCCAGATAGATCTCGGGAAATGTAACACGCGCACTTACGTTCCAGCCGTTGTTGGTACAGGTGATACCGCCAGCCGTCACAGAGAACGATGTACAGGGATGTTGAGGCGGTGTGGTATTGGGCAGTTCACAAGGCATGACTGCCGGCTGCTCGATGATATGCAGGACCTGCCCGGTGCAGTTATCCACCCGGATGGGAAACACCTTGCAGGAACTGCTTTCCGAATAATATTCAACGACTTGGAATGCCAGATGATTGCCGGGTGTGCAAGCGCCACCGCTATTGTTGTTATTGTTATTTCCACCGCCTTCCTCTCCGCCTCCTTCATTTCCTCCACCTGTGGTGCAGATGATGCTGCCATCCGGTTGAAAGGAACAGGATGGGGCAGACTGTGCCAGGACGGATAAAGGTTGAACGGAGAGTAGGACGATCAGCAGAAGAAATAGACTGGCGCGTTTCATGGCGCGGCTCCCGATAACACGGAGAGGATATACTGCTTCTCGTTTTCATCCGTGAGAGACTGCCAGTTTTCCGGCAGCGTTTGCATGTCAAGATGCCAAGTGTTACTCAGCCACTTGGCATCCCAGGGTTGGGAGTCGTACAAGGTTGCCACGGTTAGACGGTCGCTGGCATTTTCCTTTGCGTCGGTGATCTCCAATTTGGGTTCCGTCTGTGTGCCCAGCCAGACCCACTGCCCATCGCCCAGATATCCAAAGAGCAGAAAGGAACGCATGGGCGTGGCAGGCGATATGTACATGTGATCATTCAACGCATAGAGGATGTGCGTATTCTCGGCATCCTCCACCACCAGACAGATCACGGGATATTCACCGCCCCAGATCTCGACACGATTGCCTTTGACCGAGGATGTCTCAAAACATCCGCGCAAGGCATACGTGACTGCGGCTTCACCGTTGGCATTCAAACGCCATTCCTTGAAATCGGGATTGGGTGGGATGAAACTGACCGGTACATCCACAAGATCGTTTGCATCCCTGGGCAGGGTGACAGTTTCCATCTGGCGCATGGGCATCTCTGTGAACCCAAGCAGCTCAGTGGTTTCGGCGCGGCTGTATCCTTCACGGACTGCCAACGCCCAGGCAATGCTTTTCTCCAAACCTTGATAGACACAGGCAGGCTGGATAATCTGATAATTCTCGCTGATCATGGTCGGTGTAAAGGACCACTCCGACGAATCGGTTGGACAGCCAAACGAATCAACGCCACCCGATGGGCTGGTCACAATGGTTTCCGTTGCCACTGGTTCCATTGTTTGTGTCGGGAGGGTGACTGCTTCCGGTGTGGCTTGTACGCTGCTCATCAATAAATACCGATTCAATCCTGCCATCCCTCCAGCCATAAAAAGCAGGAGCAGGATCAGCCCGGTGACAAAGGTGTAAATGCGGGGTTGCCGTTTCCCGGCAAGGTCTTTATAGGTCAATCCATCCAGGATTGTTTTCCAAAGGGGTTTCATTCTTCTCCAAAAAAATTATTGATCTTCGCGGGTCACGCCATGCGCCAGATATCCAATGGCGCGCACGGTCACCCAGCGCGCGGGGAACAAATACCCCGCCGATTGAACTTGAGCAGTGACATAACAGGCAGGGCGCCCTTGATGTCGTCCACAGGAGACCGAGGTAAGGTGCGCGGACCTCGGTCGCTGTGAATTGAAGTAGGCAACAGAAATTCCGTTGCCAGCAGAGGTGGCGGTGATGGTTCCATCCGGCAAGACTGTAATCTCCTGTGCGCCGGCATGAGCGGCAAGGTCGGCGGCAGCCACGGTCTCCATCACGCGCGCGTTGGTCACCATGTAATCGAGGATGCCCAGCAGAAATAGGGACATGATGGGCATCAGGATGGCGAACAACAAAACTGATTGTCCGCGCTCTTTGAGTTTGATCTTCATCGCCACTTTGCCTTCCAGGTCTCCGAGCGCGAGATGAACCACTCGCTGTTCCACCCGCTTTGACTCAAACCAAGCAAACCATCGAATAAGGTCGGCGCTTGAAACGAGACCAGACACTGACCTGGTTCTCCCGGTCCACTGGGAGGTGAGACCTGCACCCGATATTGCACACCTGCGGTCGCAGACCAATCCGCATTCAGGGTTTGCCAGGCGACATTCACCGCATTGTTTCGGGCGCGTACCGGATCAGGCGATTGCGACAGGAACTGTGAACAGGCATACGCAGCTGCAGTCGCCGCGGTACGTGCTCGATGGGTCGGTATCCAGGCAAGCAAACCGAACGCCAAGATGACTGCCAGCATTGCGAATAAGGCAGTCTCTGCCAGTGCCTGTCCGCGTTCGCCTATTCGATGACGGGCTTTCATTCGAACCCTCCAGCAGGAGGCGGACCGGGGTAGAACCGCCAAAGACGGAAATTTGTTTCGGCACGTTGCGCCTCAATCAGGCGAATACCAAAGATCCAGGTGCGCGAGTCTTCCACACTGATCAACGAACGCACCTGGCGCGGACCGGTCTGCCCGGCATTGATGCGGTCTGCCAGGTCGGGCCATAAAACATTGTCACGGGCGTGCTCGGTGGCGGGTGTGTTGTATGAACCTGAAGCAACGCCCGTAATGAACACGCCCCAGTCCGTGGCATCGGATCGGAAGGCATAGAATGCGGCGAAGGTCATGCCGAACATAAGCAGAATCAGAATCGGCATGACCAGGGCGAACTCTGCCATCGTCTGCCCCTTTTCCTTCCAGCGGAACATCGCTATCCGCCTCGCGCCATGCGCAGGGCTTCGATACCGGCTTCGAAGGCGGCGATCAGTTCGTTGCGATAGCGGGCGATCACGGCAATCGCGACCACACCGATGGCGCCCAGGATCAGGGCGTATTCGGCAAAGTCCTGACCATCCTCTTCGCAGATGAAACGTTTGAACAAAGTGAACATGGAATCTCCTTTTTGAAATGAAAATCGGCTGGCAGAGGGTTCTGCCAGCCGAGATCATAAAGATTCACATCAAGGGGATGTCGGTTCGTGTCGCTTATAGCCCCATGACCACAGGTTATCGGGTTGGTATTTTAGGACCGCCGCCAGCGCGGTGTCTACTATTTTCACTCTCCACATCGTCAGCGGTGGTGAATCTCGACTTGAGGATGCAATGATAGATCCACACCATTGAGATAGAACACATTGATCGTGGTGCCGTGGTAGAAACTGAGGGAATGTCGCCAGGATTTGTTTATTCGAAGAAACGATGCGTCCCACTTTGTTTATGGAACAGATGGCGAGCGTTTCATTGGCTATATTGGGGAATTTACCCAATGATTCCTTTTACCAAGAAGAGCACGGTATTGGGATAGTAATGAACGCTGATTGATTCTGTTTCGATGGTGTGGTCAAAGGCTGGAAAGTCGTTTTAGTGAGATGTAGGTAGAATGTCGAGATCTTTCAATTGATTTTGAACAGTGGATAATATCAAATGTTTTTCAAGACCTCGATCTACTGTTTTAAGTAATGGAATTTGATTAGTTAACTCTTGTATGGTTTTATCCTTTTTGTTAAATCGTTTATTGTCCATGAATAAAAATGGGGCTTGCACATTCTGTAAAAGAGGGAAATCATGTGTTGGATGGTCTCCAAAAGCAATGGACTTGTTCCATACATCAGGAGACGTATGTGTTTTTAATAATTCGACTACCCTGTTTTTACCCTGGCGAGTCGCACGGTTAGCTTCAACAATTCCATTGTAGATTTTGTCTGGCGTGGTCTGAATTTCAGTTGCAAATACTAGATCGAAATTCCACTCTAACAACATGGGCATTAACGCCATCGTAGGTGAACCCGAAATTGCAACAATTGAAAAATACGGTCTAATTAGATGTATCAGTTCTAAGGTGTAAGGATAGGCAATACTCTTGGAATGATCCCAAAAATCTTTTGCGAGTTGAGAAACATATGCCTCTGATTGTCCAACTATGCCATGTGCATACGCATTAATTAATCGTGAGGCAAATTCCTCATAAGATAATTGTACTTTCTCATATGCGGTTTTTAGCTCTTCCATCTCTTGAAAAGATTCGGCATCAAACCCGTTGAAATTGTGTTCAATAATATAGCGAGGAAAGTGTTCGATTACATATGGTCTTACTAAAACGCCGTCCACATCAAACAATGCTAAAGGCTGATCCGGTTTTAGATCCTCGTTGTTACCTATTTTTTTCATGATCAGTCCCATAGCAAAAAACTTACTTCAAAATCCAGCTTCTCAAGCAGTCGTGCAATGTCATCAACGCTCCCATTCTTCTCAATTGCATCTGATATTTCAACTGTGAGTCTATTTATCTCAAATTCTGTATCTATAGACGGCATGGGCATTGCATATCTTATTCTATTAACAAGCTTTTCGATGGTTTCGTCCTCTGAGTATCTAATTTTCATTATATTCAATGCGCTAAATGCTAGTTGCTTATAGATTTCATTCGTTTGCATAATTGGGAATTCCTTTTTCAATTCTTGCTCCATCAGCATTAATGGCAAATTCAATGATTTCGGCGCCCGCCTCCGACATTGCCGCCTTCACTTTGTCTATCTCGGTAGTTGCTATGGCAAACATACAATCCCCACCGCCTGCCCCCGAAAGTTTTGCTCCTAATGCTCCCGCCTGCCTTGCTGCAAAAATAATTTTTGCCAATGGGTTTGTGTTCACGCCCAAAGCATCTAGCAAACCTTGATTGATGTTTGATAATTGACCTACGCCATCCCAATGTTCATTTAACAATTTTTGTTTTGCATCTTCCACGATTAATTGAATGGTATCAAAAATTCCACCAATAATAGTAGGATGGGTCTGAAATGCATCCTTCACTTCATTGACTAAATTCACTGTGCTTACTTTCTTGCCACTATAACCTATGATTAGGGGAATTTTCTGAACATTAAGTGGTTCAATTATTTTGCCGCCTGTAAGAAAATATATCGTTCCCCCATAAACAGCGGCAGCAACATCAAAACCACTACCTTTACCCTGAACATCTATAACTGATTGATATGCTAAATCAAACAATTCTCGTTGTGAAAGGCTGATTTTGTAATATTCCCCTAATGCTTTAAGGGTTGCAACTGTAACAGCAGACGAACTCCCAAGCCCAAAACTATTCTTTGGTCCATATGTAATAATTTTTATTCCCTCGCGAATATTGTGTCTTTTATAAAATCTTTCTACCCCCGCCATAACGAATGAAATATTTTCGTGATAGCTATTTGAACGCTCTAATAGTTCACTAACTGCCGTCTCGTATACTAAATCAGAATTAGACGGAGATACTACAATCGATTTGGTCTCATTTCCTTCGACCGCAACATAAACTCGAATATCTACGGCGGTAACCAGACAGGGTTTGTCATAGATTACAGCATGTTCTCCGAAAAGCATAAGTTTTCCAGGTGCTGAAGATATAACTCGGTTCATTTTATAATTGCCCTTTGTGATCGGCTAAAAAAGATGGTCGTATATTTCGTTAGGTTTCTCGCCAGGACTCGCAACTAATACCTCCTGTACTAATGAGAGCGCGGAAATCCTTTCTCTTACAACATTTGCATCTTTGGGTAATGTTAGAACATGAACGTTGAAACCTGTATTTATTGTGAAATACGCCTCAAAGCCTTCTTTGCGCAGGCGAAACACCTCATGTATCACTTGTATAGTTCCTGGATACCAAGCAACGATACTTGGGTGGCTTGTAAACAGTATTGAATGAAACTCAAGCGCTTCAGATTCTACGATTTCGCCAAAAGCCGTGAAATCTCGATTGTTAATGGTCTTTTTGATTTCTTTTAATTTGTTTTCTATGTGATTTTGTCTAGCTGAAAAAAAGGGGCTGGTCTTTGCTAAATTATGTCCTTCAGTGGACGATACTGTTTTGCTGTCTTTGCTTAGTATTACTACAATATCGCGTAGATCCCAATAATCTGCCGGGTATATACTGTGGGAGTATGAACTCTCTGACGAAAAGCCGCTTTCCCACTCCACGAATCCGCCACACACGCAACGGCAGGCGGTACCAGATGCTTGTCGTGCTATGATGCTTAATTCCTTTTCTGAAAACTCCAATCCTAAAGAGGAAAAGGCAGCATAGGTTAATGCTGCAAAGCCGGAGCCCGAACTTGATAAGCCAGTGCTTTTGGGAAAATTATTCTTCGATTTAACCTGTGCGTATGCAAAAATATTAGTTGTATTTCTTATTAAGTCTAGATGCTCTACAACACGCCGACCTTCTATTTCGCTTTGCATTCCTTGTATCGCAATATCGTCTTTAGTTAGGTCTTCTCGAAACTCAACGGTGGTATTTGCATCTAGACCTTTCAAAATCATTGATATGCTATTGTTTTCTGGTAAGCGCAGTATAGGATCCTTCTTGCCCCAATATTTTATTAGGGCTACATCAGGAGATGCACGAAAACTTCTTTTAGAGAAACGGGGGTTATTCTTTTCCATCAGCTCTTCTTTCTTGATCTAAAATTATTTGCCGCTTCCATTGCAGAGGAGTTCGATGTAACTCTTCACTGAACCTTGTATCCTCTTGTAACATAGGAGCCGCGATTAATTTGACGTAAAATCCCTGTAAGTGTGTTTCATTTAGCATATTAAGTTGAAGAGTACCATAACTTCCAGGATTTACTCGTACATTATCTGCCCAGAAAAAACCAAAGGCAAAATTCTGCCTCACTTTTATTGTAAACTCCCATGATTTAAATCTTTGATCTTGCGGTTCGAGTCTCTTAATCTTGCCTGTTAGTGTATCGCCTTCATGAATACATTCAATTAAATCCATTTTCTTGGGCTCATTTCCTGATGGTGGAATAAGTTGATACCAAGTGCCAGACAGATTACCGCGATTTGTTAGTCTTTGGATATATTTTTTACCCAATGGCAGAACAAGGGCTAGCAGAAAACCTACTAGAAAAAAAAGCAAACTTATTAAAATAATATTATCCATCTGTTTCCCTTTCAATTTCAAGAAAATCTATATCTTCTCAGTTCTATTTTTACGGGTTTAACCATGTCGGAGGTTCTTAAATGTAATTGAGTAGGAATCAGCATATATCCTCGAAATAAATCTTCATTAACCCGCGATAAAAACCAACACCCATATCCAATTGTATCTTCGTTACTAGCCCAGAAAGATGCGAAAAACACTTGCTCTTTGAAACGCCCTTCAAATAACCATTTTCTCTTAGATTCATCCGATGGTAGTCTTCTTATGATTTGCCCTGAAACAGATTCCCCCCGTTGTTTGATGATGAATTCATCGTTTATTTCTGGATTCTCGTATGTAACATACCAAGTACCAGATAATGGTGCCCTCTTCTCCATAATAAAAAAATACGTTTTTTGAAGCACGTATATCAAACCTGCTCCAATAAGCCCAGCAATGATATTTATGTATAAGTCCGTTAGCATTATTTATTCCGAGAAACCAGAAATGTCTATTGTAGTTATTGTTTGATGCCTTGTTTAGTGCTTACGGGCGTAGTATAGTCGCAATTTCCTCTGATTACAACGATTGCCTTGGAAAATGGCTTTTTAATCCAACCTTAGGAGAGAAGGTGGATGATCGGTTGACGTGCGAGATGGTTTTCCAAACATGGGAAAGATTATAGCAAGGGGAGTTGATCTGATTTGGGCGGATAAAACACACCGATAATCACGAATGGGTTCGGCGCTGACATGGCATGAAATTTCAAGGTTGTGCCGACAAAGAGGTGTAAATCTTTTTCTATAAATTCATCAAAATATCTTTGGCGCACTTGTACCAATGCGGCTTGTTCATCTCCGTCATTATTGCGTAAGCAATTCCAGAACAGCATACCGATTTCCCAATCTTCAATCATCATCTTGCGGGGTTCCTTGTCGCCTTCGGAGAAAAAGCGGTAGGAAAATTTGTAAGGCAATTTCTTGACGAGTTTCTTATGCCCTTGTTGAGTTGGTAGTTCAAACATATTGAATTGCTTGAGTTGATCTTGCCATTCCTGTTTCCATTCACGTTCATCTTCTTCGATTACAAAGTCCACGATACGGGCAGGTTTTAAGGTGGCGAGAGATTTTCTTTGGTTTGGGTCTTTGGCGAGGGTAATCAGTTCGTTCATTGAAGTGAAGACTTCTTTGAGAACGTAACTTTTCCGCGCCGCCCAGTCGTTATCTGTGCCAATGTGTTGTCCAACATTAATTGGCTCGTCCACGCCAAGTTTTGGGCTGTAACTTTCGGGGCGAAAGTCATCTTTCTTGCGCGTTAGATTAATATTCACCCATGAATACTTTGGATATTTCTTTTGGTCATCTTGTAGAAATCGAAATGGGATTGGATACATCCGTATCCATTTTTCACCGTTCAACAGTCCCGCCGTGCAAACCAATTCCGTGTAACTGCGTGACGGCAGAGGATACGTTTTTACGGTAATCAATACTCTGGCATTCGGGAGTTCGTCGGGAAGGTAAGTCATTTGTTCCCCCTTGTGGGTTTATAAGTGGATAACGGCTCGCTTGAATGATTTATGTTCTTGCAAATGTTCGATCAACGTGTGACGGTGGCAGAAATTATGGTCGGCTTCAAAACACACCAAGGCAATCCGCTCGCTTTGATTGGTCAGGTCAATCAGTTGCTTGATTTCAGTTTCGTGGTTCGGCAAAAGTTTGGTTTCATATGTTTTGAATAAAGATTTATGGGAAACGCTTTCGCCAAGTCCCTTGCGCATGGAGGATGGAATTCCAAGTTCGGGGATGTGAATGTATTTCATCCCTGCGCTTTCGATGTATTGCTTGAAACTCTTTTTGGAAAATCCATATTTCATGGATTGGGGGTTGTTGCGAACATCCACGACGACGGTGATGTTGTTGGCAATGAGTTTGTGCAGGAACGAGTCAATGGTCAAGCCTTCGTAGCCGATGGAGAATACGCCAGGTTTAGTGTCTGTGTTCCATGCGAATTGAAGTTGATTGATCTCGTCTGCGGAGAAATGTCTACCCGCGATTTTGCTTCGGGAAGTGTATTGAGGAAAGTCACGATAGATTTTCTTGACGAGTTTATCCCCGCGTAAATCGCCAATCTGCGATTTGAATTTCAACAGGGCGGTTTTGTCCGCTGGCGTGAGTTCGTTCAAGTATGAATGCTTTGTGCTGAGTTGGAAATCGTCCGCTTTTTTGAGAAGCCCCAGATCAATCATTCTCCGCTTATCATAATACGAGAGAAAACTGAACGGTCCGAATTTGTAGGGGAAAAAGTCGTAATGATTCTTGCCTGTCTGCTGGCAGAAGTTAAATAGAAGTTTCTCACAGTCCGTGCTTGGGAGACTGCCGCCAAAAACTTCGATCAAGGCAAGGAGGATTTTTCTTCGGTAGTACATAGCGATATATAACCATTATAGCGGACATTTGTTCTGTGTTATACATTAATTTGACAACCCAAACGGGTAAGGGATAAGGATTGAGCAGCGGGAGGATATATCCTGTCTATTTAGGGGTATCGCATACATGTAGGTGATTGAATTTTCCACTAATACCCGCTCGGAAGTCTGCCTACCCAATCCTCACCAAGTCGAATCTCCATATCCACCGTGGACGCTGGATCGGGCTGGATCACGATTTGCGGACTCTCCAAACCAAACAGATCCTTCAAGTATCGCAAGGCATATAGTTTGGAGGAATACAGGATCACTTTGGTATGGCTGGTATATCCGGTCGGTGCGCCAAACTCCACCACTTGCATACCTTGGGCATTCAAGTACGTGGCTGTGTGCTGTTCAAGATCAGGAATATAGGTGTTGTTGATGATTCGGATTCTCGCCTGATCAGTCTGCATCAATGCTGCTGGATCACCTTGCGCTAATGGACTGAGCGGACCACCCGGGACAAAGATTTCATCGCGCAGGATGCGGATCAGATCGGGAACAGGACGCAAAACATTTGCCGGCACACCGTTGATGGTTGTATCGGCTGGGATCGCCATCGTGTTATCGATCACGCCTCTCTTGATGTCCTCCACCCGAATGTCTTTCGCCAACACTGCCAGTTGGATCGCATCCTCCAGTGACAGGTTGGTGTGGATGCCGGATGAGAATTCTGCATACAACTGCGGCGCCTGGGTAATCAATGTGGCAAAGGTTTCCGGTTCCAGTACCTTGTCACGGATCGCCAGGATGACCTGTTGCTGGCGTTTGGCACGACCCACGTCCCCGCCCGAACAACCTTGGGACTCGTGACGGCAGCGCGCATACGCCAGGGCGCGCGGTCCGGTCAGGTGGCGATAATCTCCCGGCTTCAACACAAAATGATCCTGTCCCTCGCCGAGCGGATCAAGCACCATGCGTTCTTCCACATACACATCGATGCCGCCAATCAGATTGATGAACGACACAAACGTCCCAAAATCCACCTGTACATAGTAATGAATGGGCACGCCAATGAACTGCGAAATGGTCTGCATTGCCAGTGCAGGACCGCCGCCTGGTAGTTTGGCATTCTCGCCAATTGCCCAGGCGGTGTTGATGCGCCCATATCCTGCACCTGGAATGTTGACCCACATATCACGCGGGATGGACAACATGCCGGCAGTCTTCGTGACCGGGTCCACGGTCAGGACCATGATCGTATCGGTGCAGGTCGGACAGCCTTCCCCTTGTCCATCGTCGCCGCGTAAGCCAAAGAAGGCAATGTTGATTCTGCTGGCGCCATCCCATTGAGGCAAGTCCATTTCCGGTGCGGATAATTCAACAGCAAGGACATTTGAGGTTGTTGGATCGGGCAATGTCGACAAGTCTGAGGATGGTTGATACTGAAGTGAACACTCCGCTGGTGGAATGCCAGGCAGAGCAGTCAGAGTCCAGCAGAGAGTCAATTTGCGGACGATGAAAAACGCGGCAAGCATAGCCGCCGTAACGAAGATCCAATAGGCAAGCGAACGCCAGAAGGGATGATAAATATACGGAGTTCGAGAACCTGGCATTACATCAACCCCGACCCCATGAATGGCGCGATGATCGCCAATACCAGACCCAGCACCGCCATCACCCCGAACAAACCGGCGCGTTGGCGCACCAGGGCAGCGCGTTCTTCAGTGGACTCCACTACGGAACGATGCACCGACTCCTGCAAGCCCTGTACACTGGATAACACCGGGCGATTGTTGGCGAAGAAGTCATAGATGTCACGCAGGAAAAGATTCGCTTCCACATCCTTGGGATCAGGCAGATGGGCGCGGGTCACATCAATGGCTTTGGTAAAGTCCTCCACCTCCATGCGCGCCACGAGTAACCCAAGCAGATTACAGAACGGTCCACCTACAGTGGATGCGCGGCGCAACGCCTCCTGTACCCCAACGCCAGATGAAAGCAACGAACTCAATACGGACAGACCGATCAGCATGTTGTTGCGCAGTGACTCGGCGCGTTTCTTTGCAAGCGTCTTCAAGCGTACATACGGACGGCGCAATCCAAGCAGAATAAAAATCATCGCGATCACCGGCGCGGCAACAATGATGTTCATGGCAGCTAAAGCGCCCGCTAGCATCCCGCCCACGAGCAGGAAGGTCGAGAAGTCGCGGATCGCGGCGGCATAGAATTCACCAGGGGTGTCGTAGGGATAGCCGGCACGTCTCAAGAGGCTGATCACATCCCCCATGTTCTTCGCCGAGTCGGGATCGAAGCGACCTGGCAGAATGGCGATCAATAACGCCTCCCATGTGGAACGGCGTTTGGCTTGGGGCTGGGAAGAAAAGTGGCTCAGGCGGCTGCCGCCAAAGGTGCTGAAGGCATTCTGGAACACGTTCAGCAGTTCAAATGCGAGCACGCTCAAACTCAGCGCGCCGAGGAAAGCAAAAAAAGTCATCAGGATTCTCCTTGTGGAATTTCGAGCCGGAAGTCTAATAACTTTTGCAAGGGGGTCTCGCCTGGCTGTCGCCCGCGAAACTTTTTGCTGTACAACCCACGGCGCAAGGCTTGCATGTGTTGCTCATCCCGGATGACCTTATGCGGCGGTCGCGGTTCGGCAAATCTCAAAGCGCCACTGCCGGTTTCCCAATTCTCTCCGCCAAAGTCTGCCGGCCAAAGCGGATGGGCGTACATGTCCCAATTTCTCGGTAAACGGTTGTTTTTCCTAGCGCGATGCCATCCCCAGAAGGCTTCGAAGCGCGGTCCCCAAAGTCCCCAGACCAGATCAAGCTGCAACGACTCATCCCGCAGGAGGTTCATGGTCTCGGTGCAGTGATGGCAGATCGGGATGGCGTTCTCCGGTCGCTGGTAGCGCCACAGGATTTCCACCGGGGCATTCGGGGCAGGGGTTAGGATCGGTCGCCAGGAAGCGGACTTGCCGCAACGCATACAGTGATTGGGAAATTCGTGCCGCCAGGGGATGCCGGCAACGGAAGCCGCCACGATCTCGTCGAGATAAGGCTCCTCGGCTTTCAGGACGGAGTAGGATAACTTCACCGCGCCATCCGGCAGATTCCACGCCCGCGAAAAATCCAGGATGAACCCGGCGGAACTCACGATCTGCCCGCGTTCCCAGGCTTCGAACCGGTGTCGTTGGATTTCGGGGCGCACCTCACCGCGATGGGCATCGCGGATGCGGCGGATGTCGGCGACGGCTTCCGCCAGCAATGCAAACAATAAACTGTCCATGCGCAGGCTGGGATCCATTGAGCCCAGCTGCGGCAGGTCCGGCGCAACCGACAACACAGTCTGGAGATAGGGGCGATAATCCACCTTCGGACCGGTCTCGATCACGTATCGACAAACGGGCAATTTTACCCAGCGCCATTTGGTGATGACTTCATCGAACAGCGCCTGTCCATCCGCGCTGAGCGCAATGATGCGCATGGGCGGACAGAAGAAGGTGTGGAAGGTGCGCCTGCCATCCGTGGGATAGATAAACGCCAGCACCGTGTCATTCAACGACTCCATGAACATGGCGCCGGAGGCGCGTTGTTCAGAGGTGATCAGAAACTGTAGTTGCATGTTATTCACTGGCTCCTTCGCCAAAGAGGATTTCGCGCACGATGGGCAGCCTTGGGTTGTCCGAACCCATCGCCTTCTTCCAGGCGTGCGCGAGGGGATGTTCAATTTTCGTGGGCAGTTCATACGCCCGTGTGGGGGTGGAGTCGATCAATGCCAGCAGTTCCTTTGGCGTCAGGTCGGCGAATTGCCGGAATACGCCGCGTGCTTCACGCAGGGGATGTTCGTGCAGGCGGCTGAGTGCATAGCCCAATGGATCGGAAAGATTCCCACTCCCGGGGCTGGCAACGTACAACACCCACGAGACAAAGGCATGCACGGAGGCTTGGACTTCGAGCAGTTCCTTTTGGACTTTGGGATGCACATCATTCTGCTGAAGGAGAAGTTCAAGCTCCCAAAAATCAGGAGCGACCGCCTCCGCCGCTTTCGCGCTTTGCGCGTGATGGGTGGTGGAAGTGTTTTTCTTGTCGGTGTTTAAGGGGTGTTTAAAAGAGTTTAAATCACTCCCATTTGCGTCCACCATATGACTCCCATTTGCGTCTGCTAATGCTCCCATTTGCGTCCAGCTATTACTCCCATCTGCGTCTGCCATATGACTCCCATTTGCGTCCACCTTATTACTCCCATCTGCGTCCAGCGGTTCGTCCAGCAATACCCGAAAGGCACGCGGCATCGACTCCACGCGCAGGTCGGCGTAGGTCTTTGAATCCGGCAGGTCGATTTCCTGCAGAAAACTGGAGAGGTCCCCGCCGCGTTGTTGCGTGGACCAATGCGGCTGGAGCCAGGCCTGCACGGTTTTGTAACGTGTTGAACCGATCAACTCCGCCATCTCCTGATATCCGCGCTTGAATGTCACCGTATCCCGGCGTTCGCCGGTGCGGGTATTGATGAAAGCCATATCGCGCGCGACCGTGATCAACCAGGCTTGTGCAGGCGTCAAGTTGTAGCGGTGGATGGTTTCCGTGATGAAATAATGCGGGATGTGGATGTCGCCCAGGCAGTTGATGATCTTGCGATGCAGTTCCTGCGCCAGACGCTCGATCTCTGGTGAAAAGGTTTCACCTGTTTCCAGCTTCGCCATATCCATCACCGTGTTCAACGGGGAATGAGGCAGTTTTACATTCACAGGTTCGAGCAGTTCCATGACATCCTCGACCGCCAGCATTTCCTGCAAGGCGCTGGTGATGGAGTTATGTTTTTCGATCAACGCTTTCAATCGCAGATGAACTGCAGTGGCGTCGGCGCGTGTCAGGCGCGGGGTCATGAAAACCTGGTAGCGGATCGGCGCGCGATGCGGGCGTCCGTCCCGTCCGCGCCGGAATCGACGCGCATCCTGGGAATCGACCCGTTGTACGAGTCCGGTAAGGTGTGCCTGAATGCCGGCGTGTTTCAATAAGCGCCAGAAGGCGCCGTTGCTCATTGCGCTAAAACGCTTCACCTCATGGCTGTGCAATGGTTTTCCGGATGGATTGTTTTGATCCTGCACCCTCCACGCCGCTTGATGGAAACCCACATACAACCAGACCGCCTTCGGTCCGATCTCCATCCCCAGTCTTCGCAAATATCCTTTCACCACGACCTGCTTGTGCGGCTGGACGATGCGGTCATAGTCCAGCCATTGCACCGGCTCAATGTTTAATTCCGGTTCGTCCGTTTCCTCCGCTTCGGTTTCCATCTCCATCCCTTCCTGTGACTCTTCCCCGACAACGAACTTCACAGAGACGGAACGATTAAGAATCCCAACCAGTAATCGCTGTACCGTGCTGGTCAGGCGTGACTCCAGCCAGTCACGAGCATAGGCATTGCGCGTGGAAACAAGCAGTACATCGTTTTCCAATCCCAGGGCTTGTGTGCCCAGCACCCAGGTTTCGAAGGAGGCGCGCGGCATGTCCATCTGTAGTTGAGTCAACACGGAACTCCAGGCTTGTTGAAGTTCGCTCATGCAGGACCTCCTCGCAAAACAAGCCTGTTTTTTTCCACAGGTCTCACAGATCGTTCGCACAGGATTTCATGCATTCCAGCCCTTCCTGTGCGTTCAACGTAGGCGGCAACGTAGGCGGATGCGTGGGCGGAACGTGGACAGAACGCAGGCGGCACGTGGTCCATGCCGCCTGCGTTCTTCATCCCGCACAAATGTAAAAGTAATTTTTGGCGGAACGTCATCATTTGCCTTTGTACGCTAAAGTAAATGTGGCGGATTTCGGTTTGGGTTCAAGCACCAGCAATCCAGTTTCATACGCTTTCAGACCAAAGCGCAACAAGGCTGTGATCAATTCCCCAATGGGTACATGCAAGCCATCATCGGAGGCTAGCGCTGCCAATTCCTGTTTGAGTTCAGGAGAGAAGCCACGCCAGGTGGTGATGACCCGCCACAAGGCTTCCGGTCGTTTATGTCGGGAAGAACGTTGGGGTTTATCCATCAAACGGGAGGAGCCAGATTGTGGAAACAGCGTCATACGCATGCGTTCTGGATTGGGTCGCGGGTGAAGATCGAAATCCCCGCGTTCATAGGATCGCAGGGCATAGTCAAGCACCGCACATGCCACCTCTCCTGCGGGAACCAGCAGGTCATCGGCAATCGTCTTCACCTTCAAAGCCAGTTTGGGATCGATGCCGCGGTAGACCACCTTGCGGCTCTGTTGTTGTTTTTCCCATTGACGGTTGCGCTTGCGCGGCGCAGCCACACGCAGCGAGTCGTAGAGGCTGGGTGGTTGAACGGGGTTGGGTGTTTCGGTCTTGTCAAAGGGGTCGCGTCGTCCGGTCATATCCACTCCTAAAATTTCATCACATGCCGGGTCAGCGCCTGATACTGCTTTGCAGCGCGACACAGCTCGTCCATTTCAAAGATCGTCCTGCCTTCGGCGGCGCATTCCCGCAACAGCGTGGAGCGATGGATGGGCGGCAGAACGCTTGCATCAAACCGTTCCTTCAGGTTTTCCATCGTGGCTTTGCTCTCGCGGGTTTGTTCATCGAAGAAGGTCGGCAGAATGCCCAATAGATTTCCGCGCCAATTTTTCTTTTCCTGTAGGATGCTCATCATGCGCAGCACTTTCGAGACGCCGTCGGCGGAAAGGAACTCGGTGGCAGTCGGCACGATCACGAGATCGGAGGCCCAGACCGCCCTTTCCTGGATGCCGCCCACGCTGGGCGCTGTATCGAAGATGATGTAGTGCAGTCCCTCCCTGAAAAAACGACTGACCGATTGTCGGATGG
The DNA here is from genome assembly GCA_029782225.1 of Chloroflexota bacterium. Lineage (GTDB taxonomy): Bacteria > Chloroflexota > Anaerolineae > Anaerolineales > Villigracilaceae > JAKOVF01. The sequence continues at coordinate 49,544 of JAKOVF010000277.1, read as the reverse complement.
CGGAGATGGGCTGATCCTGTGCGTTGAGCACGGTCTGGGCAGCCATTGTCTGCTGGTCCCCCGGAAACAAATACAGACCTTCGCGTCCGGACAACCGCACCCAGGATTTCAGGAAAGCGGTCTCCTGTGGCGTATGTCCCATCGTGAGCAGGTAGAACACGCCTGGCTCGGGACTGCGCCCCAGAGCGGTGGCACATTGTCCCTGCGGATCCAGGTCGATCAGCAGAACCTGTTTTCCTTTTTGGGTCAAACCATGCGCCAGCGAAACGGCAGTGGTGGTCTTGCCGACCCCGCCCTTCTGGTTCGCGATACAAATGATCCTGGTGCTCATGAGGACTCCTCCTGGTCCTTGTGCCGGATATGGCGTTTCACACAATCCCGCAGGAGGAAATAAATGATCCCGCCCCCCAGCATGGAAAGCAAAACAAGCAGAACCCCTGATAACACAGCGCTGATGGCGTCAAACATGATCTTCCCCCTTGTGTGTTCCGGGCTGGAGTCGAATCCCATTGCACTCTGTTGCCATGAACGGAGAGGCAGTCGATGCCTCTTCAACAACAGGGTAACTGTGCTTGATGGTCGCGGAAGAGGGTGAACGTCTCATGGCTGCACCTCCGCCGGTTGTCCTTCCGGTCGCTCTGTCTCCTGTATTTTTTCCTGTTCAGGCAGCATGCCCAGCCGGGTCAATTCCCGGCGGATGATCAGGGCTGCCTGGGCGCGCGGCACGCGCATTTCACGCTGCGCAAGTTGCTGCAGCGCCTCGCGTTCCTGTTCGCCCAGATACACGATTATCTTTGCCATAGTATTCCCTTCAGATGCTGAAAAAAATGAGCCGCTTTGTCGGCGGCTCATTAGTAGCATCTGGGAGTACGGGAATTGTACGGTTTGGATTACGGGATATCTACGGAAATTATTTTCCTCTTGATCTGGCTCCGACGGGCTGGTTACGAGAGTGTTTCTGTGATGGTTTTCCTTTGTTTTTCCTCTATTTCCTTTAATACGTTGCGCCGCCAGTCATAAAACGTGGAGGTGGGTACCAGCAGCACACCATCCGGTCCACAGCCAAATTCCTCTTCGAGAAACTCCTCCAGGGTTCTGGCGGAGAAGGATGGATCGCGCCGTTCCCAGCGCAGGACCACCCTGCGGATTCTGTCTTCCGGGTAGCGGGTTTGTTTTCCACGGCGCTTGCGGTTTCCGGATGAGATCAGATCCTGTAGGTCGTCATGATCGTGCCGGGTATCTTGTTGGATGGTTTCATTTTGGGGTGCCACGGGGTTTGATTGGGAAGAACCGGATTGATAGAATTCGATCCCGAACATTTCAAAGACAACCTGTTTTCCATCCCCCTGCGTTCTTCTTTCTGATTCGTCCCGGACAAAACGATGAAGTGTATAGGCGTAATTGCCGCCCCGGATTCCAAGGATGATGATCCCAATGGAAATGAGAACCAGGGCCACGAGGGCACCCTCGGGGCCGTAGTATCGATGAATTAGCCTGTAGATCCAGGAGATGGGGAAAATCAGGATGGTAATCACGATCACCAGCGCCAGATAATGACCCCACATCCTTCTGAAGTGGTTCATTATGGTTGACCTCAAAACTAAACGTCAAAAGCGGGATATTTTAGTACCGGTTCTGCGAATCTCAAATGACATTTGTTACCCTATTTATACGATTTAGTCATTTATTTGGGCATGACTCCCCTTAAAAATGCAAATTGAAAGGTCTTTGCAAATTGGAATCATTTGGCGGAATTTCGAGGGACAGGTTGTACGCTTGTTCCTTCCTTCTGATCGCACAACCTGTGGGTGTTCTCGATTGAATGATTATGCCGGCGCTGGACTCTGTGGAGCATCGGCTGCGACCTCGGATTTTCCCTGGTCACCATCAACATTTCCTGATGGCAGTTGTGGATTGGCAGTTGCATTCTTTTGAACCAATCGTTTTCGTGCAATATCCATTAGGTAGCTGTAGACCCGGCCCAGTGCCTTTCTCTGTTCCGGGGTCAGCTCGGGCTTTATTTCCTCAGGGGGAGTTGCCGCGGTCATGCGGATTCTCCTGCCTGGATGAACTGCAATTTTTTTTGACGTTGTAAGGGCATTGCCCTGTAATGGGAATGGAATGTTTTCTTGTGCATGGTTTCCTTTCACTGCAATGAAAAAATAAGAGTTGCCTTGCGGCAACCCTTAAGTAGCATTCACCAGTACGGAAACTCTACGGTTTGGAATACGAAACTCCCTACGGGATTATCCAAGAGTTCATGGTGTGGGTGAATGACCCTGAATCAGGTTGTAAAAAAACCGGATCCTTGTTTCTGTTATGCTCTCCTCTTATTCGTTCATATTGTGAAGTCATACAATTCTCGGACTTTATTCCGTAGAGTAACCGTAGTCCTGGATGCTATACCCCGCTTCAGAACATTTACATCCGGGACACCAGTTCCAAATTCCCCGTTCACAACGTTATAATATCGTTTGGAGAAGCGAACATCTATGGAAGATTGGCTGACAACATATGAGGCTGTGCAGATCAGTGGATATGAATTGGATTACATCCGCAAATTGGTGCGCGCCAAAAAGATTACAGGTCGCAAGTGGGGGCAATCCTGGCAAGTCAGCCGCAAATCCCTGCAGGAATTCCTGAAGAGCAGGGATCAACACGGAGAGAAGCGCGGTCGTAAACCCAAACGAAATAAGGCATAACAACATAGCCATAACGTGATTGATGACGGGGACTTGTCAACCGTAAAACCTGTGCTATAATTTCATTGCTGGCAATGAAATTCACAGCCAGAATAACGGGTCGTACTGGTGTTCGTAGCACCAATACGACCCTCACCCAACCCACCGGCTAGAGCGGAGGGAGGGCTGGTTTTATTATACAGCCCCTTTGATTCGCCCTGGTGGGATTCCATCAGGGCGATTTGTATTCCAGCCGGGGAATACAGGTCGCCCAACCCCAAAAGGAGAATCACATGTTTCAACCCCCTTCCACACAACGATTTCAACTGGTAGGCACGCTCACGCGCATCCGTCAGGAATGGCAGGATGCTGCCGGAAGTTCCAGTCTGATCGAGGTTGAAGGCAACATGGGAATGTTGCTTGCCGACCTGATCAATGGCGTAGGTCTTGGAATTGATGAGCAGATCCAGGTGCTGGGTCCCGAACTGTTTCACGAGATGAAGGATTTCCTCAAATCCCCTGTCCAGAATTGATTGACTGCTGCCAGCCGGACCGGCCCGGCTGGCATTTTGACAAATACCAACAAGGAAACCATTCATGAATAAGCGTTCGGTTATTTATGCCAGAGTCAGTACGGATGAACAGACCAAGGGCTACAGTTTAAACACCCAGGTCGATGCCTGCAAGCAATATGCCGCCGATTGCGGTTATGTCCTTTTAATGACATTCTCCGAGGATTACAGCGGTGCAACCATTGATCGCCCTCAACTTAATGCCTTGCGGGATTTTGCTGCCCAGGAACCGATTGATGTCATTATCGTGTACGACATTGATCGCCTTGCCCGAAAAAGCGTTTATCAGGCGCTGATCGAGGAGGAGTTCCTGCGATTGGGAGTCACGGTTGAATATGTGATTGGTCAATATGACAATAGCGATGAAGGCCGGCTCCAAAAACAGATTCGTGCCAGTATTGCTGAATATGAAAAGGCAAAAATTCTGGAACGAAGCAAACGGGGAAAACGTGGCAAAGCGCAAAGTGGGTTTGTGATTGTCGGGTCACGTCCACCTTATGGATATAAAACAATTACTGAACCGCACAAGTCCTGGCTTGAAGTGGACGAAGAGGAGGCGCAGATTGTTGTCAATGTTTTTAATTGGTATTTGAGAGGAGATGGCGATAGTGGTCCGATGTCCATGAATGCCATTGCCAAAAAATTGACTGAAATGAGGGTGATCACCCGGGGCGATAAACATGGACACATTTACAAGAAATATGAGCCTGGATCATGGGCGCCTGAAATGATAAGGCACATCTTGAAAAACGAGACATATACCGGCACCTGGCATTATGGCAAAACGAAGGTAATCGATGATGGAAAGGTAAGACCCGCCAGACCAAAATGTGGATTTGGCAAACAGGTGCCTCGTTCCCGGGATGAATGGGTGGGCGTGCCTGTACCCGTGATCATTGATAAGGAGACTTTCAATTTGGCGCAGGCAAGAATGAAATTCAATCTTGCACAGGCAGATCGACACTTAAAGCATGAATATCTTTTAGCGAGAAGATTGCGCTGTGCCAAATGCGGCTTTACTTATCAAGGTCGTGCAAGAAAGAAGAATACCTACTACTATTGCAAGGCAACAGAAAGACGACCTATCAAAAGATGCGACATGCCCATGTTTCGCGGAAGGGATGTTGATGATGCGGTATGGGCATGGCTTGTCAACATCATTCAGCATCCGGAATACATTGTTGCCGGTTTACAGGATCGACAGGAGGAACAAGGCAGGAGCAATCAGGCTTTGACAGCCCGGTTGGAGTTGATAGAAGGTCATATAGCTGAGAACGAAAAGCAATTAAACAAGTTGCTGGACTTGTACCTGTCAGGAGACTTTGAACGTGATATGCTTTCAGAAAGACGTGCGAGACTTGAAGAAAATATAGGGAATCTCCGAAAGGAACAGGCAGAAATTTCCTCGTTTCTTGAACAGTTGGTTTTGTCTGATGCCCAAGTGGAAGACATAAGATTGTTTTGTGAGACGATCAAAGATGTTTTGGATACCGCAACATTCGAACAAAAGCGGCAGGTGCTGGAGATGCTGGACGTTCGCGGTACACTGGCGATTGAAGATAATGAAAGGGTTATTTACGTCAAATGTCTGGTAACCCCACAGCAACGGCTGTCGCTTTTGACAACATCGCCTTCATCAAGTACTGGGGCAATCGCGACAATGACCTGCGCCTCCCTTCCAACGGTTCCATCTCGATGAACCTGGATGGGTTGTTCACGCGGACGACGGTCAGCTTTCAGCCGTCGCTTCCTTTTGATGAGCTCATTATCAATGGTCATGAAATTACCGGCAAAGGGCTGGAGCGCGTCGTCTACATCCTTGATCTTGTGCGCGGGATGTCAAAAAGGAACCTGAAAGCGGAAGTCATGAGCGAGAACAACTTCCCCGCCGGAGCAGGGATTGCCTCCTCAGCAGCAGCATTCGCAGCTTTAGCGGTCGCGTCTTCAAAGGCGGCCGGGCTCAACCTGAATGAAGCCCAACTCTCGCGCCTGGCGCGGCGTGGATCCGGTTCAGCCTCACGTTCGATCCCATCGGGGTTTGTAGAATGGAAGATGGGAAGCGGCGATGAGGATTCGGTCGGGGTTTCGATTGCCCCGCCTGAACACTGGAACTTGACAGACTGTATCGCCATCGTGAGCACAGGCCACAAGAAGACTGGGTCAACAGAAGGACACGCTCTGGCCTGGACCAGTCCCTTGCAGGTCGCGCGCGTGGGTGATACTCCGCGCAGGCTGGACATTTGCCGCCAGGCCATTCTCCATTGCGATTTTGAGGCACTCGCAAATATTATCGAATTGGATTCTGACATGATGCATGCGGTCATGATGACCTCTAATCCGCCGCTGATGTACTGGCATCCTGCAACCGTTGAAATTTTTCATGCCGTGCGCGAATGGCGGTCACGCGGATTGCCCGCGGCTTACACGGTAGATGCCGGAGCGAACGTCCATGTCATTTGTCTTTCTGAACAGGCCCCGCAGGTCAGGAAGCGTCTGGGGGAAATTCCGCAGGTGAGTGACGTTCTGGTCGCCGGAGTTGGCGGCCCGGCAAGACTCGTCTGACAATTCACCTGCCTGCGAAATCACGCAAAGAAGCAATTCCCATCGATTGTTAGATTTCTGTTAACTCATCCTGTCTTAAAGTTCCGCATTTCGAATCGAGATATAATCACCCCGCCGCGTGGAAGCGCGGGAAAGGATGAATCTAATGGTTTCAGGTTTACTAATATTTGTGATATTTCTTCTGGCGCTGAGCGGTATGATCTTCGTCCACGAGCTGGGACATTTCATTGCGGCACGCTGGGCAGGCATTGAAGTCGAAGAATTTGGCTTTGGCCTGCCTTCCTATAAGTTGGTCACACTCTTCAGATGGAAGGGCACGGACTTCACGATCCATGCGCTGCCTCTTGGCGGTTTTGTACGTCCGAAAGGTGAGAACGATCCCAACGTGCCCGGGGGATTGGCAGCGGCGAGCCCGTGGAAGCGGCTGGCAGTTCTGTTTGCCGGGCCGATGATGAATTTGCTCACGGCCATCGTTGTCTTCTCGATCCTGATCGCCCTCGAAGGCATGCCAGCCAGTGGGCCGATCAAAGTGCAGGAAATCTCACCGAATTCGCCCGCCGCACAGGCCGGTCTTCAAAGCGGTGATTCGATTGTTGCCATGAATGGTCAGAAGATCACCGATGTGAACCAGGCCATCGGCATTATTCAGGCCAACCTCGACAAGCCAGTTAAAGTTGAGTTTAAACGCGGCGCCGAAGAAATGACAACCTCAGCCACGCCCCTTTCCTCCCGCACGAAACAGGAAGGCGCGCTCGGCGTGAGTCTCTCTCCCAACATGCGGCCTGCATCGGCTGGAGAGATACTCAGCGGGGGTGTGACGATCACAGGTTATCAAATTGCAACGATCGCCTATTTACCGGTGGCGCTTATTCAGGGCGCGGTTGCCCCGGGAGAAGCGCGTGTGATCGGATTCAAAGGCATCTATGACCTGTTCGGCCTCGCGGTGAAAGAGGATGTCCAGACTCGTCAGGAGGCGGCAACCACGCCGAATGCCCCGCAAAGGCCGTCGAACTGGACGCTCAACCTGATCGGCGTGCTCAGCGTTTCACTCGGTGTGATGAACCTGCTCCCCATCCCTGCGCTGGATGGCGGCCGTATTCTCTTCACGTTACCAGAAATACTCTTTCGCAAGCGTGTTCCCACTGAATGGGAAAATGTCGTCAACGGCATGGCGATGCTGCTGCTCATCGCGCTGATGGTCTTCATCAACGTAATGGACTTCGTCAAGCCTGCCGTCCTCCCCACTCCCTGATCATGGCCCAACAGACCTCATTTCAATCTGTCCTGGATTCTCTGCTCGATACAAAGAAGGAATTTCCTTCGCACTATCTACCCTATTTTTCGGATATCGATCCGGGCTCGCTGAAAAGCTTTCTGGAGGCCTGGCCCCGCATCCAACCGACCCGCAAGCTGCTCCTGCTCGATCAGATGGGTTCTCTCCTTGACTCGGATACCCTGGTCTCCTTCGATGACATTGGCCGCGCGCTTCTCACTGACTCTGATGGAGAAGTGCGCGCACGGGCCATCCGTCTGCTGGCGGAAAGCGACGATCCCAAGCTGGTCCCGACCTTCATCGATATCCTGCAAAACGACACGGAACTCGCGCCTCGCATCGAGGCCGCGACTCTGCTCGGTGAATTCGTCATGCTCGGCGAACTGGACGAACTGCCCGAGAAGCTTCATCACGACGCCGAAGATGCATTGCTTGCCATTGAAAGCAGCGAGGAAAAGCCAGGCCTGCGGCGCCGCGCGCTCGAATCGCTGGGCTTCTCTGAGCGTCCCGAAGCCATGACGGTCATTCAGTCCGCGTTCCACCGTGAAGACCCCGAATGGAAAGCCAGCGCGCTCGTCGCCATGGGACGCTCCAACGATGATGGCTGGGAAGAGTCTGTGCTCAGCATGCTGCTCAGCGAGGATCCGCGTATTCGTCTGGCTGCTGTAGAAGCTGCCGGTGAGCTTCGTCTCTCTGCCGCGCGTCCCATTCTGCTGGGCATGTTCGATGAGGAAGACGACGACGATGTGATCAGCGCCATTATCTGGTCCCTTTCGAACATTGGCGGCGAAGAGGCACGTGTCTATTTGTTGAACCTGCTCGATCAATCAGAAGATGATGACTTGACTGAATTCCTGGAGGACGCGCTGAGCAACCTCGATTTCACAGATGAGCTCAATCACTTCGATCTATTGGCATTGGATGAGGATGAAAATATGATAGAAGTTGATGAGGACGAGGAAGACGAGGGATAAGGCAATTACGAATTACTAATCAAGATTCTTGGGCGGAGATTGCTTCGGGCCACGCCCTCGCAACCCCGCCGAAGGCGCCGCATCGTTCATTGTCAATAAGAAGATGCGGTAGGCCGGCGGGGCAATGACACCAAACCACCATGACCTTCTCCGCCCTCTTCGCAACCTTCGCAAATAATCTCCTGCCCATCCTGCTGATCGGTGGCGCAGGATTTTTAATCGGTAAAACCCTTGTCCTGGACTCACGTACACTGGGGCGCGTGGTCTTTTATCTTTTCAGCCCCCTGCTCATCTTCGACCTTCTTCTAACCAGTAAACTGGATTTTCAAAGTGCGGTGGTTACTATGGGCTACACCGCGACCCTCATCCTCCTGATGTGCGGGCTGTCCTTCCTGCTTGGTAAGTTGTTCCGGTTAGACCGTCCGCACTTGCTGGCCGTGGTGCTCACGGTTGGGTTTGGCAACACAGGCAACTATGGCCTGCCCCTCGTCAAACTGGCTTTTGGAGATGAAGCGCTGGCGTATGCTTCCCTGTTCTTTGTCACGACCACGATCCTGCTCAACACGCTGGGTGTGCTCATCGCATCCCTCGGCCACATGGACTTGAAGTCCGCGCTGCTGGGGCTGTTCAAAGTGCCCACAATTTATGGGGTCATTCTGGCCGGGATTCTCAATCTGGCGCACATTCAACTGCCGACTCCAGTGATGACCGCAGTGGGCATCGCCGCCAGTGGGAGCATCCCGGTCATGCTGGTGCTGCTCGGGCTGGAGCTATCGCGGGTACAATGGTCACATAGTTTTCGTACCCTGGGCCTGAGCGCCTTCCTGCGGCTGCTGATCGCGCCCGCAATGGGTCTGCTCCTGACCATCCCATTTGGACTCTCAGGCGTCGCGAGGCAGGGAACAGTCACCGAGACGGGCATGCCCGCCGCGGTCGCAACAACTGTCCTTGCATCGGAATACGGCCTGGAGCCTTCCCTGGTCACTGCCATGGTTTTTGTAGGGACCATCTTGAGTCCATTCACACTGACGCCACTGCTCGTCTATCTAGGAGGGAAGTGATGAAGAATCTGTCATTGCCCCGCCTGCTTTCGGCGGGGTTGCGAGGAGGGCGCTCTTCCCTACGAAGCAATCTCCTTTTTCAGGAGGGACACATGTTATCTGCCCTTCGACTTTGTTTCACTCCGCTCAGGGCGAAGAGTATCAGATTATCGATACTACTTCTTATAGTTGCGTTAACCTTATTTAAGGCGCACCCGGCCTACGGTCAGGGAGGGGTCGAGGTGAAGGATGCCAACGTGGTGGTCATGTTTGGGCAGCAGATCACCTTCCAGGCGCAGCTTGTGTCCCCACTCCCCATCCTCCAGGCTTCGATCCTGTTCCGCGAATTGAATGAAGAAGTCACCCGCGTGGCGCCTCTGCAATTGGGCGAAAATAACACCGTGAGTTTCACTTACGACGCTTCGCAAAATGTATTGCCGCCGTTCAGCACGATCATTTTCTGGTATCAGGTGATGCTGGACGATAATCAAACCTACACCAGCACGCCGATCCAGTTTCGCTATGATGACAACCGTTTTCCATGGCGCGCCAGCACATCCGGCCCGCTGACGGTGCATTGGTACGAGGGGGATGACGCGTTTGGTCAGGCCGCCCTGGATGCTGCGGGGTCAAGTCTCGCCGCGATGAACGACTTCATCCCGCTTACGCTCAACACGCCGCTGGATGTTTATATTTATGCAAACGCAGGCGACCTGCAAGGGGCGCTGCAGCTCGGTGGGGAGCAATGGGCCGGCGGGCATGCGAACCCCAAGCTCGGCGTGGTCATGGTGGCAATACCCCCGGGCCCATCGCAGTCTATCCAGATGCAGACCGCCATCCCGCACGAGCTCGCACACGTTATGCTGGCACATGCTCTGGGCGCAGGTTATGACCGACTGCCCGTGTGGTTGAGTGAAGGGATTGCATCTTCAGTGGAACTCTACCCGAATCCTGACTATGATGTGGCCCTGAAAAGCGCCAGCCAGAATGACTCTCTGCTTCGTTTTGCGGACCTGTGCGATTCATTCCCGCCGGATGCTGCCCGGGCGTTTCTGGCCTATGCCCAGTCCCAGTCCTTCACAAAATATCTTCACAGTGCCTATGGAACCACCGGGTTAATGTCGCTCGTCAGCGCGTACACGGACGGCTTGAGCTGTGACCTCGGCGCCAAGCGTGCCCTCAGCATGTCACTGGGGCAACTGGACACGCGCTGGCGCGAGTCGGAGCTGGGACAAAATGTGACTGGCGTGGCCCTGCGCAACCTGGCACCATTTGCACTGTTGATGCTGGTTATCCTCGTCGTACCCATCTGGGGCGCGGTGGATATTGCTCGTCAAAGGAGGAGAAGACGTGGACTCGAAGCCAAATGAATTGGTTCGCGCGCATGTCTGGGTAAAAGGACGAGTGCAAGGTGTGGGCTTTCGCGCTCACGTGGAATGGTCGGCGCGGCAGATCGGTGAAGTCTCTGGCTGGGTACGGAACGTGGGCTACGACACGGTCGAGGCCGTTGCCGAAGGGACGCGCGACAAGGTGGAGCGTTTCATTGAAATGATGAAGCAGGGTCCGCGCGGCGCGCGGGTGGATGAGGCGAAGGTCGATTGGGAAAGTGGTACGGGGGAGTTTACGGAGTTTGGAGTGAGGAGGAGTATGTAGGCATTCTACGCAAACCCCAAACCTCTTTCCTTCAACGAGACCCATTTCCCCTGTCCCATAACCAAATGATCGAGCACATCAATATCGAGGAGCTTGCCTGCCTGCACAATCCCGCGCGTCACAGCGACATCATCCGGGCTGGGAGTTGGGTCGCCGCTGGGATGGTTGTGGATGACGATCACGGCCGAAGCATTCCTGCGGACAGCTTCCTTGAACAGTTCACCGATCCGCACCTGCGAGGAGTTGACCGAGCCTTTGTAAACTTCCACAATATCCTGAACCCGATTCCTTCGGTCCAGCAGGATAACACGCAGATGCTCCTGCTCCAGCGCGCACATTTCGTATTGCACCAGCGCGGCCGCATCCGCCGGGCTGTTGATCATCGGCTTCTCGTCTGGTGATTCCAGAGTCAACCTTCGCCCAAGTTCGATCGCGGCTTTGATCTGGGAAGTCTTGGCCTTGCCCATCGCACGCTGACTTTTTAGTTCGTCAAATTGAGTGCGATGCAACCCGCTCAAGCCGCCAAACTTATTGAGCAGCCGTTGACCCACATCCACGGCACTCTCGCCTTTGACTCCCACACGCAGGAGGATGGCGATCAATTCGGCGTTGGTCAATGCCTGCGGGCCGAGCGACTCAAGGCGTTCACGCGGCCGCTCGGTCTCGTGCAAGTCTGCGATGCGGTAGGTTGGGCGGGGCGATGGATCAGTCATGGTTTCCCTCACGAAATTTTCGCCACTATACAATGAGAAGCCCTATCCGACAAGAGATTTCAGACATACAGTTTTGACAAGTACAAATCGGTGGTCAAATAATCCCATAACCATATGTCATTCTGAGCGAATCTGGGATTCTTCGCTCAGAATGACAAGCGAAGCGCTCGGCGTGATCTGCGCAAAAGGTGATAAAAAACAGCGGTGGAGATTTCCACCGCTGCTCTATTTACTCGTTGTTGGTCTTTATTCCGTTTGGCTTTTTGCCAAAACCGAACAAGATGTTCTTTCCGATAACAGCACCGAACACAAGAACTGAAAACAGGACGACGCGCCCTGCGACTCCGATCACGGAGCGCAAACGGAAACCGCGGCCTCCGTCGCCTTCTCGACGTTCAGGTCGGATGGCTGGATCCCCCGGAGCGTTCGGGTTATTTCCCGGTTCGACCCGGACGCTCGATGGATTGAATCTTGGAGGATTATCGGGGAGTGCCTGCACCGCGTAGTACAGTGCGAAACCCAGCCCAACTGCAACGGCAAGTACGATGAAAAATCTGGAAAGGAACTTCATTAGGTGCCTCGATTACATCCCGTCTTCTTCAACCAGAACAGGGTCAACTTTCTTTGTCTTTCTAAAAGGTTCCACGATCAAACGGAGGAACGCGGCTTTCACCCATTCCCAGCGCATCGCCACATGGATCGCGAGCAGCACCAGGGTCAGGTTTGCAGCGAGGCTGTGGATCCGCCGCCACGCAAACCGTGACTCGAGATGGAATCCCAAAAAGGGCATGAAATGCTGCGAGATCATCAATCCGCTGACGATGATCGAAATGAAGCCCAGGAAGATGAGAACCGCCATCAGGTAGTTGAGGCGGGAACTATGATAGAGTTTCACAAAATAGCGGGAAGTCAGCCTCATGAACCAGTCCCAGTGCAAAACAAAGTGGACAATCAGCGTCCCAACTCCGGCCATCGTAAACCATTCATGGATGGTTGTCCCGGTGAAGCCCGGCTGCAAGGCCACCATAAAACCGAGAAATGTGGCAACATCGATCCAAAAATTTAATTTGACGTTCATATCTCCTCCAGGCGTGATGTGCCGCAACTATAAATTGAACACATGAACAGAAGATGACAAATTATACGCATGGAGACGCCTGCCAGGCCTACGGAAGCAAATTCGCTCATAATTGCTTGACATACCCCTACCCCTCAGGTAGAATGACCTTCGCCTTGAAATCGGGCCTGTAGCGCAGTTGGGAGCGCGCCTCAATCGCACTGAGGAGGTCAGGGGTTCGAATCCCCTCAGGTCCACAAGGTAGGGGCAAGTCTCGGACTTGCTCGTACAAAACAATAAAGCCCGGGCCCATAGCGCAGTTGGGAGCGCGTCTCAATGGCATTGAGAAGGTCGGGGGTTCGAATCCCCCTGGGTCCACACAATGAGGTAGGTCACGTTTGAAACGTGACCTACGCGTAAAAAGTCATGTCAGGAGTAGTAGGTCATCCCGTCAGCGAGAAGGGAGAGCGAGGTGGAAGCCCTTCACTGGCATCGAACGGGAATGCCAATAAGACCGAACTCGCCTGTCCACTCGAAAGAGGACTTCGCTGGTGACATCGGTTGAATGTTCAACGTCGAAGGTTGAATATTCAGCGAAATAGTCAGCGACGGTTTCATCCGTTATCGTGAACTTGAGTGACAGTTGACTTGCAGCGTCCAACCTGCAACTTTCAACTGTAATCCGGGTGGTACCGCGGAGAATCCTGAGCATCGTCGAAGGCCTTCGTCCCTGAGTGGATGAAGGTTTTTTTTATTGTCTGGAGTGTTGAATGGCGATACCGAAATCGGAATGGATCTGGCACAATGGAACCTTCGTCAAATGGGATGATGCCAACGTCCACATCACGACTCATGCCCTGCACTACGGCTCGAGTGTGTTCGAGGGCTTGCGCTCCTACCGAACGAAAAGTGGACCGGCGATCCTCGGGCTGACTCCCCACGTGCAGAGACTCTTCGACTCGTGCCGCATCGTCCGCATGGACCTGCCATATACGCAAGAGCAAGTCTCGTCAGCGATCATCGAGACAGTCCGCCGCAATGGATTGGATGCATGCTACATCCGTCCGCTGGCATACAAAGGCACAGGGACAATTGGTCTTGACGCGCGAAGTGTTCCAACGGAGATGGCGATCTTTGCGATTGAGTTTGGTCGTTATCTGGGTGAGGATGCAATCGAACAGGGAGTGGATGTGATGGTCAGCAGTTGGCGCCGCATGGCTCCCGATACGCACACAGCCATGGCTAAGAGCGGCGGGAACTATGTCAATTCGCAGTATGTGGCGATGGAAGCGACCGACAATGGTTTCGTCGAAGGCATCACGCTGGATGTGAATGGCTATGTTAGCGAAGGCAGCGGTGAGAATGTGTTTGTCATTCGTCGTGGCATAATTTACACACCGCCGGTAGGAGCATCTATCTTGCTAGGTGTGAACCGGGATTACGTTATCACGATTGCGCGCGACCTGGGTTACGAGGTCCGCGAGCAGATATTTCCGCGCGAAATGCTCTATGTGGCCGACGAAATCTTCTTTACCGGTACTGCGGTTGAGGTCTCACCGGTTCGTTCCGTGGACCGCATCAAGCTCGGAAACGGCTCACGTGGGCCGATCACACAGAAAATACAGAACCAGTTCTTTGGCATGATCAACGGAGATATGCCTGATAAGTATGGTTGGATGACACCTGTTAAATAATGTCATTGCGAGGAGCGTTCTTTGCGACGAAGCAATCTCCAACTAAATGGTGAATCTTGTTGAGGAAATTCTCTATCTAAACAGGAGATTGCTTCGCCCTTCGGGCTCGCAATGACAGATGCCACAAAAGGAGGCACGATGAATAGAAAAATCCATTTTAGATTCGAGGCGGTGTCCTGCCTTCTCGCGCGCCTCCCTGGAAATGCGCAGTTGAAAGTCAAATGTCAAAGGTCGAGCGCCGACCTGATACCTGAAACCTGAAACTCAAATAAACGAGGTAAGAATGGCTGTGTCGAAAAAGAAACCGACTAAGAAAAAAATAACTTTGAAAACAAAAACGACCTCAAAAACAGGAAAGGCCGTGACCGCCAGGGTCAAAAAAGCGACCAAACCCGCAGCTTCCAAGACCAACAAACCTGTTATCAGCAAAACTGCAACGAAAAAGATCGTGGTCAAGAAGGCCAATACGAAAAGCGCTGCAATAAAAAAAGCCGCCACGGTAAGAGCAGTAAAAGTGGATGAAGCCGCACGAGGTTCAAAGAAACCAAGAGTGGCAATTGAGCCGGTCAAGAAGATCAAGGTTTCGGCGAAACCGGCAAAATCACGGGTAACGATAAAACCCGAGTCAAAGCCTGTGGTGCGTGGGCCGAAATTTGAAAAGGTCCTGGCGAACGTGAAGCTGGAACCCGCCACGGCGAATGTACCCGCGAGCAGAGATAACGCCTTCAATCCACAGGTGATGGAGCCCAAATGGCAGGCCAAATGGGAAGCAGACAAGCTATACCGCTCCGTGATCGATGAGCGTAAAAAGAAGCACTACGCGCTGACCATGCTGCCGTATCCCAGCGGCGACCTGCATATTGGTCATTGGTTCTCGATGATTCCCCCTGACACGCGCGCGCGCTTCAAGCGGATGCAGGGATACAACGTGTTGTTCCCGATGGGGTTCGATGCGTTCGGCCTGAATGCGGAGAATGCCGCCATCAAGGACGGCATCCACCCCATGAAGCGCACGTTTGCGAACATCGAACGGATGCGCAAACAGATGCGATCGATGGGCGCGATGTTCGATTGGGAACGCGAAGCGGTCTCGGCCGACCCCGAATACTACAAGTGGACACAGTGGTTCTTCATCCAATTATTCAAACATGGCCTGGCTTATCGCAAAATGTCTGCCGTGGACTGGTGTCCAAAAGACAACACTACCCTAGCGCGTGAACAGGTCGTGGGCGAGAACCGCGTCTGCGAACGCTGCGGCACCCCTGTTATCAAAAAGAATTTAGAGCAGTGGTTCTTCAAGGCTACGAAATATGCGGATGAATTGTTGAACTTCGATGAGATTGACTGGCCTGAGCGCGTCAAGACTCTGCAAACCAACTGGATCGGCCGAAGTGAAGGCGCGTCTGTCACTTTCAAAACGGAGGCAGGCGACCCAATCGAGATATTCACCACTCGGCCGGATACGCTGTGGGGCGCCACGTTCATGGTCTTCTCGCCAGAACATCCACTGGTGGATCAGATTACTACGCCCGAACAAAAAGCGGCTGTGGATGAGTATAAGGCACAGGCCGCGCGTCAATCGGATATCGAGCGTGAAGCCGTTGACAAGGAAAAGACCGGCGTGTTCACCGGCGCCTATGCCATCAACCCGGTCAACAAACAGCGCATCCCGATCTGGATCGCCGATTACGTATTGATGAGCTACGGCACAGGCGCGATCATGGCCGTCCCTGCGCATGACGAGCGTGACTTTGCATTTGCCCGGAAGTACAGCCTGTCGATTCCCGGGGTTATCCAGCCGCTGGCCGGAGACCTGGAAAAGTACATCGGTGAGACTGAGAAGAACTTGAGTGAAGTTTTCGGTGCTGCGGAGAATGCCGGGGCCATCTTGTTCTTCGACGAGGCTGAGGGTCTGTTCGGAAAACGAGATCAGACTGAAGTCGGGAAGGATGCGCAGCGGACGATCGATATCAACTGGCTGCTGGACAACGTCAATAGAGCGTATATCGGCTCGGGCGTAATGGTCAACTCCGGCCCTTTTAATGGGACGAAGGTCAACACCGAAAAGGGACGAAAGAATCCCGGTATCAGCGCAGTGATCGACTGGCTGGAGGAAAAAGGCATCGGCAAGGAATCAGTCAACTATCGTTACCGTGACTGGCTGATCTCACGCCAGCGTTATTGGGGCGCGCCGATTCCCATGGTCTATTGTGAAAAGCATGGCTGGAATCCTGTGCCGGATAATCAATTGCCTGTGTTGTTGCCTGATGATGTCGAATGGAAGCCGACGGGTGAATCGCCGCTCAAGCTGCATCCCACGTGGAAGAATACAACCTGTCCCATTTGCGGCGAGCCTGCCACGCGTGAGACTGACACGATGGATACCTTCATGTGCTCTTCGTGGTATCACCTGCGTTATCTCTCGCCTCACGATGACAAGGAGCCGTTCGATGAGGCCGAGTACAACTACTGGATGCCGGTCGATACATACACTGGTGGCATCGAGCATGCGACCATGCACTTGCTATACACCCGCTTCTTTCACAAGGCGTTGCGCGATATGGGTATCACTGAAGGCAATGAGCCGATGATGCAGTTGCGCAACCAGGGCATGGTGCTGGCGGAAGATCACAGCAAGATGTCGAAGAGCCGCGGCAACGTGGTTGCACCAGACGTGCTGGTCAATCAATACGGCGCGGATACCGTGCGTGCCTATATCATGTTCTTTGCGCGTTGGGAAATGGGTGGACCATGGGATTCGAAAGGGATCGAAGGAACCGCGCGTTGGATTCGCCGCGTGTGGACGTTGTTCACGGATCTGACTCCGCCCGGAGCGGCCACCGATGAGACCAAAAAGACTCTGCGGCGGCGCGTCCATCAAACCCTGAAACGCGTCACACGCGACTTCGAGAGTTTCGAGTTCAACACCATCATCTCATCACTGATGGAATTGATGAACGAAATGTATAAGGCACGCGAAGCCGGTGCGGTTGGCTCACCTGAATGGGATGAAGCACAGGATATCTACCTGCGGATGCTGGCTCCCGTGGCTCCCCATATCGCCGAAGAACTATGGACAAATTACCTGGGCAAGCCGTATTCGATCCATCAGCAGTCCTGGCCGCAAGTGGACGAGGAAGCCGCAAAGGAAGACTCCATCGAAATCCCGGTTCAGGTTAACGGCAAGGTGCGTGACCGCGTGATCATCCCGGCTGAAGCAAGCGAAGCTGAGATCAAGGCCGCGGCGCTGGCAAGCGAAAACGTTCAGAAGTTTCTGGAAGGCAAAAAGCCGAAGAAGGTCATTGTGGCAAATAAGAGATTAGTGAACGTGGTTGTGTAGTCTGGTAATTGAGTCATCGCGGCGGCGGCTTGTTATAAACGATAGCCGAAGGCTGCGTCCGCCAAAGTCCCTGAGGGTTTGGCAACTCTCAGGGACTTTATGTTGGAACAATTGTCACACGAACCCCGTTATGTAGAAAAGGTGAGTTATGGGTGAAACCACTTATTACAGTTTCCAATTGGATTCGTTATTATCCTGATCTAACTCATAGATTCGATGCAACCCGTCCACGATAGATTCCCAACTGCATTTGATAAACTCCTGATCGGCGCTTTAGGCTGCGGGGTGATTGGACTCTGCGTCCTGGCAGGCGGCTTTTTCTTTGTCTCGCGCCAGCTGTCCCAGCCACATCCGACGGCCACGCTGCCGTTGTTTGGCAATTCGCCTACCGGGACACCCGGATTGACTGAGACTCTCGCGGAGCCACCAACGATTACAGCCACAGAGACCGCAGCCTCAACTTCTGTTTTTGCTCCCCCGACTGCCATTGGCACGCTGCCGGCCACAGCAATTCCATCGCCTGTGCCAGGTTTCGGAAACAGCCCGCCGGCTGGCAAGATCGTATTCACGTGCTTTGTCAAGCAAATAGACCAGGTCTGCATCATGAATGCGGATGGCTCGGGACGCAAACAACTCACCAACTATGAAGCGACCACGTTCTACGCATCGCTTTCATTGGATGTGCAAAAGATCTATCTTTCCTCCCGCCGCAATGGGACATTCGACATCTATTCCATCAACCTGGATGGCGGGGGAAGAAAGCGCCTGACGGACAAGATCGGGAGTCTGTATGCGCCGGAGCTTTCGCCAAACGGCGATCAAATCGTTTTCGTGAACGAATCAGGCAGGAAGCAGACCATTTGGTTAATGCAATCCAATGGAAAAAATCCACACCCCATCACCAACGGCCCGGACGATGTTGATCCCACGTGGTCGCCCGACGGCTCGATGATCGCCTTCGCTTCCACGCGTTCCGGACCAACACAGTTGTTTATCATGAACGCGGATGGCTCGGACATCCGTCAGGTGACGAATCTGCCGGATGTAGGCGGACGCAGTTCCTGGTCGCCGGACGGAACGAAGCTGGTCTTCTACGCGGGGCCTGCCGCGAATCATAATATCTACATCATCAACGTGGACGGCTCAGGTTTAGTCCAGCTCACAAACGGCGGGGACAATCTCGGCCCCAGTTGGTCGCCGGATGGGAATTGGATCGCGTTCACGTCCTTCCGGGACGGGAACAATGAAATCTACATCATGCACCCGGATGGGACAGCAGTGACGCGTTTGACGAACAACCCCGCTTCCGACTGGCAGCCGCAGTGGGGAAGATAGATCACTGGTCAGAATAAACTTCCAACAAAGCGGTAAAGTCCATCACCAAGCCAGATCGCGACCGCGCTTCTGCGCCATAGATAGACGAACGCCCAGATCGTCACGCCGACAAAGATCAGGACGAAATTTACGCCGCCATACCAGTATTCCGGGTTGGACATTTCGTGGGCGGTGTACATCAAGCCGATGAGAGGCGGCGTTAACCACCTGCCTACCCGATGGGATAACTGCTCTGTCAGAAATCCAAAGTAAAAAAGATTTTCAACCGATGATGCAGGGTTCGCAAACAGACGATTCAGCGCGGCGATCAGAGCTTTTCCGAATGAAAATACATGACCGGAGGAACTCATCAGCAGAGGGACAAATCCCAAAAGCCCCATCAATAGAATCGCCAGCAAATCTCCTTTCCATCCCTGTGAGCGGATACCAAAATCTGACAGGTCAAAACGGTAATGCAGGTAAGCCAGTACAATGATCACAATGAGCGCTGACCAATGGAAGTAATGCCAGAGTGTGATGGCAAGTACCGCCAGAGTCAGTGGATACAGGAAAGCCGGTTGGCGGACAGTTCCCCAGCCTTTAAGGATGGCTAACGGAACTACCAGGAACAGGACGCCATAAAATAGAAACGTAAAAAGGACAGATTTGATTCCTGAATTTGTCCAGGCATGGAGATCGGCGCCCAACAGGAAGGGAATTGTGCCGTTGAAGAGAACAGCAAGGACGATGAAGATACACCAAAGCCAGATTGCCTGTTTGCTCCAGTCAGGAGGCTGCGCGGAGTCAGCTGGTTTATTCATGGACTTGTGCTGATTATGCAAGGTCCGGAGTCAATGATCTCTTCTTCAGGAAATGTGACCAGATGGGATAGGCGATCAATATCAATCCATTAAGCACGAAATCTATTCTACTTCGAACTGTCGTTGGCCAACTCTTCACAAATCTTCCATAATTTTTCTTCATTCTTTTTATTCCGAAATTCGCATTCCTGTTCTTCCCGGTCTTCTAAGAATTTGCCGCTTACGCCTTCCAATTCAGGATTGCTTGCCAGCCAGACAGCCGTATCCGCGCCCTGCGCGCTGGTCCGCCCACCGGAGTATTGGGTAAGACGCTGGACCAGTTCCCGCGTTGCATTGCGGTAGAGTCTCGTTTCCGTGATCAAGCCCGGCGTCATAGCATTGGCAGTGACGCCGCTTCCCCTGAGCCGCCGCGCCAATGCCCAGGTCAACAAGCGATCGCAGGCCTTTGATTGGGCGTACGCCCGGAAGCTTTCAAAGGGGCGGCGCTCGAACTGTAGATCATCCAGGTCCAGATCGCTGGCATACTGCGAAGCGACATTGATAATGCGTGACGGTGCGCTTTTCTTCAACAAAGGAAGCAGTTCCTGTGTGAGCAAAAAATAACCAAGCACATTTGTGGCAAAGGTCAATTCGATGCCATCTACGCTATTGACCTTTGGAAGTGTGCCGCGGTTGCCGCTTGCGTTGTTGATCAGCACGTCAAGGCGGCGATACCTGCGGCGGAACTCCCGCGCAAAATCACGAATTGACTGCTGGCTGGAGGTATCGATTTGCATTACCACCGGTTTTGTATCCCCACGGCGGGCGATCTCTGAGGCGACCTTGTTTCCCAGCTTTACATCGCGGCAGGCAAGGATCACCTCCGCGCCAAGCGCGGCCAACTGCATGGCAATTTCCCTGCCAACTCCCGATGTCGGGCCGGTGATCACGATACGTTTGTTTTTCATTGAATTCGTCATGGAATGATTCTACTCCCGGACGCGACATCGAACGCCTCCGGGGGCAAATCTCCTCGAGGGCGTTCGATGTCCAAACGGCTTCAGATCTATTTTGAAAAGAGATGGATCAAAGTGAACACAATTCTTCTATTCGACAATGACCTCATGGCTGTGGAACGTAATGGTATGGTCCGAACCTTTGCCCAGATTGAACTGTCCCACGAACTCCTGGCCGCCCACCCAGGCTACATAGGTGTACCAGCCGGCCGGGATCGTCACAGTCATATTCCCGCGGACAGTGTATTCGTTGATCACATCGGTCCCGTCCCTGGTTGTACCCTGCAGGGACACGTACACGTCAGCGTTGGCCTGGTTGGACAACCTGACTTTCCCTTTTGGCGTACTGGCGGGTACCGTGCCGAATGAAAGATGATCAGCACTTTCTACGGGAGTTGGCATCGGACTATACCAGGTCGAGCCGGGCACATGGATCACCTGCCCGGCATAAATAATGTTGATGTTCCAGATATTGGGGTTCGCAGCCCACAGGTTAGGCACGCTGACGCCAAAACGGCTGGCAATCCCGGAGAATGTGTCACCATAGTGGACAATGTAAATGCCGTTGTAACTGACCGAGGCAGTATTAGCAGAAACCGGGGACACGTAATTGTTGTTTGAAACAGGGCCAGAGTTATAGATCGTCATGGTGACAGCACTGCTGCCGGGATTGCTGACAGCCAGATTGAGCGTCTGGCCTGTGTACAGCGATGAACTGATCCCGGGGTTGGCAGTGTAAATATCCCCCACGGCCATGCCGCACGTCGCCGCGATCTTCTCCAGCGTGTCACCGGGGTCGACGATGTACGTGCCGCCGCAGAGACCACCGGCTTCCGCCCTGCCCGGCACGGCAAGGAACGCCACTAGAATGAGTATGAAAATAGCCGTCTGAGCAAGTGTTTTATATGACATGGCTTTTCTCCTGAGATGCGAGCAAAAAATCCTCTGACACCATAATAAGACAAAAAAAGATGAAATACAATCATCCGGTCGCACTTGCTCGAAGGCAGGGAAGGAGGAGTAAAATAGCGGGCAGACACCTTCTTCGAAGCGAAATCGTAACAGATGCGGGAAGATCAATTACTCCAACAGGCAATCTCAGCTGCACGCGCCGGGCGGGAATTGACGGCGCGTGATATTTTTCTGGAAATCATCGAGGCCAACCCGCGCAATGAAGTGGCGTGGATGTGGCTCACGGGCCTATTGGACGAGCTCGATGATTGCATCTATGCCTGTGAACAGGTGCTCAAGCTGAATCCCCTGAATGACCCCATCCGGGATTACCTTTCCCAGCTGCTTGAAAAGAAACAAACAAGAATCGACTCTGAAAAGTCCCTCCTCGAGGGCCGGGTCCAGCAAGCGCGGCAGCTTGCCGCGGCAGGCAGGGATCAGGAGGCGTTGGAACTGCTCCGGAGCCTGATGAACGCGGGACCGGTCGGCGCCGAGGCGTGGAGATTGCTCGCCCGGTTATCACCCGATCTCAACGAGCAAATCCTTGCCACACAAAAACTGCTGGAATTCAAACCGGGAGATTCGCATTTGGGACAGGAACTTGAACGTCTCCGTCACTTCCAGCAAAACCCATTGGAACTGGCAGCGATGTACGAAGAACAGGGAAAACTGAACGAGGCGATCAGCGCCTACGGTCAGGCAGCAGTCACTGCCAGGACGAGAGGCGAGTGGGATTCCCTTTATTGGAAGATGGCCCGGCTGGAGAATCTTCGTCAGGAAAACATCGCGCATATTTCACCTGTTATCTCGGTGGCACGTCTGACGGCCGGGCCGCCACTTCTCTACCTGCTGTTGATGGCAGTCCAGTTAGGGCTGAATCCATTTGCCGAAACTGCCGGCATCCTCTGGATCGGTTTTTTGTTTGTACTGCTGGGAGGGTTTATGACCGCGCTGGCATCGGTCCGTTCACGGCATCGCCTGTGGGTTATTCTCTTTAAGGATGTCGGCGCGGGCGGGAGTCAATCTGCGCGGACTCTGCTGGCTCTGACCGGCTGGTTTCTGATCCTGCTCCCGCATCTATTGCTCGTTGTGCTCGCGTATGATCGCCTGGTCCGCTTCACGGTCGGCCTGCTTCCCTGGTGACAAATGATACCGATCAACGATTCTGAACCGAACCGATACGGGACGCTTCCTTTCATGACCATTTTCCTGATCGTGGCCAATACGCTGATTCTCATCTGGGAGATGATCCTGCCCACATCCACGCTGGTGTTTGTGTTCCGTTTCTTTGGTTCCACGCCCTCGTACGTTTGGACCAGGCAGGGCGCGGGGATGATTTCAACGATCACCTCCATGTTCCTGCACGGTGGGATTTTCCATCTCGTCAGCAACATGATCTTTCTGTGGGTCTTCGGCCGCCGCGTGGAGGATGCCTGCGGCCCCATGCGTTTTCTCGTCTTCTACCTTCTTGCCGGCACCAGCGCCGACCTGATGACTGCCCTGGCCATGCCTCACAGCGCCATCCCCGGGATTGGAGCGAGCGGCGCAATCTTCGGTGTGATGGGAGCGTATCTGGTTCTCTTCCCGGGCGGACGCATTCGCACCCTATGGTTCATCAGTATTATTCCCACCTGGCCGCGCATCCGTGCTTTCTGGATCGTGCTTTATTATGTCATCGTGCAGATCGGACCCGCCTTCAATAGTTACCTGAACGGCGTGGAATATGATGTTGGCTACTGGGCGCACCTTGGCGGGTTCTTTGCCTGTATCCTGATTCCGCTATTCATGAAACCGGAAGCCTTCGCGCGCTATATGAGCAACGTGCCAGTGTGACGAACGAAAGAATAAATCCACCGGTGCCATCTGTTCTTTAAAAGCTTTTAATGGTTGAGGAGCAAAACATGCAGCAAACTGATCTTGACGATGAATTTGACGAGGGGGAGTCTTTTGAAACTGATATGAATACAAAGGCAATTGAGTCCGCGGTGGAGAAGATGTTGGCCGCGTTTGGAGAAGACCCCGAACGTGAGGGATTGCTGCGCACGCCCAGGCGCGTGGCCCGCATGTATCCTGAATTATTGGCTGGTTACCGGGTCGATCCTGAAAAACTTGTCAATAATGCGCTGTTCAACGTGACCTATGAGGACATGGTCATTGTGCGGGACATCGAGTTCTACAGCCTGTGCGAGCATCACATGCTCCCATTCCTCGGGCGTGCCCATGTGGCCTACATCCCAAATGGAAAAGTCCTCGGCCTCTCGAAAATCCCCCGCATCGTGGATATGTATGCGCGGCGGCTCCAGGTGCAGGAGCGCATGACACGCCAGATCGCGGATTTTCTCAGCGACCTGCTCCATCCTCAGGGCGTGGCGGTCGTGGTCGAAGCGTTGCACATGTGCGCCATGATGCGCGGTGTGAAGAAACATGATGCGCGCATGACGACCTCTGCCATGCACGGCGGCTTCCGCAAGAATATTGCTACGCGGCAGGAATTTCTAGATAACATCAGCCGCGGCGCGGCACCACTTAAGATATAAGGGCATATCCTTCTGAGCCCCTCGACAAGCTCAGGATAAACTCCGCGAAGAATCTCCTCCACGACCCGCGAGACCCTTCGCCGTAAAGCGGCCCAGGGTAAGATCACTTCGTCTCACGATCCACGCTTGACCCTGAACCTGCTCGGAAACACGAGATAGTTTTTCCCCACTGACAGGATGCAGAAAATCGGGGATCAGTTCTGCAAGCGGGACAACCACAAAGACATAATCCCAGAATTCCACGTTGAGCGGCTTATCATCGAACAGGACAATATCCAGATCGATGGTGCGCGGAGCATTCTTGTCGGCGTAACGGATGCGTCCAAGCTGAGCCTCAATGGGACGGATGATCTGCTCTTTCAGATCATAGGGTTGCCGAAGGTCCGTTGCGAACAGAACACAGAGATTCAAAAAATCCGGGCCGTCTGAGCCGACAGCATGAGACTGCCACACAGACGAAACAGCTTTCACTTCGCCATAATCCCCAAGCAACTCAATCGCTTTGGGAAGGTTGACTTCGGGCTGGATATTCGAGCCGATGCTGAGATATGCCTGGTGTAAATCGCTCATTCCGAACTTCGTTCTATCTCCACGCCCACCGATTTCGCAAACCGAACCGCGCCCGGCTTCTCGACACGTACGATCACTTTGTTCACTCCCTTTTGTTCAAGGCAGAGTTTCGCAATGTCATTGGCCAGTGCTTCCACAGTGAAACGGCCGGCTGTTTCGGCATGGTTCTGGGCCTTCTTTGCGAGGGCGCGATAATCCACGCAATCGGAAAGGTCATCGGATACTGCCGCGGTGCCGGTATCAGTGAAGACCGTGATGTTGATCAGGATGTCCTGTATCTTCTCACGCTCCCAATCATTGATACCGATAATGCCGCGCACCAGTAAATCTTTGATAAAGACTTTGTCCATGAATACTCCTCTACTCTGTCATTGCGAGCACGCTAGGGCGAAGCAATCTCCTGCAACAATGATGAATTCGTACCGTTCGGAGGATTGCTTCGTCGCTATCGCTCCTCGCAATGACAGGCTATGCCTAAACCAAATGCCTTCCACCATCCACATGAATGATCTCGCCGGTGATATAGGATGGGCCGGCCAGTAAAAATATAAGAGCTTCTTCCACTTCCTCAGGCTTACTCCAGCGCTTCGCCGGGACATTTTCGATGATCTTATCGCTGGCTCCTTTATCGGACGGCGGCAGGATGGCGCCAAATGCGATCCCGTTGACCGTGATACGTGGGGCCAACGCCGCCGCCAGGGATTTGGTCAACGCGGCGAGGGCAGATTTGCTGATGGTGTAGGGGAAGTGATCCGCGCCGGGACGGAGGGCACGCCAGTCCAGAATATTTACGATGCGGCCTTCGCTATTCTCCGGAAGCTGCTTTGCGAATGCTTGAGAGAGAAGAAAAGGCGCGGTCAGGTTGAGGTCCATGTGACGCTGCCAATCTGTCAGGGTGGTGGTCTCCATAGAGAGCGACTCAAAAATGGCGGCGCTGTTGACAAGCCCATATAACGGGGAAAGCTCATTTGCCAGCAAAATTAGCCGGGAAACTTCATCGGTGCGGGAAAGGTCTGAGGGCAGCAGCCAGGCGCGGGTCCCGAAGGAGGCAATTTCCTTTTGCGTCTCCAACGCCTCCTGTTCGGAATGTCCGTAATGGATGATAACATCCGCGCCGGCGCGTCCACAGGCAAGCGAAAGGATGCGTCCCACCCGGCGCGCACCGCCTGTGACCAGGATGGTCTTCCCTTCGAGCGGTCTCTCGTTCATCCCGGATGATTGTACATCGCGCAACGGGACAAATCAATAGACGTTAATAAGATTATAATTATCCTGTTATTGACATTCGGTTTTGGCAGTGCTACCATTTTTACGACAACGCACGTCACTTCTTTAGAAAGGTGAAAAATGACCGAAAATCAAAATACACCAATCTACACGGGGGACATCGCAGCACAGCATCTTGAACCAGAACGGGAATACACGACCGAGAACCAGGAGATCAGTTTTTCAGCAGATCAGCATGCCATTTGGGCTGACCTGTTCGCAGGGATTCATCAGTCCTACCTGTTGGAGCATATTTGCCAGCAATTCAAAGATGGGCTGAAGCTATTGGAGCTGGACCCGCTGCACATCCCTGCCGTTGCGCATCTCAACGAACACATCACACCGCGCACGGGGTGGCATATCGAGCGGACTGCAGTCCGGTACACGCTGGCAGATGACTGGTATAAGAAGTTTGCCCAGCGGATTTTCCTGATCACCGACTATCTTCGCTCGCGCGACCAGATGGAGTTTACACCGGAGCCGGATATGTTCCATGACATTTTCGGTCACCTGCCATATCTGACTCAAAAATTCTATGCGGCCATCGAAGATAAGTTCGCCCCGGCCTACATGAAGGCGACACAGGATGAGAAGGAAGTGATCAAACGCCTGGCCTGGTACAGCACCGAGTTTGGACTGGTCATCGAAGACAATCAGTTGAAGGTGTTCGGCGCGGGGACCATTTCAGGACGGGCCGAACTGGCGAATACGATCATGGAGTTCTACCGCCTCAGCCGGGACAATGTGGTGGATTACACCGGCAATCTCTTTGAGCAAATTCAGGATCTTTTCCAAAGTCACAAGGACAATATTTACCGCATCATTGACGGTGTCAACGAACTGCACCGGCAGGGACAGATGTCTTCGCAGGAGAATGGCTGGAACGTGGTGCATTCGCTGTACAAGAAATTGGGGATCGAACGCGATGGATACTTCTCCGGTGAGGTCATCATTGCGCCATTTGATGTGGAGACGATCGCTCGCATTCCGAAGACTGTCTACGCGTTCAACCCGATGTTCTTTGTCTGCGAGTCATTCGAACAAATGGACGCGCTGCTGGATTCGTATTTGAAGCCAATTGCGATGCGGAATTGATCTGCAAATCTTGAAGGAAGCCCTGCAACAGAAAAGCAGAGACACGAACATTCTTTTTCTTTTCTCCGCGCTTTCTGTGGTCAAATTCCCGCGTAAATCCTCTCTGATTTGTCCAGAATGGAATAAAATGGGGCAGTTATATTGGTTCAATGGAAGGAGAGAGCCGTGACCGATCCACTGTATTTCCAGTGGCAGAATGAGATTCTGCGAAAGTCCATTTATCCCATGCGGGAGGCGAAGCTGCGGGATTTTCTCGTTTATTATCAGGAAGTCGACCTCTGGGCGGAATACAAGAACAAGGATATCACTGGTGAGATCAAAGCTTATCAGGATGCGAAGCGATTGGCAGCGATCACAGCCTTCAAGACTTATTCCACCAAGCGCAGTTACTTCATGCGGCCGGATGTCCGCGCAGACTACTTCAGGTTCAGGCCGATTGACGAAGCTGAACTGACCGCCATCAACAATCTGCACAATACGTTCATCTCCTCCTGGCCCAAGGATGTTCGCGGGGAGCGGGACTTTGTGACGGGCCAGGTCGCGGCCTGGGAGCAGCATCGCAAACTGGTCGCGGATGACATTAAATCAAGAGAGCGCCGTCACGCGGCGATGGATCCCAACCATCCAAGATATGCTCCTGAGGGTCAGGAACTGCAGGTGAAGAAGACCGTCACATTGCCGATGGCCGACCAGGAACTCGACCAGTTGTATGCCTTTCTCGCCACATATGACAAGATCGAACAAAGAAAGCTGGAATGGTATCAACTCACAAAGAAAGACCCGAACTTCAGTGTTCCCGAAGCGGACTTCCTCGTGCAGGTTCCAACCGACAAGCCACCCACGCCGCAGGAGATCGTCGCGTGGAAAGTGGAAGACTATCAGGCCTCGCTCAAGGACCTGGATCAATATCAATTGCTTGAACTGATCCGTCAGCGTTTCCTGAAAGACCCGAAACGCTATCCAACCTGGCTGCAATACATGACCGTCCATTTTTCAGGGATGCGTTACGCCAGCGCGCACAGTTCCTGGGCTGACCCAAAAGATTTGATCATCCGCATCCGCACGCCGGACGTGCAAAAAAAGGTCAAGGCGATGGACGACGCGGCCGTTACACAGATGTGCCAGCAGAAGGTCGCGGCGTACGAGGCTACAAATGGTACGGCGAAACCGCCGCTGGCGCTGACCCAGGACAAGGACCAGAAATATACGCTTGGA
Organism: Chloroflexota bacterium; assembly: GCA_029782225.1. GTDB lineage: Bacteria > Chloroflexota > Anaerolineae > Anaerolineales > Villigracilaceae > JAKOVF01. The sequence goes on along the minus strand of JAKOVF010000277.1, from coordinate 21,221 downwards.
TACAACCTCGCCAATATCAAAGCGCCCGGGCCGCAGACTCGCCGCGTCGGTTTGACCGCTTTGTTGGTGCAGGAAATGGCCTACGATATCAAGTCCTGGCCGACTGAACAGGCGCTGCAGGAGATCAGGAATCTCAAGGCGACTTTCCCGGCCTGGGCCTGGAAGGTCATTATCAAGCTTACGCCTCTGCGCGTGACCGAGGTAACTGACCCCGCTTGGGAGGCGCTCACACCCGATGAAGAGTCCCAGCGCTACCTGCCCCAGAATACGGCCATGAACATGCTTATCTCGGCCTGGGAAAACTTCGACCCTTCGGCCTGGCGCGAGGAACACGGACGCTCCCACGAGCTGATCGTCTCCCGCGCAGTCTGCAACGAAACCGCCGAGCATCTCCAGCACATCCGTGGACATTTGCCGCCCGGCGGGCTGACTCCCAAGCCAACCTGGTATCTCACTAATGAGACCCAGAACGCACTGCCCGGAACCCCGCGTCCGTATTTCGTCAAACCAGCCAGCGAGCAGGATTACACCCCCGGCGCGAGCATTCTCTGGCTGCGATTTGTGGATACCGAGCCGAATGACTGGCAGATTGCAAAATCTATCCAGACCAAGACGAAGGATGGTTTGATCCCGGCTGATTTCATCAACCGGAAGCCAGGCGCCAAGACGGCCAGCAGTTGGGTCTACAGACAGGGCGATATCGTCATGCGCACGCGTTCGCTGCTCAACGACAAAAAACAAAAGGTAAACCAGCAGCAATGGCTGCGCTGGTTCCATGAAGCGACGGTCGCAGAAGTCGCTGAGACCGCTGATGGAAAGATGATCCTCACTTATGAAACCGCTTTGCCGGACGATCCACGCGGCACTTCCTGCATTGGCCTGTTCAAAAAGCCCCTGTACTGGTTCCTCTCTGACGGCACCGAGGATCAATATAACCGCTCATTTGTCGGCTATGTGCCGGAGGGTCAGGTTCCGGTGGAGCATATGAAGCTAATGCTGGATTGGAACAAGATCCTGCGAAAGCAGGTTGCATAATTTGCTAAGCATGTCGTTGCGAGGGCGCTGGCCCGAAGCAATCCCCCACTAAATGAGGAGTTTGCTTCGTCGGGTAGAACACCCTCCTCGCAACGACATTTTCGTTACAAGTGCATATTGTGAGAGCGGTTGATTTTCTATATAATCGAATCGTCAAAGATGCCATTCAAAACTGAATATTGAACCGTCGGTTGCTCTCAGGAAATATCCGTTTGAGGAATCTGTATTTAGCCAAGGAGGCTTGTATGCAAGGACAGATGATGGATTATCAACTGACGCTCACGCCGTTATTGGACCGTGCGCGGCGACTCTTTCCGAAGAAAGAGATCGTGACCAAGGCCGGTCCCACCCTGGAACGGTATACATACGCTGAGATGACAGAGCGGGTGGGCCGACTGGCAAGTGCGCTGGAAAAGCTCGGGGTGAAACGCGGTGACCGTGTCGCAACGTTCGCATGGAACAATGCCCGGCATCTTGAAATCTATTTTGCTGTCCCCTGCATGGGGGCAGTTTTGCATCCCATCAACTTGCGGCTGCCCGGTGACCAGATCGCTTTCATTGCCAACCACGCCGAAGACACGGTGCTTTTTGTCGACCCAACGTTATTGCCCGCCATCGAAAAACTATCCCCCTACCTCAAGTGTGTAAAACATTATGTGGTGATGGGCGATACAGTTCCCGAGGGCACCACGTTGAGCCCGATCCACGCTTATGAAGACCTGCTAAGAAATGCCAGTCCAGACTATCCGTGGCCAAATCTCAATGAGAATGAAGCCGCCGCTATGTGTTATACATCAGGGACCACTGGCAATCCCAAAGGTGTGCTCTATACCCATCGCTCCATCTATCTCCACAGCCTGGGGCTGAGCATGGCCGATTCGTTCGGCTTATCGGAACACGATATTTTCATGCCGGTTGTACCGATGTTCCATGTGCTGGCGTGGGGGACACCGTTTGCTGCGGTCATGCTGGGGACGAAGCTGGTCTTCCCCGGACCCCATTTGCAGCCGCGTGATCTCGCCGCATTAATCCAGGAGGAAAAGGTCACCGCGACAGCGGGTGTGCCAACGCTCTGGATGGGCCTTCTGCATTTGCTAGAGAATGAGCGCTATGACCTGAGCAGCCTGCGGGGAATGATTGTCGGGGGCGCGGCAGCCCCACAGTCCATGATCGAGGCGTTCGACAAGAAACATGGATTGAACGTGATCCACGCTTGGGGCATGACGGAAATGTCACCGCTGGGAACGGTCAGTCATCTTAAGAGTTACCAGATGGATTTGCCGGAAGCCGAGAAATTTGCCATCCGCGCCAAGCAAGGGACGTCCGTTCCCGGCGTTGAAATCCGCGCCATTGATGAAAGCGGTCAGGAAATCCCGTGGGACGGGAAAGCTTTTGGCGAGCTGCAGGTGCGCGGGCCGTGGATCATCAGCGGATACTATAACGATGAGCGCTCTGCGGATTCCTTCCAGGATGGCTGGTTCCGCACGGGCGACGTGGTGACCATTGACCCCGAAGGCTTCGTTCAAATCGTGGACCGCACGAAGGATCTCGTCAAGAGCGGCGGCGAATGGATCTCCAGTCAGGAACTGGAAAATGCGATCATGTCGCATCCCAAGGTGCTGGAGGCGGCGGTCATTGCCTTGCCTCATCCCAAGTGGCAGGAGCGTCCACTGGCCTGTGTGGTGCCGAAACCAGATTTCAAAGATGCCCTGACCAAAGAGGAAATCTATGAACATCTGAGGCCGCGTTTCAGCAAGATGTACTTGCCTGATGATGTTGTGTTCATCGAGGCCGTGCCGAAGACCAGCGTCGGCAAGTTTGATAAGAAGGTATTGCGAGCGCAGTTCAAGGAATACAAATTACCGGATTAAGGTTAGAAACGTCCCGAAGGCCTGGAGCCTTCGGGACGTCCTATTAGGGACTCCCAAAGTCCACGGTGAAATAATCCCCGTACGAACCGTTGGGCGAATTGGCGTGGCCGATCCCAATCTCGCTGACATTGCGATTTAAGATCGCGTCGCGGTGGATTTTGTCATTCATCCACCAGCTCACAGCGGCCTGTGGCCCTCCTCCTGCATAGATAATTTCATCAGAGTACGATGGAACGTATCCGGCTGCGACTACTCGCGTATGCACGTTGGAACCGTCCGAGCCTGTATGGCTGACCATATTGCTGCAAGCCATATCGGCGGCATGACCATGCGCCGCGGTGCTCAGCGCGGCATTAATGGTCAAAGCGGGAAGGCCGGCGTTTGCTCGTTCTCCATTGATCAGCGACTCAAGCTGCCCCACATAACCGGCATTTTGGCTGTAATTGCAGTTTCCAGTACCGCCACCGTTTCCAGTTGTGGTTGAGTTGGATTGTGTCGGAACTATGCCAGAAGTGGTTGGGACCGCTGTTCCCGCTCCAACCACGATCTTGACCCAGAATGTCTTTTCGGTACCGATCGGCACATCCTTGCCAGTGGGATTGTTGAGGGCAAAATAAGCAGTGTACGCGCCATCGGCGGAAGGCGCGGTCAGTTCCACTGAAACATCGACTTTAGTTTTAACATCCGTGAAGGGAATGGGGGCTGAGATCGGCGCGCCCATCTGGTCACCGGCCGCAAAGCGCAGAGTGTAATTGAGCCAGGGACAGGTCCCGTTATTCATAAAACGCCAGGTCTTCGTGAATTTCTGCGACGGGTTTACTTGCGTGTTATCAGGAATGGTCACGTCTTCAAGGAGAACGGCGCTATCCGTGCAGTTAGCAGGAATGGTGACCGCAATTGTCGGCGTCTCGGTAATGGCAGGCGTTGCTGTCTTGGTCGGCGCGATGATCACTTCCTGCGTTGAGGGCAGAGTCGATGTGACGAATGCCTGCTGTGTAGGCGTATCCGTTTCCACTGCGATGGACAGGCAGGAGGTCAGCATGAGCGCGCAGACCAGAATGAGCTTCTTGAACATTTATCTCCACATTGCACCATGGTCGAGTAGTCCTGCGTTTTTGTCGTGGGACGTACCGAGAACACCAATTTCAAGCGAGACTTCATTGGTGGTTTCGATACGCCTCGCAAAGATCATGCGGAGGCTACTCAACCACCGGTCATGATCAAAACATCATCAACTGCCCCTCGGCCTTTTCTACCGGGTCAGATGAAACCTGCTCCTCGAAAGTTTCACGCGTCAGCACGGGAATTTCTGCCAGTGCCCGCACCAGACGGAACTTGACCGTTCGCCAGCCTTGCATCATTTTCGCGAGCATGGGATCGCGCGCCTGTTTATAAGCTACCAGCGATGCGCGTCCGCCCGGGAAGACAAGCAGACTCTTTTCAACCGGATATTGATTGTCTCGTATCGCGCGGCCAACCAGGGCGGAAGCAAAAATATAAAAGGCGCGCACAACTTCGCCATTCTCCTCCCAGACCAAAGCCTTATCTTCCCTGTGCGTCCTGTATCCGATACGCTCACCGATCATCTCGATGAGCCGTGAGATCGTGCTCAGTTCATCGCGCCGAATGGAAGGCTTGTCTTCCTCACGCAAATGATAAGCACCTTTTTCCTTGACCGTGTACGAATTCAACACCTCATAGATCAGGGCCTTTGATGGTGTGAGCAATCCGGGAAAGTGCGAATATGAGTTCTGCTCAATTTCAAGAAAGATGCTATCCGGATTCTTCTGCAGAAAATTCACGATCTGCATTTCGACCTGATCAGCCAGCGATTCCTTTTCATATTTATGCAGACCCCAGAAACCTGCATCCACATTTTCGCCGGGGCCGTAGTGATGGAACAGTGCGTCGCTGGTCAGGGCGTCGGTGATGGTCATCTGCGTCCTGCGCAATGCTTGATCCAGGTCATCCTGCGTCTCTTTCAAAGAGTGATCAACGGCCAGCTCGATCAGTCCCGCCGCGTGAACATGCAGATAGGTCGCAGGTTCCCCGCGCTCGTTGAGATGAATGCCCATTGCGCGGCGCACAGCTTCGGGGTCCGCATGACGCGTTTCACGTTTGAGATGCTCGCCGCGCATCCACGAGATCTGGACCGGGTCATGCTGGGTGCGGATCGCGAGTCCGCTCAGGTCAAATCCGGCCACGCTCGCGGCAGTCAGGGCGGATGTCAGAAACTGCGGCTCGGTCTGTGTCATCAATCCAAGCATGGGCGTGCCAAGCACCAGCAATTCTGAAACATGTCGGAAGGTCGACTCAAGCGCGGTGGCGCTCCACGCCCAATCGTAGCGACGGCGGCGCAGGCCAACCTTGAACGGCTCGGCAGCCTCACGTCCCCAAAGCCAGCCCGACCACAGCGCAGACATCGTCCAGAACGCCTGATTCGGACGCGGGATGGCGCCAATGATGGCCGCGATGGGAATTTCCTTATGAATCTGTTCCGCGAAAGTTTTCAGGCGACCATCGAAGATGGAAATGCTGCCTTCAGGGATTTTTGCTGAAGCCGTCCACGCCTCAAACGGGACCTTTGAACTGGTCTCGCTAAACAGGTTGATCGCGTCTTCAAGCGCCATCCAAACATTGTGTTCGCGGAACTGATTCGAGACCATCAACTGCTTGGGGCGCGGACGGTCCGACGAATGGAGCGAGTTAGCCGCGTCACAGGCCGCGAGCACCAGAGCTGTCATCAGGCGTTTGCGTGCCTCGCTCGTGTTGAGCCCATCAAGTCGGTTAACCAGCGTACCCAGCGCGTAGATGGCCCGCGGCAAATAGACCTGCAGTGCCTCTTCAGCATATTCGCGGTCCGGGTCATCCAATGGCGCAACCCGTTCGAGAACACGCGCCCGGTGCAGACTGGCAGATTTCGCCATAGCCTGCGCACGTTCAATATCGACTTGTGTTACAGCTCTCTCACCCTTGTCCTCGCAATGCGGACATTCATAGACGCGTGCGTAAGGTGCATCCTCCCCTTTGCGCCAGAGAAACGAGCGAGCCTGAACTTCCCTCCCACACTTTTCACAGGGTGTGAGATAGAGATTCTGTACATGGGTCTCCAGCCGTTCATCGCCTTTGCGCGAGGCCCCCAATTCCGCGAGCGCGGCCTTGAGTTCCGCTTCGCCCGATGCTGAGGCGGCCATCTCAAGCAGGAAGCGCGTGATCGGGTTATTTGAAGTCACCAGCACACGATGACCTGCACGTGCCGCCTCCAACACCAGCCGCGGCGAAATGCCAAATGGATCGAGGACCCAATCAGCCAGCTTGGCATGCTTACCCAGCCACGCGGACACAGTCCCTTCTTCGATGGATGGAAGAAAGCGAGCAAGCGGCCCCGGGTTAGCCGGAATTGTGCCTGGGATGTAAGGAAAGGATTCCATAAACTACTGGACTCCAAAGTCTCCTGACTTTGGAGCTAATTTACATAGTCGCGGCAAAAGTCAGGAGACTTTTGACGCCGTATGTCCTCACCAAGAGTATACTTTCCCCCCAATAAATTGCAAGCCACCAGATTATTCGAACTTCTCCGTCAGCGGCCCTTTGGGCACGGAATTCATGTCAATTTCAATAGCGGAAAGCAGGATTTGGATACCGAGCAGAACAGAGAGCGTCGCCAGCATGACAGTCCCTGTAGGCGCTGGCACATTGATGCTGGCATAATGAATCCATTTGATGCTGCCGAAGATCAGTCCAAATACCAGAAGCGGAATACCGACCAGCAAGTAAACCGACATCATGGAGAAATCGTACAGGTAATATTTCAATGTGATCCTTCGCAGGAAAGTGGAAAATAGTTTTATTGGGAATTCAAACAACACGCGCCGAATGGACAGGCTGGAGATTTCGCCGCCATAGCGGGCGGGGATGGGCACATCCAGCACAAACGCATCCAGCAAATATAGATTTGCCAGCATGGAGGTTTCAAAGAAGTAACCCCTGTCAATCCGATCCAGCGGAAGCTTTGCCAGCACTTCGGCACGGACAGCAAAGAAGCCATTCGTGGGGTCGAAAGTATTCCAGTAGCCGGTGGCCATCTTTGCCATGAAGCTCAAAGCCATGTTCCCGAGTCGGCGGACGATCGGCATGCGCCGCAGAGACCGGAAATCCCGGAAACGGTTGCCTTTGACATAATCCGCCTTGCCGAGGAGGAGAGGAGTGACGAGGGTGGGGATATGCACCGGGTCCATCTGATCATCGCCGTCAAGCTTGACCACGATCTGCGCGCCAAGTTCCAGGGCCTTTCTGAAGCCGGTCACCATCGCGCCGCCCACTCCCTGATTTTGATCGTGACGGATGAGAACCACGCGTTCATCCTCTTTCGCAGAGGCAGTCACATGGTCCGCGGTGGAATCGGGCGAAGCATCGTCCACAACAATAATGTGAGCCAGGAAGGGAGGTAGGCCGCAGATCACGTTTTGAATATCCCTCTCCACGCGGTAGGCAGGGATGACAGCTGCAATGTGAACTTTCCGAAAATCCATGCGAAAATTTTACCCGAAGCGCCCGGTTTGTGCGGACGTGAAAACAGAACCGGATCGTCAAAAATGGGGTTGTGAAAAATATATCGGGAAACAGTAATAGTGTTAGAATCTTAAGAAGGAACCTCTATGAAAACCACCGGGGAACATATTCTTATCGTCGAACACGATCCGGAAATCAGCGACCTGATTGGCCGCCAGGCGTTGCGGCCGCTGGGCTATCAGGTGACGGTAGTGGATGATACCGGGGCCGCCATCAAGCAGGCGCTTCAGACTCCCCCGGATCTGATCCTGGCCGATATTAATTTGCCGGGCTTGAGCGGGAAAGACCTTCTGGTGGCTCTCACTTCGCAGGGCAGCCGCGCGCCGCTGATTGTCATTGCTGAAAAAGGACAGGAAGCGGATGCGCTCCAGGCCTTCCGTCTCGGCGCGACCGACGCGCTTTTCTGGCCAGTGCGAGACGCTGAGGTTGTCTCTGCGGTTGAGCGAGCGCTGCGGCAGACACAGGAGGTGCGTGCCCGCCTCAAACTGGACCAGCAATTGAAGCTCGCTAACGAAGAAGTCCAGCGAAAACTCCGTGACCTGACCTGGATCCTTGCCACCGGTAAGGCAGTGATCTCGATCACCGACCAGCGGCAGTTGTTTGAACGCATCCTTGAGAGCGCGCTTCAGGTGGCCGATGCGACCATCGCCTGGGTGACGCTGCGTGACGAACGCAGTAACACATTTGTGCTGAGGGCGCATCGCAATCTGCCTGAGGGTTGGGCCAAGAAAATGAACCAGCCGCTCGACGATGGCATCAGCTCTCTGGTTGCGCTCTCAGGGGAAAGCCTGGTCATGAATGGGGTGGCCCTGCAGAAGTTCCGAATCGCCTCGCTCGGAAAATCCGCCGCTGTGATTCCCATCAAGATTCAGAATGAAGTGATCGGCCTTATGATGGTCATCCGGAAAAATGACCGCGAGATCGAGCGCCACGCGCAGACTCTACTCGAAGCCATCGGGGATTATGCATCCATTTCACTGGTCAATGCCCGCCTGTTCCGCGCCCTTGAGCAGACCTCCGAATCTGCCCGCGCGGGCGAAAAAACGCTGCACGCCGCGATCGAATCGATGCGCGATTCGATCCGTGACGAGGTACAGGCAGCAAGTTACCCGCTAAACCTGGCCCTCACCGAGGCGCAAGGTTCCCTCAATGCTGACCAACGCCAGGCACTGGAAGCCGTACAAGCCGCCCTGCAGCGCCTGGCGCGGGTTTCAGAGAAGACCGTCCCACCTGCCCTCAACGGAAAACGTAAATAACATCCATGAGCAATCACGATTTCATCCTCCTTGTGCTCGATCCTGCACCGCTGCTAGATTTAATGGAACGCGCCTTGCGCGCGGCCGGTTATGAGGTTGCCATCGTGCACGACAAGGAGGGATTGGACAAGGCTGTGGTGGAATCCAACCCGGCGCTTGTCCTGGTGGGTGAACATTTCGCAGACACTGACGCATTTGCCATCGCAGACGATCTGTTATTCCGCTTTCCAACCTTGCCAATCCTGCTCTATGCCAACCAGGACCGGACCGGGCTGGCAAAGGCTGCGCTCAGAGCTGGAATGGTTGGCTATCTTCATCCGCCTCTCAAAGTGGATGACATTGTCGAAACCGTGAAGCGCAGCCTGGCGCGCGCCCGTCAGTTAGGCGATTGGCTGAGACGTGAGGTCAAACGCACCACTGCATCCCTGGAAGAAAAAGCGAAAATCTCAGAAACGGAACGTTCAAAGCTGGAGGCGGTCATCACCAATATTCAGGATGGTGTGATCGTACTGGATTCCAGGCAAAATATCCTGCTGATGAACCAATCAGCGCGGGAGATTTTTGGATTGGGTTCGCAAGCCTTCGATGGCAGGCCCATTTCGGATGTGATCACCAACCCGGACGTACGCGCCATGCTGACCCGTTCCAACGAGGGTCCGCTCAAATATCACGAGATCAATTTCGATGATGGCCGCGTCTTCAATGGCAAATATACGCCGATCCCCAAGATTGGCTCGGCGATCAGCATCCAGGATATTTCCTATTTGAAGGAACTTGACCGCCTGAAGAATGATTTCGTTCACACGGTTTCGCATGACCTGCGCTCACCGTTGACGGCTGTTCTGGGTTACACGGAACTCATCGAACGCACGGGCCCTTTGAATGAGAACCAGACCGAATTCCTGCATCGCATTCAGGGCAGTGTCCAGCACATCACATCCTTGATCAATGACCTTCTTGATCTTGGCCGGCTCGAGGCAGGATTCGATACGCGGCGCGAAGCCATTCAACTGGAAAACATCCTCAAGTACACCCTGGATATGTTCGACGGGAATGTCAGGAAAAAGGGGATCAACCTGGCTACTGAAATTGCACCAAACCTGCCTCCCCTGCGCGCCAATCCCATCCGCATTCGTCAGATGATGGATAATCTGGTGGGCAATGCGATCAAATACACTCCCGCCGGCGGCGAGATCCGCGTTTGTTTAACGACAGAAGAAAATCAGATCATTCTACAAGTGGAAGATACAGGCCCGGGCATCCCACCGGGTGAGCAAAACCGTGTGTTCGAGAAATTCTACCGGGCAAGCAATGCCCCGGAAGATGTGAGCGGTTCCGGCCTTGGACTGGCCATTGTCAAATCGATCGTGGACAGCCATCAAGGCCGTGTGTGGGTTGTTTCTACAGTGGGGAAGGGTTCTTCGTTCTTTGTTGTTCTCCCTGCAACCGAATAATAAAAGAGATATTCCGCAGATTTCTTCCACGCAATGCTGTGTGGAAAACAAGTCTACGGGACGTTTTCTGCATTAAAAATGCCACCGCCGGGTGGGCGCCCGGCGGTGGCTTTCGCCAAAGGAGGAGACAGTGAGGAGCATCTTGGAGGTGTCTTTGTTCCGTCTCCGCCCTTATAATAGCCGACCCTAGCTTTTCATACCACCGTTGGATGTCACAGATTACTCGTGACAATATTCACAAATATCATCCTACAAGCAAAAACTCGCGTGCAAGAGAAATCGCGTGCAAATTATCAGAATACATTTGTACAGATAAATTTGGATGCGGATTTCCCGTGATCATCTTCGATACTTTTCGTCCTTCAGAATACAGGCAAATCACGCGCTTTCCTGCATTCAATGCATAACCGATCTCGTATCCTACTCCGTGTGAAGGTATACTGACCTCCGCAATTAATACGTCACAATTCTGAATCCAATTTACATCACGCTCATAAACATAACGCGGTGCGAGCGCGCCTTCAGCTTGTGCTACCGTGGCCTTTGTCAGGTGAGCCGTGGGAACTTCATGTCCATCGGCAAGCAGGGCCGCAACAATAGCCTGATAGACCGGCTCAAACTCACGTCCGCCGGTGATGGAACAGGCAAAGTAAATGTTCATTTGTGGGGCAAACGCGAAAGAATGGATTGGGTACCGGGTTTCTTCCGAGGGGCAACCACTCCTCCTCCAGCACGCATCGTCTCGAGTTCCGAACTGAAGCGCATCCAATCCTGCACAAGAATGATGAAATGAGGGGTCTTATCCTTGAAGAAAAATGGCGAAAGAAAGAATCTCAAAACCGTCTGAGAAATGGGATAGCCGTTCAACTCGATCACCAGCGCGGTCAGTGGCGCCAGAGGTTCGAGGATCTCACGCCGCCAATTGGAAATGGTTTTCGGCGGGAACAATGCGCCCATTGCCGTTGAACTTGTCCGCCGAATTCGCTTGTACGAAATATTGATCCGCAGAAAAGGGGTTACGAGACGCAGGTGGTCGTTGAAGAGCTGAACATAGGCACTTTTGCGAAGCGCGAACATAAAAAGTGCAACGCCCAGCACGAACAACCCCACACTGGCCAGCGTAAACCAGCGCCAGTCTTCAAATCCCCACCACTTCACTGCCCATGACAACCCGAGCAGCGCAATACCAATCGCAACCACCGCGGGCCACCAGCGATTGATCATATGCGTGTACATGATCAACGAATAGCGACGTCCCGCCTTGGCCATAGATTATTCATCTCCAGCGAGCGGTAACCGACTTTGTGAGTTTTCCACGCCGTCTCCGTTCGGGACCTTTGGCTGGCTTCCGTTCAATTGGTCACGGACGCGGCTGAGGGCCTGTTCCAGGTGCTCACCGCGCAGGCTGAAGGTCACATCGCCGCGCGTCTTCTCGATGATGCCGCGCGCCAGATCGGTCTGACGGCGCAGGCCGTTGGTGATGGCGTCCGGGTAGTCCATGGTCACCAATACCAGATAGATCTCGTCCATGTAACTCAGCAATCGTTCAGCTTCCTGTGAATAACCATGTCGAAGGATGTCGAGCGTGCGGCGCCGCAGTTCCCCAACTACCTCTGCCAGACCATTAAGATAAGTGGCCTCAGATACCCCTAACTCATCCGGGGTCACTAGCGCCTGGTTGCGGATGAGGGCACAGGTCACGTTGGCCTCGACAAACTCCTTTAATGCATCCTGGGTGTAGCCAGCGTAGAAAAGGTCAGGATGCGTTGCCAGTTCCCGGCGCAGGATGTCTGCCAATTTACGCGCTTCAGCGAGATGCTCATTCATCAAATCCGATTCATCTCGATGGACAGCGCGGATCGAAAGCGCGCAGGCCCGCGTCAATTGGCGCGCCAATGCGAGAGCGCGATCGCGTGCAGCGGTGCGGGCATCAAAGGTCTTCCGGATTTCCTCGGCAATGTTTTCAAGTTTATCCATAATTTACCTCACCAATAAAAAGCATGGATTCTCTCCATGCAAATGTCATTTATTCTTTTTCATCCGGCTTAGGCGGTTCCGGGGGATGGAACGGCTTGAAAAGATGATCTGCAAGAGAGCTGTTGACCGGCACATTGATCTCCCCAAATGCGGCCTCATAACGCGCCAGGTTTTCAGTGAGCGCTCGCAGGAGAAGCTTTGCACTCAGAGGTGTCATGAGCACACGGCTGCGCACAGTAGCTTTTACATCACCGGGCAGGAGATGGGCAAAGTCAATCACGATATCGGCCGGGGAATGGGAAATGCGCGCCAGGTTGGCGTAGACAGTTTCCAGTCCCTGTGGGATCTCAAGAATCGGACCAGTGGGTTTGGGAGGAGTGGTCATGTCTTTCGGCTCACCCCCTCTCATGAGTCGAGAGGGTCACACGCGTTTAGAATGGAATATCATCTTCGGCGGGCAGTTCGGCAACTTCCATACCGCCACCTGATGCAACGGGGCCTTCAGCGCCCTCATTCCGCGACGAAAGGAAGCGGACAGTGGAAGCTGTCACTTCAAAGGATGCTCCGGCCGAGCCATCCTGTTTCGTCCAGATGCGCGGTCCGCCAGTGGCTTTGTCAGGTGTAAGACGTCCTTCGATGAGAACCTTCATCCCCCGTTTCACATACTGGTTGCAGACCTCGGCCTGTTTGCCCCAGGTAGAGACGCGGAACCAGATCGTCTCCTTGACCTGCTCGCCGTTTCCGCTGGTGTACTGTCGATTGGTTGCCACTGAAAACGATGTTACAGCCTGGCCGGAAGGTGTATAACGCATTTCCGGGTCTTTACCAACGTTGCCGACGATGATGATGGTGTGATACATGGGGATTTTCTCCTTTGAGCTTGAGGTACCCGCCGAACTGCGGCGGGGGAATTAGATTAATCTTTATTGTACTCTTACTTCATCCTTTTGTTAACAAGTGAATCAAACCCGATCAAAGTTCCCCCTTCGGTACTACCTGGGAAGGGGAACTTTGTAGTTCCAGGGTTCGTTATGTTTCCATCATCACATTGATTCGGAGATTTACCATGGAACGTTCAACAAAATCCATCCTCATTGTTTTTGGCATCCTTGCCCTCGCCATTATGGCTTGTTTTCCAATTACCTTCCTCACCCTGCCCTTATTGGAGACCCGGTCTGCCTCTCCTGATACAGCCGCTACGGTACAGGCCATCGTCACGCAGACGATCATGGCGATCACCCAAAGCGCGCCGACCCAAACGCCGGTCCCGCCAACCGTCACGCCAGTGCCGCCTACCAATACGGCCATTCCATCCCCCACGCCCGTTTCCTACTGCGATTGGGTGATGTTTGTCAAAGACGTCAGCGTGCCGGACGGCAGTAATTTTCTACCCGGCGAGACGTTCACCAAGATCTGGAGATTGAAGAACCGCGGCACCTGCACATGGACGCCGGACTACATGCTGGTCTACAACAATGGCAGCATCATGGGTCAGATGCTGGCTGTGAATCTCCCCGGTTATGTGGCCCCCGGTCAGACAGTGGATGTCTCAGTTACGCTCACCGCACCGGTCATCCCCGGTCATTACACGAGCTACTGGATGCTTCGCGACCCGTCTGGAGTTTTGTTTGCCACCGGTGAAAAAGCGAATCAGCCCTTCTATGTGGACATCAATGTGCAGCAGCAAGACCTGCCCCATGGCACCGTGGCCGGCTACTTCTGCTACCCAAGCGAGTTCAACCCTCCTTTGACTCTCTATTTCGAGAATGCCGTGACGCACGAGAAGATCCAGTTCGCGATCCCGGAGAACCACAATGCCTTCAGCGTTCTCCTGCCTAATGGAACCTATTACGCGTATGCCTGGGCGCCCGGTTATGGTCTGGAAGGTGCATACGTGGATGCGAACCGCCTGTTGAAGACATTCGAGGTCAAAGGCGGACAGACTACTAGCAACATTGGTATCTGCGACTGGGATGTGAATCCACACGGACGCAACCCATAGAAACGTTCAGGAGTGTGACCAAAACGGTCACACTCCTTTTTGATTGCCGCCATTGATTCGAGATTACCCCGGAACAACCTTCTCATGAACAGCGTTTAGAATCTGGTACGTCCCCAAACCGGAGGTAGTATGAAAATCTACAGAATGCTCGTACTTTTCGCAGGGGTATTTCTGACTGCATGCGGGGGATTCCAGGTAGCGATCGAACAGCCAACCTCGGCCGTGCTTCCATCCCTGCCAACTGGCACGCCTGTTCCGCCCGTCCTTCCAACGAATACAGACCTTCCCCCGGCCGCCCTTACTTTAGCGCCTCCGACAGATGTCCCGCCAACCCTCCCACCCGCTCAATCTGGCTCCACTGTAACGGCTTCGGCGAGCCAGCAAGAGGTCAAGATATTTCTGATCAAACTGGAAGATAACGGTCAATCCGGCACTTCGGTAGGATGCGGCGACAGCGTAGTTCCCATCACAGTCTATATTCCACAGACACAGGCCATCTTGAGAGCCGCGCTGGAAAAACTGCTCTCTGCAAAACAGCAATTCTACGGCGATGCGGGGTACTACAACGCGCTGTATCAGTCAGACTTGAAGGTGGATAATGTGACGATTGAGCAGGGCAAGGCTATTATCCATCTCACCGGGACCGTGATGCCCGGCGGCGAATGTGACAATCCGCGGTTCGAGGCACAGATCAAAGAAACGGCCCTGCAATTCTCCACTGTCAGCGATGTCCAGGTCTTTATTAATGACAAACCGATGGAAGAGGTATTGTCATTGAAGTAAAATCTCCACATCTTACAAAAGGAGATCCAAATGAACCGCGCTCGCTGGATGATTGCTTTCTCGATGATTTCACTCCTGGCTCTTACCCTAGCTTGCCAGTCCTTATTTCCTCCATCCGATAAAACGGTTCGAGGCGATTTGAAATTCGACCCGCCATCCATGCCAGCCGCCAAAGTGGGAGTTCCCTATGAGGTCGAGATCAAAGTCTCTGAGAACCGGACTCCTGTAGGCGACTTTTCTATTGCTCCGAACACATTACCGCCGGGGCTGGAATTGGTCATCCAGAAAGATGTGCTCGATACGGCAAAGATCACCGGCACTCCCACACAGGCAGGGACCTATACTTTCACCATCAGTGTCTGGTGCTACGGGACAAATGTCAGCGGGCAGACAGGGGAGAAGGATTATACGATCGTGGTTGAATGAATCAAAACATCCGAACTAATCTGGGTTCGGATGTTTGATTCAGGCCTTCAAGATCAGTCCATCATCAAGCGCGCCGCCCGCCGTCCGATCTCCACTGCAAAATTCGTGCCTCGGTCCCACGGATAGACCTGGCTCATTGAAGCAAAATACAATCCATCGATTGGCGTTTGGATCGGAGGAATGTTTTGGGAGTGATTCAGCAGCGGCACAGGCTGGGCATAATTCGTTTTGAATACCCAGACCTTCTTCACCCAATCGCGCGAAAACTCAGGGTTGATTTTCTGGAACGCAGGCAAAAACTTCTCGAGTAACTGTTCATCGCTCAACGAAAAATATTCATGTCCCGCTTCCAGGTAATCACCGGCATACAAAATGTGATCGCCGCCAAAATGCTCAGGCGAGACAAAGTTCGTATGCTCCACGAGCGCCAACATCGGGAAACCCGCTTCCTTGGGCAGGTTGAACCAGTAATATCCTTCCTTCGATAATTGATTCTTCAGCGACAGTACCATCACCACCGCGCCCATGGACTTCAGCTCAAGCAAGCCCTGTAAATAATTTTTGGGAAGATCAGGACTCAACTTCGCCATCAGACTTGGTGACGTTGTGACGAGCACCTTATCGAAGGATTCAGACTTGCCATCGCTTCTTACGGACAGACCGGCCTGCTCCCGTCTAACCGACTCGACCTTCGCTCCCAGCCGAATCTCGACTGCCGATTCGCGAAGTCTTTGCGCAAACGTATCCGCAAATCTCTGAAAGCCACCCTCGAACGTGCCGAGACGAGTCGTCCGCGCCTTGATGCGCGCCCACATCCATGCCATGTTGACATCACGATAGAACGGGCCAAACTTCCCAATGAGCAATGGCTTCCACATCTTCTCATAGACGTTCCTGCCAGCCCATTTCATCATCCACGAGTCAGCAGTCACTTTTTCGAGGGCTTTCCAGTTATTCGTTAAACGGAGAAACAACCCGACGAAGCCAAACCTGATTTTATCGAGGCCAAATCCAAGTCCCGGAAAGAGGAGCGCCTTGAGGATCGAGTCGAACGGATAGAACTTCCCCTTGTGATACATCACCGTCAGCGGCCGCGGGAAAATAACCTTGTCCTCCCAGCCCAATTCGTGGATCAACCCCAGCATGTATTTATCACTCTGAAACCAGTGGTGATAAAACTTCTCCACCGACCAATCCCAGTGAGGTTCCTTGAATCCGCTTGCCAACCCGCCCACATAATCCGCTGACTCAAAAATGGCAACGTCATGCCCCGATTTTTTCAAATCGTACGCGGCTGCCATGCCGCCAAACCCTGCCCCGATGATCGCAATTTTCATACAGGCTCTTTCAAATCCGTTTCTTTTCTCAAATTATCGGACCACTTAACTCCCTCGCGTGCCAGATAATAGGCTCCGAGCAAGGTGGGAACAACCCACAGCGCAATGTGAAGAACAACCGTATAACCAGCCGCCACGTTGACATCCACTCCATAGGCTGCCAACACGGCGATGCCTGGTGCGTCGAAGGTGCCCACATAACCAGGTGCGCCAGGCAGCGTTGTTGCTAAATTGACGACACCATTCATCAACATCAGGGCAAAAAAACTGACGCTGAAACCGAATGCGTGCATCACGAACCAATATTTGCCCGTTTCCAACAGCCAGATCACTGCGGATGTCAGAAAGATCATCAAGGACTCTAAAGGCGAGTGCAGGGATTCCAGTCCAGCCAAAAAACGGACGGCTACTCCCATAACCTTTGGACGCAGCTTTTCCGGCAGGAAGTGGTTTACGAACCAGGCCAATAATCTTTCAGTCACTTCAGGAAACATTGCTGCTAAGATGAAGACTGCCAGCGCCCCAAAGAACGCTATACTCCCCCACAATGCTAAATCTTGTAAACCAATTTGAAGACCTGCCAGTGGGATCGAAAAATCTGTCAGTCGTGATAGCTCACCCAGATTGACAAAAATGAAGGCCAGCATCACCACCCCGTCAAAAATCCGTTCAACGATGACTGTCGCTAACGAGGCGGAGATGGGCACATTCTCATGACGTTTAAGGATGACAGCCCGCAAAACCTCGCCGGCACGAGCAGGATAAATGTTGTTGCCCATATAGCCAATCGTAACAATTGGGAACATGGTGCTGGTGGAGATGGGTTTCACCGGACGGAGCAGATAATGCCAACGCCAGGCACGCACCCATAAACCGATCATGTACACCCCTACTCCGGGGATCAACCACCAATAATTGGCGCTTCGTACTGCCAGAAAGAAATCTTCCCATTCTAATTTTCTGGCGGCAGAATAAACAAAAACGGCACTGATCGCCAACCCCAGTAGAAACTTCCAGTATTTGCGTATCCAGTTTTTCATCGGCGCTGATTGTACCATTCAGCTATAATGTCCCGGCCGTTCTCACGAAATCGAAAGGCAATCATCATGAAAAAGTACTGGCCCAATATTCGCGATTACGTCCTGATCGCCCTCGGCGCGTTGATTCAGGCTGTCAGCCTGCGCCTGTTCTTTGTCCCTGCACAGTTGGCATCGGGCGGAGTAACTGGCATTTCGCAACTCATTAATCATTTCACAGGATGGCCGATCGGGTTAATGGTCTTTACTGGTAATATTCCCCTTTTCGCTCTGGGCTGGCGTTTCCTGGGCGGACAGCGCTTCGCTTTGCGGACAGCAACGGCAGTGGCCACATACTCCCTGTTCACAGACCTGTTGTTGAAGATGCCCATGTTCGGCCCTCATGGCGCAGCAACCATCCTTATCAGCGATCTGAGAGGGGATATCTTCCTGAACGCACTTTATGGGGCGATCGTCAGCGGCATCGGGTATGGACTGGTCTATCGCGCCCGCGGCACCAGCGGCGGATCGGACATCCTGGCACGCATTCTTAACCACTGGCGCGGCATCTCGATGACGCAAAGTTACTTGATGGTGGATACCGCAGTCATCCTCTCGGCGGGGTTCATCTTCGGCTGGAAGCTGGCATTGTACGCGATGATCACACTGTACATCAGCGGACTCGTCTCAGAGACCGTACTTGAAGGCGGCGGGACAGTCCGCACAGCGTTGATCGTCACGGCCCAGCCTGTGGCAATTTCGGATCGTATCATGGAAGACTTGGAGCGCGGGGTTACCTTCCTCGATGCAACGGGCGCATACACGGGAAATTCAAGGCCAGTCCTCTACTGTGTGGTGACGCGTGCAGAGGTAGCAACGCTGAAGACCATCGTCCACGAATTGGACCCGGATGCATTCATGGTGATCGGCGTAGCGCATGAGGCGCTCGGTGAAGGGTTCAGGCCGCTGAAGGCGCAATAAGTTTGTCTGTCATTGCGAGGAGCATTCGCCGCGACGAAGCAATCTCCCGTTTAGTTGGGAATTGCTTCGCTGTCGCTCGCAACCCCGCCGAAAGCCCCGCACCCTTCGCTAATGAGTTGATGGTGCGGGGAAGCAGGCGGGGCAATGATAGGTTTAACCAAATTGAGTAACCACCCCGGCAATCAACAAAATCTGCCCTGCATGATACAACACAATGTTGAGCGTTCTCCCGCGGGCAATCGGGGTGACAAATTTATTCCAGGCCAGTATCAAATCTGACATAAAGAAAAGGAACGCGCCGGCGGCCGCCAGAAGCGATGCGCTAGCTTTCCATGTCATGTCAGAAAGCGTCAGCATGGCGGCATAGAGCATTGCAGTGATGATGACCGAATACAGGAGGACAGGCAGGATCAGACGCGTTTCTCCCTTTTGTCGCATGGATGAGACAATTCGCCTCAACACGCGCGCCGCGCTAATTCCAAGAATGATGGCAAGGAGAAAAGACCAGGCTGAGATACCAACAAATCCCGACATAAATCCAAAGGTGTAAAAGATATGTGTGAACAGGAAGGCGGCTAATCCAAACAGGAAGAAGCGGTCAAGCCACAAAAGCATTATGTCACCCACCAGAGCAAACAGGATTCCGAGTCCGAACCAGAATGCCGCACCGTGCAGCCCCGTTGAAAGATACAACCAGATGAACAAGCAAACAATGACCGCAGGCTTGGCTATATATTCGATTTTCTGTAAACCGTTGTTGGTAGCGTAAGCTTCCAAGGCCGCGAAGAGGATGGCGAGGATGAGGAAAGTATACATGCGTCCCTCCCAAGGGTATCCTTGTCATTGCGAGGGCGATGCTCTTCTACCCGGAGCAATCTCCATTTATGTTTGAGATTGCTTCGGGCGGCGCTTCGACTGCGCCTACGGCTCCGCTCAGCGCGAATGCCTCGCAATGACAGGTTGGTTATTTCTTTTTCACATACCCGAACTTTTTCAACGCGTTCTCATTATCGCGCCAATCCTTCTCCACCTTCACGCGCAATTCCAGAAAAACCCTGCGCCCGCCCATCTCTTCGATTTCCTTGCGCGCCGCGCTTCCAATCGCCTTCAACATTTTCCCGCCCTCGCCGATCACGATACCCTTCTGCGACTCGCGCTCGACAAAAATCGTCGCGGCTATGTAAGCCATGCCATTCTCGCGTTCCTTGAATTCGTCGATCCGCACCGCCAACCCGTGCGGCACTTCGTCTCGTAATTTGAATAAACACGCCTCACGGACCAAATCCGCGGCAATATCCTTTTCGTAAACATCCGTAATTTGCTCTTCGGGGAATTCAGGCGGTCGCTCGGGGAGGAGGTTTGTCAGCGCTTCGAGCAGTTGACCCAGCCCAATTCTCTTCACGGCGGATACTTTCTGGACCTGAGCCTGACTCCACATCTTTGAATATGCCTCCGCCCGCGCGGACTCTTCGTCGGGTTTGACCAGGTCCATTTTGTTCAGGATCAGCATTCGGGGCGTCTGAGGCGAGATGCCGTTTAAAAGGGATGCGATGCGGGCGTCCTCCTCTGTGGGTTCAACGGAAGCATCTACCAGCCAGAGGATCACATCCACGCCTTCGAGGGCCTCCTCAGCCTCCTGATTAAGGAATTCGCCGAGCTTGTGACGCGGGTTATGAATGCCAGGTGTATCCACGAAGACGATCTGGAGATTTTCGACGGTGAGGATTCCAAGCTGACGGCGGCGCGTGGTCTGTGGGCGCGGTGAAACCGCCGCAACCTTTTGACCCAGGAGCGCGTTGATCAGCGTGGACTTGCCCACGTTGGGACGACCAATCACAGCGACAAAGCCCGAGCGGGAATTCATGCTTGTTTGGGTTCCTCTACCCTTGTGACTGAATTTGTGCGCGGCTGCCAGTTGGCGACAACCAGACTTGCAATGACAAGCATACCACCGACGAGCAGTTGCCAGGTCAGTTGCTCGCCGAGGAAGATCACGCCAAGAAGTATGCCACCCAATGGAAAGAGATACGACACCATGGTCGCGCGGGTGGGACCGATCTCGTGAACAAGATAGTAAAGCATAATGAACGCTACGCCAGAACCCAAAACGCCCAGCCAGATCAACGCAATCCAGGTGATTGCCAAATGCGGAACTTTCAAGGGTGACTCGAAGGAGAAAGTTGCAACCCACATCACTGCCGTGGAGGAAATCAGTGGGCCCACACTTCTATGGAGTGCATGTGAATTCTCGGTCGTATGACGTGCATAGACATTGCTGCCGGCATAAAAAATGCAGGCCACGACCACCGCCGCCTGTCCGAGCAGTGAACTTGACGATTGGCCGAGATCCTTGCTCATAAGAATAATCACCCCCGCAAACCCTATCAATAGACCGAGCACCTTGGGAACCGTCATCTTGTCATCGTGCAGCAGGAAATGCGCCATGACAATGGTAAAGAGCGGAACGGTGGCATCGAGAATGGCAGCGACCGCCGAGTCAATGACTTGTTC
>JAKOVF010000273.1 GCA_029782225.1 Chloroflexota bacterium | reverse complement strand
CAACACTACGGAATGTTGCGAATGATCCGAGACGCTTTTTCGATTCCAGGCCAACTACATTTCGATGCAAGTGGACGTCTCATTCAGGTTGTGCTGAATAGATCGCATTCGCTCGCCGAAACATTTCACAAGACCTGGCTTACCCTCTTCGCCCATAACGACTTGTCGCTTATTTTGGGCGAAATTTAGGTGTCAGGTCTCGTACAAACCATCGCGGAAGATGCTGCCATTCTGCCGGATTTCGTCGCCAATGATCCGAAACTCAAGCCGTATGTGCAAAAGTGTATTCCCGAAGAACTGACAAGTGCCAGCCTGAGCGACCTATCAAACCTGCGTGATGCGCTTGCGCCGCAGATGAAATACAAGCGACGGCTGGACACCTTCCTTGAACTCGACCTGGTGGATTCCATCGCCATCAGCGGCTACATTTTGCTCACCAAGAGCGGAGAGAAAATGTACGTGGCGGAATATCGCCGTTTGGTGGAACAGCGCATTTTGGAACTGGTTGCAAATCACCCGACCATCAAAGCCATTCAAAGCGTAGGGGCGGATGGCGTCCGCCCGAATATAGACGACTGGCAACTGCTCGAACTCGAACGCACGCTAACCAGGGAACTCGGCGAAGGCGACCTGGAAGTGACGCCCGAAAACTTGAAGAAGGTCTTTGCCCACACCGCCGATAGTTTTCTCGGCCTGGTGCGTCAGGTGCTGGATATGCAATACCTGCCCGATTACAAGGATTTGGTGGCGCGACAGTTTGAAACCTACGTGACCCAGCACAACTACAACGCCGACCAGATTCGCTTTTTGCGCGCCGTGCAAAGTGTGTTCTTGCAGAAGCGCCATCTCGAAACTGCCGACTTGTACGAGCCGCCGCTGGATATGTTTGGCGCGGATGCGGTGGAGAGATGGTTTACGGAGAAGGAAGTGGAAGAAGTGGTTAAGTTTGTCAATCGAATGGCGGTTTAAGATATGAAAAAACGTTTATCCAAAATTCTAATTGCCGTCGGCACATTTTTAATATTTATTTCAATTATTCTTTTTGTATTCAAAAGCTCGAATATTAACTTGCAGAATCCTCAGTTAACTACCTCTGATTGGATAACTCTTTCCGTTGGTGCGATAAGTCTTCTAGCAGGTCTCGGCGGAAGTGTCAAAGATTGGCGAGACTTATTCAAAAAAGAGAAACAAGCGCCGCCAATCACTAAAATGGATTTCGAAGGCAATGATTCGCAAATATCACTTGGTGAGAAATCGCTTAATATAAAAATTGACACTTTGATCGTTCACCAAACACCGGAACAAATCAATTCTATTTCTGCACCTTTACCAACAAAGGAAGCTGGAAACATTATTTCTGTAGAGGATTCAAAAAGAAAATTAATTGCTACTTCACAGAAAAGATATCTTGATGCTTTGGATTCAGCCCGATTTATACAAAGTGCGAATATAGAGATTGATGAAAAAGAGAATGAGGAATATGTTCATTCATTAAAATTGCTATATGCCAAAGCTCAATTTATTCTCGCGTTGGTCTTTGGCGATACTATTGTTATTACCGAGAATCAACTTTTTGATTCGGAAGGCTTTGTTGAAGCATTTGATGAGTTTTATAAAGCCGCCCAAGAAGCGAGTATTGATATTGATTTACCAGTTAAAGTGGCAATATTGAATGAGGGTGAAAGCATGTACGATGTTATTGCCAAGAAATTGAGTAATGAAAAATTTGTGTTATCTTTATGGAGGGACTTAAATAGGGATATTCCGCGGCGTAAAGCATGGGCAAGTTCCTTTCGTCAAAAACAATCGCCTACCGAAACAAATTCGACCGAAGAGAAAATCTATCTTGATAAACTGTTGACTGCGTTGGAGTATTTTACTCCTGAGAGATCTTTGCTTGCAAAAAGAACTGGAAGTATGTTTGGCGATCTAATAAAACGAATCATAAACCTAAGCGATGGATATATTGAAGACCTTCATACAGGACTTCGTCCAGGATTGCGCATATATTTTGTTCATCAGGAAGAAGCAGATGCAGCCAAAGAGATTCGAGATGTTCTAGGATCAATAGAGAATAAAATAAAAGGAATAAAGGATCGTTCAGCAATAATGTCTGAATTGGAAAATTATGATAACAAAATTAAAGATGAACTTAAGGATGGCGTGATTGCTCTAACAAATGCTGTATACAATTACACTAATGGAATAGGAACAAAGGCAACATTAGTCCAAAACTCAATATTTCCCAGAAAAACCCATAAATACACTAGTGCTGGCTCTTCATTGGCAACTTACTTGCACGAGACCAGTTTTAGTCCGAATAGTTTAACTCTTTGGGAAATATATTCTATTGACTTTTTTGATAATTTGGCGGTGTATGATGATCCTCGAAAAAGAAGCGAATTTGTGGCTTTGATAAAAACTGCGCAAAGAAATGCCCCGTGGAAAAAAATGATTGAATTACAAAATCACATGGCATGGCTTGAAAGCTTGCAGAATTTTCGCG
Organism: Chloroflexota bacterium; assembly: GCA_029782225.1. Classification (GTDB taxonomy): domain Bacteria; phylum Chloroflexota; class Anaerolineae; order Anaerolineales; family Villigracilaceae; genus JAKOVF01. The sequence continues at coordinate 62,808 of JAKOVF010000273.1, read as the reverse complement.
ATACCTTATTGCGGTTGCAGTCTGTTCAGAAAAAGCTATCTGGTTTGCAAGATAATAACGAAGATATAAGCAGTTTAGAATCCGAGCGTAACCAACTTGAGAAAAAATTACCCGATGCTTGGGAAAAACACATACGCAATACAACTGCAGCGACTTCAAACGGCTTTTGGGAAATAACCTCAACCAAGATAGTATTTCGTCCTCAGTCCGATCAAGGTTTGGAAATTCATCTATCTTATAGTTTTCTTAATACAAAACTTTATATGGCTCACGATAAACAATACGCGCCTTGGCTTCATCAAGGTTCTTACAAAGGTTACCTTGGCGAAAGAATTGAGTAGTCTAGGTAGGCTACTTTATAGATTGGCGGTTTATTATGTTATTCACTACTACAGAATTTGAAAACTTGTTTGTTATAGACATTAAGGAAAATAGAGATAGCCGAGGTTTCTTTGATCGGGCGTGGTGTAAGCGCGAGTTTGAATTACAAGGCTTGGATATTGATGTTGTTCAATCTAACATTTCGGGCAATAAGAAAAAGGGAACATTACGAGGGTTTCATTATCAAAAAGAGCCTTTTGCCGAAGACAAAATAATAACCTGCTTGAATGGAGAGATTTATGATGTAGTTATTGATCTTCGCATTGACTCTGCGTCGTATCTCAAATGGATGAGTTTTCACTTATCGCCCGAAAACCGAAAAATGTTGTTTATTCCAGCGGGTTTTGCTCACGGCTACCAAACTCTAAAAAATAGTACTTTGATTTTGTATTATTCTTCAAATTTCTATAATCCAATGGCTGAAATGGGAATCAGACATGATGACCCATACTTTAATATTAAATGGCCTCAGAAAATTAGTTCAATATCCGCCAAAGATAAAAGCTGGTTGGATTTTGACAAAAATAGATGTCCAAAATTCTGGGTTAATAAAGCCGAATCTAACCTTGCTTTCCCAAAAAATATTCCGTTGGTGGATAAGATCAAGATATGATTCTAGACTCAATTAATCACATCTATAAAAATGCCCGAATATTAGTAACGGGTCATAGCGGATTTGGCGGGATTTGGCTGTGCAATTGGCTAAGTATGCTTGGTGCTGATGTGTTGGGATATAGCAACGAACTGATTTCGGAAAGAAACCCTTTTACGCATGATTATCTTAATCGAGCAATTAAGGAGGTGAAAGGGGATATTCGGGATCGCGAAAGAATAAGACAAATCTTTCTTGATTATCAACCAACTATGGTTTTCCATTTGGCAGCACAAGCGATTGTAATTTATTCATACCAAAATCCAGAAGAGACCTTCGCGACGAATGTAAATGGGACTCTAAATATACTAGATGCGATATGTGAAACCAAATCTGTCAGAGTGCTCATAGCGGTAACAACAGATAAGGTTTATAAAGATCAAGGAAATAAGATATATGCAGAAAACGATCTGTTAGGAGGCAATGACCCATACAGTGCTAGTAAAGCAATGTGCGAATTAGCTATTGAAGCATACCAAAATTCTTGGTTTAATAGCAGTCACACAAAAGAAGCGGCATCTGTGCGAGCAGGGAATTGGATTGGAGGTGGTGATTTTTCAAAGTACAGATTGATGCCTGATATAGTACGCTCGTTGATGAATAGCGAACCAATAATACTTAGAAATCCCAATTTTGTTAGACCTTGGCAATATATTCTTGACTCTTTATTTGGTTTTTTGATTCTTGGGGCAAAAATGTCATCTGACGCCAATAGATACAGTGGCGCTTGGAATTTTGGTTCATCGGAGTATTCATCTATTACTTGTAACGAGATCGTAAATAAAACATTGGCAATTTGGTGTTCAAAAGGTGCTCAGATATTAAAGAGCGAACCTGACTATGAAGAAACGAAACATTTAAGGATAAGTTCAAAAAAAGCGAAAGATTTGTTAAATTGGGCGCCACTCTACTCTATTGATGAAACCCTAGAATGTACAATGATTTGGTATAAAGAATACCACGCAAGAAAATCTTCTGGTATTCAGTTTGATATGTCGGATGTTTACGAAAATCAAATTAGGAAATTTATGAATGACTTGAAAGTTCGTAACGTTTTTTTCTGGAGCCATATTTAACAAAATAATCATCAATCATGGTTTGGAGCAAATTATTTTTCACTTATGAAGCATTTTCCCAAGCTGTTTGACAACAATAATTCTTTGTTGCAAATTGTAACTGACGAAAAAGAAATTAATGCTTGGCATACGAAACGCTTGAAGGAGCTTTCTGAAAAATCCCAGCCTTTGGAATGGGCTGATATTGGAATCGTATTCGATGATCCCTATATCTTGTTGTTACGAGACTTAGTGCGATTTCCTAGTGGTTATTGGAATGGCTATCTTCGGCTTTTCTCTCGGGCAAACCTTAATGGTGGGCATGGAGTCGTTGTTCTATCTGAATATGAAGGGAAAGTAATGCTATTACACCAATACCGCCATGCAACACGCCAATGGCATTACGAAGTACCGCGCGGTTACGGCGAACCAAATATCCCCGCCGAAGAAAACGCCCGAAAAGAAGTTGAGGAAGAAACTGGTGGCTCAATTGATAGACTTGTAAGTTTAGGTAAGTTTTACAACAATACAGGCTTTGAAGGCGGATCGCTTTCGCTGTTCTATGCTAAGTTATCTTCGATAGGCAAACCTAACAAGAACGAAGGCATTGAATCCTTTGTCTGGCTCACCGTCAAAGAATTAGAAGAATGGATTGCAAACGAGAAAATTACCGATGGCTTCACCATTGCCGCGTACACCAAAGCCAAACTCAAAGGACTGATCTAGTTTGCTAACCGACCCGAAACTCCGCTCACAAGTAGATGCCCTCTGGGATAAGTTCTGGACGGGGGACTGTCCAATCCGTTGGATGCCATCGAGCAGTTTTCGTATTTGTTGTTCTTGAAGCGTCTCGATGACCGCGAGAATGCGGCGGAGAGGCAGGCAAAACGCAAGGGGATGATATACCAGCCCAAAGTGCCGAAGGAGTTGCGCTGGGGGTATTGGACGCAGATGAAGGCGGAGGAGTCGCTCCAGCATCTGAAGAATGTGGTGTTCCCGAAACTCGTCGAACTGGCTGATAAGAAGTCGTCGTTTGGGGAGTATATGAAGGGGGCACAGTGTAAGATCAATAAGGCGGGGTTGTTGATCGAGGCGTGCAATTTGATCGACCAGATGAAAATCGCGGAGCAGAACCAGGATGTGCAGGGTGATCTGTATGAGTATATGCTGGGCCACATGCAGTTTGCTGGGAGGGGCGGACAGTTCCGCACGCCGCGGCATATTATCCGCATGATGGTGCAGATGATCGACCCGAAGCCGCGCGAGCGCATTGGCGACCTGGCAGGCGGGACGGCGGGATTTCTCGTCAACGCGCACCAGCATATTTTGGAGAAGGCGACGTCGGCGGGGATTCTGGAGTATGACGATGAGGGGCTGCCCCACCATCTAATCGGCGATCAGCTCACGGCGGCGGAAAGAACGTTCCTGTCGTCGCCGAAATATTTGCGGGGCTTTGATAATGATTCTGGCATGACCATCCTGCGCATCGGTTCGATGAATCTGACGCTGCACGGGATCGAGTCGCCGCAGTTCTTTTACAGGGATACGCTGTCGAAGTCGTTCGATGACGAGCGCGAGTATGACGTGATCCTGATGAACCCGCCGTTCAAGGGCGCGGTGGATAAGAGTACGATCCATCCCACGCTGCCGTCGGATACCACGAAGAGTGAGCTGCTGTTCCTGCATTTGATCCTGCGTGCGCTCGATATGGGCGGACGGGCGGCGGTGATCGTCCCTGATGGAGTGTTGTTCGGGTCGAGCCGCGCGCATGTGGAGATTCGCAGAAAGATCATCGAAGAGAATCGACTCGATGGCGTGGTCTCGATGCCTTCGGGCGTGTTCAAGCCGTATGCGGGTGTGAGCACAGCGGTTCTGCTCTTTACACGCGGCGCGCAGACCAAAGATATCTGGTTCTACGATATGAAGCACGATGGTTTTTCGCTGGATGATAAGCGGACGAAGGTGGCTGAGAACGACATCCCTGATATTTTGGAATGTTGGAAGAACCGCCTCAGACCTGACTTTCAATCTGCTGGCGCCAAAAGGATTTCTGACCTCCACCGACAGTTGACTCCGCTCAAAGCCGAACGGCTGAAATTGCATGAAGAAATCAATCGGTTGATGTTTGAGTCGGTGGTCTCTCCCTCATCCCCAGCCCTTCTCCCACAGGGAGAAGGGAGCAATACCACCTCTCCCCACGGGAGAGGTCGACCCGACGGGTCGGGTGAGGGCGAGCTCTCCGCCGCGCAAGCGCGACTGTCGAATATCGAATCTCAAATCTCTGCTCCTCAATCTGAATTAGACCGCCTGACCCGCCAGTTCTGGGTGACGAAGGAGCAGGTCAAAGCCAACAAATACGACCTTTCTGCCAGCCGCTACCGCCAGGTGGATGCGGACGCTGTCTATCACGAGAAGCCGTCTGTGACACTGGAACGGTTGGCGCGGTTGGAGAGGGTGATGTTGGATGAGATTAATGTATTGAAGAAGTTGGTAAAAGGATGAATACCGACTGGCAATGGGTTCAGTTAGGTGAAATAAGTGAGGTCATTAGCAAAGGAACAACCCCCACAACACATGGAGTCGCATTTTTAGATTCAGGAATTCCATTTCTGCGTGCAGAAGATGTTGTTGGGGGTGCTGTTGATGTAACGTCAGTCAAATATTATGTTTCTGATAAAACACACGATACACTTTTGGCGCGTTCAAAATTACGACCAGGTGATTTTCTAATTACGATTGCGGGTTCACTTGGCAGAGTTGGCTACGTGCCTTTGAATGCACCACCTTTGAATTGCAATCAAGCAGTTGCTTTCGTAAGGCTAAAACCGAACGTCATTGACTTGGATTTTCTTTTGTGTGTTTTTCAGTATGAAGGAATAACCAAATCATTGCTTGATGTTCAGAAAGTGGGAACAATTGGAAATTTGAATCTTGAACAAATTCGAGTTTTCAGAATCCCCCTTCCCCCACTGACCGAGCAAAAGCGGATTGCGTCCCTACTGGCGCGCGCCGACCGTCTGCGCCATCTGCGACGGACTGCGCACGATCTCGGCGAGTCCCTGCTCCAATCCGTGTTTTTGGAGATGTTTGGGGATCCATTTAGAAATGAAAAGTGCTGGGAAAGAGTTGAATTAACAGAATTGGTTCGCGCTGGTGACACAATTAATTATGGCGTTGTTCAACCTGGCGATGATTTCCAAAATGGCAAAGCGATTATTCGTGTTGGGGATTTAGATAATCTCGCCCAAAATCTAGCGATATTGAAATTAATTGACCCAAAGATCGAAGCAAATTACAAACGCTCCCGAATTGTTGGCGATGAAATTCTTATTGCTTGTGTTGGCTCAATCGGCAGAGTCGCGTTAGTCAACGAAAAAATGAAGGGCTTCAATATCGTAAGAGCAGTTGCGAGAGTGCCCGCCAATTATTCTTTGGTCAATCGACTTTATCTTGCAACCTATCTTTCTATGCCTTTTGTTCAAGATTTCTTTCAAAGAGAAACTCGAACTGTTTCGCAACCAACTTTGAATATTGCTCAGATAGAAGAAACACCCGTGCTTCTCCCACCGCTGAGCCTGCAAGAAGAGTTTGCGGGCGTGGTGGCGCGGGTCGAGCAAATGCGCGCCCGTCAAGCGGAAAGCGAAAGGCAAGTGGAAAATCTTTTTGAAAGTTTACTGGCTGAATCATTTGGTGGTGTGGCGTGAAAATGGCCCCCTCTGTCCGTTGGACATCTCCCCCAAATACCGAAGAGCACGGAATTTGGGGGAGAACTTGACATTGAGACTTTTTATGAAGACTGAGAGTGTTTCCAAAATTTCAATTTCAGACGCAACCGTCCCTCCCCTGATTTCGAGCCGCCGCACTTCGCGGGTCGCAATCGGGGGAGGTCAGGAGGGGGCAAAATGCCACGTCCTAGCAGAAGCAACCCCAAAACCAGAACCCGCGCCATCGAACTGCGAAAAGAACTCACTCCCGCCGAGCGCAAACTTTGGGCAGTCATTCGTAATGACCAGTTGGGGGTCAACTTTAGAAGGCAATATGCCATTGGCAAGTATATTCCGGATTTCGTCTGTATCGAGAAGAAGCTCATCGTCGAACTGGATGGAAGTCAGCACCTGGAACAGGAAGAATACGACGGGGAGAGAACGGGATACCTGAACTTGCTCGGCTTCAAAGTCATCCGCTTTTGGAACAACGATGTGACGAATAACATTGATGGCGTTATACTCGCCATACTTCATGCAATGGAAGATGAAACTAATAGAGAATAGATTTCACCTTGATTTCCTGCCGAGCCTGCAATAAGAGTTTGTCCCCTCCGCTTCGGGGGCGCTGCGCGGCAGGCGTCGTCGGAGCGGAGCGGCGCTCCGCCCGTACCGCCAGGGTCAAGTCCTTGCGTGGGAGGATGTCCGAGAGCGATCGCGAAGCATCCCCGTCAGGGGAGCGGCAGGTCGAGGGGCTGTTTGAGCCCTTATTGCAAGAGGCGTTTGCGTGAAAAGCGTTATGCGCGAGCAACCAGCCAGGTCCGCTCGCCAGCAAATAAAAAGGACTGTTGAGCTCGCTGTGGGGAAATTGCATGTGAAATCAGTTTGATTATGTGCAATAATATTAAGTGCAAAACCAATCTTCGGAAAGGAGGATGGCATGTCTGAAAAGGTGGGGTTGTTGGTGGGGGTTGGTTTCTCCCCCAGCGAGTCAGAGATCAAGACTCTATTGGAAAATGGAGATTTGGTGTCAGGTTTGGACTACGTGGCAATCGAACTGACTGAACAGGAGGCGGGAGATGAGAAGTACCTGACGACTATGTACCAGGGCGCAGCAGTAAAGAAAGGCTTTTTACAAGGCATCCATGCCAGGCTTACAACCAAAAAAGCCGAGATTAATGGAAAAACAGTCATGATTGTCTATCCAGTTGATACTTCTGCTTTAGGGAGCACAGATGTTGGGGAAACATCTTTCCAGGAAGTTTGCTGGTTTTGCAATGAGAATCCAGCAAATCCAGCCAATAGTGTGAAGGTACAGGTAGAACGCACGACGCCGCTTGGCCATAGCAAGTATCAGGATGAATGGAAGCAACTGGATATACCTCGTTGTCAACGTTGTGCATCCCTGAAAAAAAAGGACACCAGGGAAAACGCCATGATTGCTATTCCAGCCATGTTAGCAGGGTTGGGAACTTGTGTAATTGTTGGAGTTTTCTCGAGCGCAGCGGAATGGGTGTCCTGGGTTTCAGGTGGTTGTGTTTTATTGCTTCTATTTGCTCTTGGAATATTCTGGTCTTTTAGGCGAAGGGGAAGATTATCCGAGAAAGAAAAAAGGCTACTTGACAGGGTAACAAATTCCAAAATAGAAACACAGCCACTTGTTGCCGCTTATATTAAGGACGGTTTCAAGGTGAAATGGCAAAAGGATTGATCCGTTCGTATTGTGAGGTAGCTGGGGAGGAGTATTAAGCCTTTGCGGAACTCGCCATTTGAGGCTCGCAGGCCCAGGGGTTGTTCGAGTCGTTGTTGAGCGAGGGTTTTGGAGGAGGACGGCCATGAATATTGGATTGGGAGTCTATGACATATTCTCCCGCATTGTTCCGGGAGGATTTTATTTGCTTGTGTTTTATCAGCTCGCAGTTGTGCTCGGTTGGATAAAGTTTGACCTGAAAACTTTTAATGAAATCGGGATTATTCCTTCGATTGGTCTGATCGTCTTAGCGTACATCCTGGGCACCGGCATGGGCCGCGTTGGGTCTGTCTGGCATCGTATCTTCAAAAAACGGGGTATGAGCGATCGCGTCCTTGAGAAATTTAAGGAAGAAAACATGGATTGGCAGTTTATTTTCAAGGCTAAGGATTGGCCCATCCTGCGTGCTTATATTCGTTTGCACGATCCCGAGATTGCAAACGTGATCGATAGGAATAACGCGCTGAGCATCATGTTACGCAATATAAGCCTTGGGCTGGTACTCCTTGCAATTACCGAAGGTATTCAATTTGTAAATACAATGAATTGGCTATATGTTTTGTTGGTTGCGTTACTGATATTCTTCTCGTATCAGATTGCTATTCAAGCCAGGGATTTGCAGGATTGGTTCTACCATGGCATCTTCCAGACCATCATCGCTTACAGGCTTGATCTGGAAGAACGGGTAAAACCAGTAGAAAACTCCGCGAAAAGAAAGAGTGCCAGGTAATGAGTTTGTCCCCTGCGCTCCGCTGCGGGGACGCTTCGCGGCGGGCGTAGTGGGGCGGGTAGTGGGACCTAACCCCCATCCCTTCCCAAGTGGGAAGGGATGGGGAGGCGTCGAATGGGTTGTTTGAGTCATCGCTGGCAGAGAGTTTTGGAGGAGTGAGATGAAAGCGCTTAATCCCCAGAAACTGCATGTCACATTTCAGGAGGGCGTATCGCCGATCGAATTGTCCCTGCCGAGAAGATATACCCTCACGCATTCTGATCTCTCCGGTGACCTGTTCCTCACCATTGGTTCCGAGTATGATCGAAGACAGATCTCTGGCTTTTACACTCGCTGGATGCGCGATGAGGTCCTGGCGGAGTTAAAACGCGATGAATTGGGTATAGCCTTGCATGTGTACTGTCATGTCAGCGGCGGATTTGTCTTTGGCGGCGCACGTTGGCGAAATGAAATCCTGCATCATCACATGCAGATGGTGCTGGAAGCTTTCCGCTACGGAGACCGGGAACTGGTGACTGCCCATCCCGAACTGGATCAGGCAACTGTATGGGTTCATTTCAAGTCAAACCATAAGAGGTATGATCTTGTTGAAAACTGGGGGCTGATTCGAGCCTATGGCGAAGAGAGGTGAGAAAGTAGAAACTCAATGGCGGTAATTTTGTGGAGCGTGTTTGGATATCTTCTGGGCGCAATTCCATTTGCCTATATTCTGGGAAAGCTGTTTTCAAGAGTGGATATTCGGAAGGTGGGCGACGGCAACCCGGGCGGCACAAACGTCTGGAAATCGGGCGGTTGGAAAATTGGCTTGCCTGCCATCGTGCTTGAAATATTCAAAGGCTACCTGCCCGTCACACTGGCGCGTCACTTCGGGATTTCAGGCTGGCCGCTGGTTCCAATCTGTCTTGCCCCGATCCTTGGACATGCCACCATGCCCTTCCTCCATTTTCGCGGCGGTAAAGCCATCGGCGCAACAGGAGGCGTCTGGGTCGGCATCCTCGGCGTATGGGCTTTCTCGGTCTATACTGCGACGGTAGTATTACTCGCACTCATAAAGGAGAATGCCTGGGCCGCCGTATTCGGCGTCTCACTTTTCCTTGCGTGGGCGATATTTCTGGATGGCTCCCCGTGGATGATCGTCTTCGGGATCCTCAATCTGCTCACGATCATAGTGAGTCACCGTCATGATCTGGTCTCACCGCCTCATTTCCGTCCGTGGTTAACGCGCCTCTTCGTGCGGAGAAGCGAATGATGGCGTATTCCTATTTGCATATCTATCCCTCCACCATCGTTATTTTTCTTGCTGTTGGATTGTTGATCGCACTCTCGAATTATTTCTATATCTCGCGCCTGGATGATTTTCCAGACACAAAAGAATTTCCGCGTGTTTCGGTTCTCATTCCTGCCCGTAACGAAGAAGTCAATATCCAGACCTGTGTCGATTCATTACTGGCGCAGGATTATCCTGATTTCGAAGTACTGGTCCTGGATGACAACTCCACCGACCAAACACGCCCAATCCTTGAAGCGATTTCGCAAAGGGACCCGCGCCTGCACATCTTACAGGGCGAGCCTCTGCCCTCCGGTTGGCTCGGCAAGCACTGGGCCTGTCATCAATTATCGTTGAACGCAACGGGCGAATTAATCCTTTTCACGGACGCAGATACACATCACGCGACCGAGGCTCTGCGCCTTGGCGTCTCAGCGTTGATCGACCAGAAGGCTGATCTCCTCACCGCCTTTCCGCGGCAGGAAATGTTGACGTGGGGAGAGCGCCTCACAGTACCCATATTAGGCTTCAGCATCCTGGGCTTCTTCCCGATCCTTCTCGCCGAAAAACTGAATCTGCCTGCTGTCTCAGTCACCTTCGGTCAGTTCATGCTCTTTCGCCGTTCAGCCTTTGAAGCAATCGGTGGCTACGACTCCATCCGTAATCATATTGTGGATGATGTGAGCCTGGGGCGGAAAATCATCGCCCATGGTTTCCGTTGGAAACTGGTGGATGCCACAGAGTATGTCACCTGCCGCATGTATAAAGACTTTTCAACTGCCCTGGAAGGCTTTACGAAGAACCTGTTTGCCTTTTTTGGCCACCATGTCGCTCTTTACTGCATCGGCTGGTTTTGGATCGAAGTTTCATTTCTTGCCCCGCTTGTCGTGCTTGTTCTTGCTGCACTCAAGGTTCCTGTGAATTTTCCCATCCCGATCGCGGTGTTTGCAGTCCTTGAAGCCTTGTTGATGATCGAGCTTGCCTATCGCCGTTTTCGATTTCCTGCCTACCTTGGGCTGCTGTATCCGATCAGCATGGTCATCTTCGCCTTGATCGCTTGCCGTTCCCTGATCTATTCATTTCTGGGATACGGCTCATGGAAAGGGCGAAAACTCGCGCCGCCTGCGTTCAAGTTATAATCTTCAACGAAGTATTCGAGAATGTGAAACTCCTGCGTGGGCATCATTGAGTCCACGCGACAGGCCGTCTGTGACGGGAGCGGTGAGAAAGACGGCAGCAGGGGTTGGCTGTATAATAGTTTCAGCATGGTGTAGATGTTCACGAGGAGAAACCGATGCGTCAGTCCGTGCTCACCGAACCGCAAGCCCAATTCCTTCGGGAGGAAAAAGAAACCCTGGCCGGGATGCAGCTTTCCCTGTCCCGGCTGGACCTTCCGCGCGAGGCCATGGACAGCCTCCAAAAAGCCATCCTGCAACTGGACGAACTCTTCCTGATCGTGATCGCGGGCGAGTTCAACGCTGGCAAGAGCGCGCTGATCAATGCCCTGCTCGGTCAAAGAGTCCTGACCGAAGGTGCTACTCCCACCACTTCGCGCGTTACCCTGATCAAGTGGGGCGAACAACCCGCGGAGCAGGTAGTGGACGAAGATTTCGCTGTTTTCACTCATCCACTGGCACTTCTGAAGGAACTGAACATTGTGGACACACCGGGAACAAACGCCATCATCCGCCGGCACGAACGGCTGACCGATGAATTCGTCCCGCGCAGTGACCTGGTCCTGTTCGTCACTTCTGCCGACCATCCCCTCACGGAGAGCGAGCGTCAATTCCTCGAACGCATTCTGGCGTGGGGCAAGAAGATTGTCCTGGTACTGAACAAGGTGGATATTTTCGAAAACGACTCTGCCCTGCAGGAGGTCCGCGACTTCATCCTGAAACATGCCGCCATCATACTCGGCGATCAGCCCCGACTTTTCCCTGTTTCCGCCAAATTGGCACAGCGCGCCCTCTCCGAAGCGGACCCCGCAGAACGTGCCCGCCTGCGCGGCCTTAGCGGCCTCGATGAGCTGGAGCAGTACATCAACGAGGCGCTCGATGATGTGACCCGTTTACAACTCAAGTTCAACAATCCGTTGGGCGTAGCCGAGCGTCTCATGGATCAGGCCGGGCAAGGTCTTTCTGCCCAGTCCGAAATCCTGAACGAAGATAAAACAACCTCCGTCTCACTGGAAACGACCATCACACAGTACGAAAGCGAATTGAACAGCGAGCTTCCTCCACGGCTGGCTGAGATCGAGAACATCCTGCACCGCCTCGAACAGCGCGGCCTCGATTTCTTCGACAGCACCCTGCGCCTGACCAACGTACAAAACCTGATACGCGGCGACAAGATCCGGGCCGAGTTCGAGAAGCAGGTCCTGGCTGATGTCCCCCAACAGATCGAAGAACACGTACAGCGTCTCATTGACTGGCTGGTTCAGAAGGATCTGCATGAATGGCAGCAGGTGATGAGCTACCTGCAGCGCCGCCGGGCACAAAACCTCGACCATCTGGTTGGCGAAGGTGTGGGTCCACGTGAGACGCGCCGCCGCGAATTGATCGATACCGTGGGCAGGAGCGTTCAGACCATTGTAAACACGTACGACCGAAACCGCGAAGCCAGCGAACTGGCCGCCAGTGTCGAAACCGCCGTGGCCCAGACAGCTCTGCTGGAAGTTGGCGCGGTCGGCCTGGGAACATTGATCTCCATTGCCGTGCTCTCATCCAGCCTGGATATTACCGGGATTCTGGCAGCCAGTACCATGGCGATCCTGGGCTTCTTCGTGATTCCCTTCAAGCGCAAACAGGCCAAAGACAACTTCAGGGAGAAGATGCAAACGCTGCGCGCTCAACTGGTTGGCGCGCTGACAACACAATTCAATGATGAGAAGCAAAATGCCATCTCCCGCCTGAAAGATGGCGTGGCGCCCTACACGCGTTACATCCACAGCGAACTGGCGCGTATCGAAACCGCCGAGTCTGCCCTGGCTGAAGTGCGGCAGAGCCTTTCCAGGCTGCGCGGGCGCGCACAGGCAGTCTTGATGAATTAGAAGCACCAAGGAGAAGCTGCAATGAGCAACAGTGGAAAAAAAGATAAAGGCAATAAGGAACAAAAGAAAAAGCCCAAACTTAATCCAAAAGAAAAACGAAAACTGAAAAAGGAAAAGAAGCAGGACAATCGATTTGAGATCCGCTAAAAAGATAAAAGCGATTATCCAAATATTTCGCCCAGAACTTCCTTTTGCCGCCGGGATTTGTGTCATCCTTGGTGAGCTGATCGCGCTCGGGAGATTCCCCTCGGCGCATCAGGTCATTTTGGGATTTACGAGCGTCTTTTTCATCTCCGGATCAGCGCTGGTCCTGAATGATTATTTTGATCTGGAAGTGGACCGGGTCAACATGCCCGAACGGCCCCTGCCTTCGGGAAGTCTTTCCCCAACCGAGGCGCTCGTCCTTACCGGAGCTGCCATCGCGATCGGTTTGGTCGCTTCCCTCTGGATCGGAGTCCCTGCCTTCCTCTTTTGCGTACTTGCCTGCACGGTGGGCATTCTCTATAACTGGAAGTTCAAGGAGGCGGGCCTGGCAGGCAACCTGATGGTAAGCTCCTCTGTGGCCTTTACGTTCCTTTTTGGTGGAATTGCGGTTGGAGAACCCTGGAATAAAATCGTCTGGTGCTTTGCAGCGATGGCTTTCTGTATCGACCTCGGCGAAGAGATTGCAGGGGATGCCATGGATATGGAAGGGGATAAAAAACGGGATTCAAAATCGATTGCGATCATAAAGGGGAGAAAGTTTGCGCTGGCTGCTTCAAGTTCCCTCTTCGGACTTGTGGTATTGCTCAGTTTTATACCCGTCACTTTTCATTGGCTCGGGACGAGCTATCTGCTAATGATCTTTATCACCGATATACTGATCGTCGTATTTACGATACGGCTCTTGAAAAGTAAAACGCCCAGAGAAGGCAGGTCCTCCATGCGGGGAATCTATCTTGGCGCGTCGGTTGGAATGCTCGCGTTTCTCGCTGGCCAGATCATGCTATAAATGGAAAAAGATAAAGAATGACTCAGAGGCAGCCATGATTCCCACCCTTCCCTTTGGACGCACCAACCATTCCAGTACGCGTACCATCTTCGGCGCAGCGGCATTCTGGGATACTCCCCAAAAAGATGTGGACGCGACGATGGATTTGATCCTGCAAAACGGGGTCAACCATGTCGATACCGCATCGAGCTACGGGAAATCGGAACAGCTGCTCGGTGATTGGATCCGGCGGCACGGCAGGCCATTCTTCCTCGCTACAAAAACAGGCGAACGCACAAAGCAGGCCGCCTACGATCAGATCCGCCGCTCGCTGGATCTGTTACATGTCGACCAGGTGGACATGATCCAGCTCCATGCCCTGCACGAGGAACCCGATTGGACGACAGCCTTTGGTCCGGGTGGCGTCATCGAGGCTGTGGTGCAGGCTCGCAATGAGGGACTGGTACGCTTCATTGGCGTCACAGGTCATGGTGTGCCTGTGCCAGAATTTCACTTACGCTCCCTGGAGCAGTTTGATTTCGACGCAGTACTTCTGCCCTATAGCTATGTAATGATGCAGAATCCGGGCTACGCAGAGAACTTCAACAGGCTGGCGGCCCTCTGCAAGGAACGAAATATCGCCGTCCAAACGATCAAGACCATCACGCGTTCCCCGTGGAATGAGGTTCACCAGGACCGCACGACATGGTATCGCCCTCTCGAGCAGCAGGCTGATATCGACCTTGCCGTGCATTGGGCGCTGGGAAATCCGCAGGTATTTCTTAATACTGCGGGAGACATCAACATCCTGCCGCGTGTCCTGGACGCTGCCCACCGTTTTGAAACCCGCCCCACCGATGAACAGATGAATGAACTGGTGCTGCGGCTCAAAATGCAGCCGCTGTTTGTATAAGGGGCATCGCAAAAAATGAAACGTCCCGAAAGGTTTCAACCCTTCGGGACGTTGTCTCTTCTGCTATGCCATTGGCGTCATCAATTGGAAGTAATTCCCGTCAGGGTCGGCCAGTGTGGCAATCCATCCTGTTCCCATTTCATACGGGTCGTGGATGGCTTTGCCGCCAGCGGCCTTGATCCTCTCAAATTCCTCCTGGACTGCCGTCGTTTCAAAATTGAACATCACCCGTCCGGCGTCCTTGGCACTGCCTCCCATCTGGGAATGGTCAAGCACGCCGAAAAATGCGCTGCCCACCTGCCAGCCGGCAAAACCATTCTCGGCATCGACCATGTCCGCTGGCTTGCCAAAGACCTTTTCATAGAAGGCCACCATCGCCTCGCGTTGTTTCGTTCCTACCATGATGGAGTTTAGATTGAGCATACCGATCAATTCCTTTCTCTCTGAAATTATGAGGGCGGCTAAAGCGCCACGTAACACCAACTAAGCTCGCAACGTCCACAGAACAGATTCTCCTACGGGTCAAGATGAAATAGTATGACGGATCTGCCAAACTGGCAGGCAAAGACCTGTCCTATGAGTATCATTATAGTGTGCCCAATAAGAAAGTCAAGCTGATATGTCCTCCCTCATTCACATCAAAATATCAGGTTATCAAGGAGCTTACTGGAATGAAGATCACCGAGAATGTATTTGTTGTTCCCAATGTGGTAGCCAATCCCTATATCATCGTCGATGCCGATGAAGTGACCGTCATCGATGTGGGCATACCCCGCAGTGAGAAGAAGATTCTGGATTACATCGCCGGTCTCGGGAAGTCCGCACGGGATGTGAAGCACATCATCCTTACCCATTCAGATCTCGACCATGTCGGCTCTCTGGCTGCACTGCAAAAAGCAACGGGTGCACGGACGTATTCTAGCCACATCGAAGCGGATGCGATCGCCGCAGGGAAGCCATCGCGCGAGATCAAGCCGTCAGGGTTTTCGGTGCGGCGGATCCTGTTCGCTCTGATGGGCCCCTTTATGAAAGCCACACCATTCCCGGTGGATGAAATATTGAAGGACGGTGCAATTTTGCCGATGCTCGGCGGCTTGCGGGTGATCGAGACACCCGGGCATACGCCGGGTCACATCTCCCTGTTTGCGCCCGACGTGGGCATCTTGTTTTGCGGCGACTCGATGGTGACAGACAAGAACGGCATCCACGGCTCGCGCGCCGGCCTGACGTGGAATGATGCAAGGGCGAGAGAGTCCGAGAGAAAGCAGGCCGGGCTGGGTGCACAGATTGTCTGTTCAGGCCACGGCCCGGTTGTGAAAGATGCGGCCGGCAAATTTCCAGTCTAGGAGGACCAGGGCCTGTTCCGCGCCCGTAAAGTTGCTATGACGCTTGGGGTTTGACTGGCTCCACGGGCAGCTGCAAATAAAACGTGCTCCCAGGAAAATGCACTTCGTCGTGTCCGGTACTTTCCACCCAGGCTTTGCCGCCATGTGCTCGCGCCACCCCACGGACAATTGCCAGCCCTAAACCGGCTCCGCCGCCTTTGAAGGTTGTCTTACCCGAAGAGTGGATCGCGACACTGCCCACCTGATAAAACTTTTCAAACACCAGTTCATGATGTTCCGCGTCCAGACCGATGCCTGAGTCTTTGACGGCGATCTCGATGCCGGGGAGGCCGTTCTCTGCAGCCACTGCGCGTGTGCTGATCGTCACCTTGCCGCCATCCGGCGTGTACTTGATGGCATTGATGATCAGATGATATAGCGCTTTCTGGATCAAAGCCGGGTCGCCGTTGATGTTTGGCGTGTCCTCGGCATATGTGGGCTCGATCCCGATCCGTCGTTCGGCGGCTGCCTTCTCAAAACCATGCAGCAGGTCGGCAATGACCCGCTTCACGGGGATGGGCACAGAGGCCACCTTCAGAGTCTCCACATCGATCCGCGTGACATCCAGCATCGTATTGACCACTTCGTGGACGCGCTCGGTGCCTTTGAGGATGCCGTCCACCACCTCAGCGAGCGCAGCATTTGCCTTCAACTCGGGATAGGACTGCAAAACCTTACTGTAACCGTTTAGGACCGTCAGGGGTGTACGCAGCTCGTGCGCAGCCACCTGGATGAATTCCAGCTTGTTGCGGTCCAGTTGACGCAGGACTTTATTGGTCTTCTGCAAATCAGCGATCATCGCGCGGTCGTTGGCCCGGATGCGGTCCAGTGTGATGCGAATGATATCGATCGCCATGCGCGGGCTGCGCCGCAGGATGGTCTCGAAATCTTCTTTCTCCATCTCCAGCACAGTGCACTCCGTACTGGTGCAGACCGTGGCCGAGCGCGGAGCATTCTGGATCAGTGCCATCTCGCCCACCAGTTCGCCCCTGCCCCCGACGCGCAAGACCCGTTCCCCTTCCCCATCCGGCATCTTCATCGAAACCACCACGCTGCCATCGGCCACAATATAGAAGACCTCCTCATAGGCGCCCTCATGGCACAGCACATGGCCCGGCGGATAGGTGCGAAATTCCGTCAGCACTGCGATGTCCTGCAGTTCCTGATCCCCCAATTCCTTGAACGCCAGCCGCAGAAGGGACACTTTATCTAAGATATGCGCATCTTTCATAGGATTTAGTATAACCACGGCGGCGGCGGATGAATACAACAATTAAATTGCAGTAAATCCGGGGTTTCCAGGCAATCCGTCCAAAATAGTGATGAATTTAATATGACCAGAACGGCCGGAAGTCTTAAAATGGAAGCATGGATACCAGGCTGGGCTACCTGCTCATTGTCGAGGATGATCCCGATATCCTGCGACTGCTGGATGCCACTCTGACATTCAGGGGCTACCGCGTCGTTACCGCGCATAACGGCCAGGAGGGGCTGGAAATCATTCACGCAAAACACCCCGACATTGTCATTGCAGACATCATGATGCCCAAATTGGACGGTTTTGGCCTCGTCCACAGGCTGCGGATCGCCCCCGAAACCCGCGATATCCCGGTCGTCTTCATCACAGCCACCTACGTGGCAGACGAAGACCGGGAATTCGCGCTGAACATTGGGGCAACCCGTTTTCTTCAAAAACCCGTCGATCTCGAGAAATTCCTCGCCACCATTGCAGAGCTGACAAAAATGGGGGTACACGCTCACAAACCGGTCCTCAATGAATACAGTTTTTACGAGGAATACAGCAAACGCCTTGAGATCAAACTGGCGCAAAAAAACAGGCAGATTGCGCGAGATGAGCACATGGCAGGTATTGGAGCAGAGTCGAATGAGGAGAATGAGCTGCTGCGCGCATCCGTGCATCAAGCCATGACCGAACGCGATGAGATAAAGCTCCTGCTCGACCAGGTCCATGCGCAGCTGGCCAAATGCGCCAGACCAGAATAGCCCTTCCCTTGAGCCGAAAATGAATATGGTTGTGAGCCAGCCCTCCAGTGCAGGGCTGGTTCGCCATCTCCCTACTCTGCAGGTTTCCGCGTCCCGCTGAGAAAGGTCTGTGCATTCTGGAGAATTTCAACGAGATATTTGATGACGATCACAACGGTGGAGAGCGCAAAAGGCAGGGCCAGGTAAAGGATTGTGCCGTCGAGCCACAGATAGAGCGCGGTCAAAAGCACGCCGATCCACACCGAGTTACACCACTCACACGCCAGCAGCTCATACAGGTTCAGTTCTCGGCAGAATCGGTATTTCATACACCATTGCTCCGCGCGCTGGCGGAAGCGTTTGAATATGAGCCAGGGGCCATCCTCATTTGCGATGAGGGAGGCCATCCGCCATGCGGCGAGCGAAAGGTAGATAAACGTAGTCAGGGTCATTGGATATTCCTTTCTAATAATAACGATTTTGGCCGACGAATAATCTGTCACACCTGCCAGAATTACTCAGTGGGCAGATAGGTTATTTCATTCAGACAGCGGTAAAACTCGCCCTATCGCAGGCTTTTTTATAGAGCGGAAAACATACGGGGTTATGCGGTTTTGTAACAGCCCTGAAGCCGACTCGTTATACATAACGGCCAGCATCCAGGATTGGTCTGCCTCAACATCCCGCAGATATTTGCAACAAAACAAGCCAGTGAAGCCTGCGGGATACTTCCACTTTTTCCGATAGTGTTCAATCTCACGAACGCCGCAACCAGAAGCCATTGATGTTTATGTAGTCGCTGTACAGCTTCGAAAAGTTGCGGTCCGGGAGAAAGGCAAGAGAACCAAGATGATCATTAACTTCATTCGCAGTGGAGACATCACAGGGGAGGACATCGACATGCGCCTTGACCTGAACAACCTGTCGATTGACGAGTCACAAGAACTCGTCGGATTGATCGAGGCCTCAGATTTCTTCAACCTGCCGGGCAACATCGCATCTCCTGACCTAGCGACAGATGAGTACCACTACAGCATCAGCGTGGATACAGACGGCGGGTCACACCATACGGTACACACGGACGATTCATCCATGCCAGTGTCCCTGCGGCCATTGATCACGGTGCTCTCCCGGCTGGCATTTGCCAACCCCTCCGAACCAAAATAATCCCTATCCTCGCGAGTTCCAGTGTTCAACCCCATGGGGCATTTGGCACTTAAGCCCGCTTAGGATTAACAGCTTCCGTATATAATCGGGGACTATGCAAAAACATGCTGCCAGCGGCCTCATTGCAGGCCTTGTCGCCGCGTCCATCTGGGGCGGAATGTATGTGGTCAGCAAAGTGGTGCTGGAGGTCATCCCCCCGTTTGCCTTACTGACAACCCGTCTGGTGCTGGGAATGCTGGCCTTATTCGTGGTGATCTACTTTCGCAACCAAAACCCGGCAACAAGAGTGACATTCGACCGCAAACAAATACAGGACAGTTTCCTGGTTGGCGTCGTGGGATATGGCATCTCGCTTGGATTCCAATTCATCGGGACGAAGCTCTCCACCGCCTCCAACGGTTCGCTCGTGACTTCGGCTACGCCCGCGTTTGTTTTGCTTTTCGCACCGTTGCTGCTGGGTGAAAAGACTACGACCCGCAAAGTGGTGGCGTTGATCATCTCAACGATCGGTGTGTTGGCCGTGATCGACCCGCGCAGTGCAGAACTTTCCCCTGCACTGTTCCGGGGAAATCTGAGCCTGTTGGCCGCCGCGTTGACCTGGGCCCTGTATTCCGTCCTGGTGCGAAAGGTGGCGCAAAACGCAGACATTTTGCTTTCCAGTGCAATCATGCTGGGGGGAGGCATCCCCACCAGTCTCTTGTTTGGTGCATGGGAAGTTCAGACACAGGGCATCGGCACGATCACACTCGGTGTGTTCGGAGGCATCCTTTTCCTGGGTATCATCGCAACCGCGATTGCCATGTTCTTGTGGAACTACGCCTTTGCCGAACTGCCCGCTGCCGTCGCCTCATTGACGTTCTTTGCGCAGCCCGTGGTTGGGTCGCTGCTTGGGTGGTGGCTCCTTGGAGAGCACATCACGTCGCTGTTCATGCTCGGCGGCGTGCTGATCGGGATCGGATTGGTCATCTCAAGCACAGAGAAGAATTCGCCCTCCCGACAGGATAGCCGGACGAGCTGAGCGAGGAACATCAATCAAACGGAATCAGACGAACGGTCCAGAAAGAAGCGCAAGGCGGCAGTGTGTTCCTGCCGCCTTTTCTAAATCAATCAGCCTTTTTCGTTTCTGCAATCTTGCGTGCCAGCATTACCGTGACGTCACTGCCAACGGTGTGCAGGAGTGCCAGGTTCGGCGGACGCATCGCCCCGACCGGATAGCCACACAGCAACACAACCTGCTGCCCTGCCTGAATGCCGGAGTTAAGCAGCGCGGCATCCACATCGGAGAGCATATCCTCCAATGTTTTGGCATATCCCACGAGATGCGGCTGAACGCCCCAGAGAAAGGCCATTTCGCGGTAGGTCTCAGCCTGGGGAGTGAAAGCCAAGATGCGCTTGGCAGGCCGCGCCTTGGACATGATCCAGCCCGAGCGCCCCTGCATCGTAAAGACAGAGATCGCGCTGACATCGGGATCCTTTGCCAGTTCGGTCGCTGCCCGCGCCATGGACGCCGCATCACTCTCGCCCAGGCCCGCCCGTCGGTCCTGGCGGCTCCCCCACTCCCAGAAATGCGACTCCGCTTCCAGCACGATGCGCGCCATCATGGCGACGGCTTCCACCGGATATTCTCCGGCCGCTGTTTCGGCGGAGAGCATCACCGCATCGGTCCCGTCGAAAACAGCATTGGCCACATCGGAAGCCTCTGCGCGCGTGGGCAGTGGATTCTGGATCATCGACTCGAGCATCTGGGTCGCGGTAATGACAAGCTTGGCATGGGCGTTCGCGGTCTGGATGATCTGCTTCTGGAGAGGCGGCACCTGTTCGGGCGGCAGCTCAACGCCCAGGTCGCCGCGTGCAACCATGACACCGTCCACCACCTCAAGGATTTCCTCAAGATGCTTGGTCGCCTCCGGCTTCTCGATCTTGGCGATCAGCAGCGGGACGCGTTTCCCTGCGGCGAATTTTTCCATTGCTGCCCGGACCGTCTTTACATCTTCAGCGCCGCGTACGAAGGAAACTGCAACCGCATCCACATTCTGTGAAATCCCGAATGCGAGGTCCGCCTCATCCTTCTCGGTAAAGCCAGCGATCCGCAACTGGATACCGGGCAGGTTGATTCCTTTGTGAGAGGAAAGCGCGCCGCCGACGAGCACTTTCGCATGGAGGACCTGTCCCTTGGCCGAAAGCACCTGGAGGGCCAGCCTGCCATCGTCAAGCAGCAGGCGGTCACCCGGCTGGACAGAATCGAACAGCTCACGGAAATCCACGGGGATCAACTGGCAACTGGTTTGGGGCGGCTTATCCTCCGCAGCATACAGGCAGACCTGCTCGCCAACGGAAAGCTGGATGGTGGCAGCAAGTTTCCCAACCCGGATCTTCGGTCCCTGTAGATCCTGCAAAATGCCAACGGCTTTGCCGAGTTTCTCGGAGATGCGACGGATGGTGCTAACACGAGCAGCGTGCTGCTCATGAGTCCCGTGTGAAAAATTGAGGCGGGCAACGTTCATCCCGGCCTTGACGAGCGCTTCCAGAACGGCCTCAGACTCGCTGGCAGGGCCAATGGTTGCGACAATCTTGGCTCTTCGTTTCATTATGTTTCCTTGTGCTTCAGGAATTTAAGAACGTCCGTCATCAACTCTAGTGCCCGTACAACATGAAGTTGTAGGGTAAAAACTGCTAATCTCAGCCGCTTTTACCCGTCAATTTAAAGTTGTTCGGGTGCTAGTCTTCATAATAGGCAGAATTCAGGCGAGTGTCAAGAAGTTCGCCGAAATTGTCATCAGTTTGTCAAATGAAAAACCGCCGCTGGGGGCGGCGGTCTGATTCAGATTACAGGTAATGGAGTTCTGCGGCTTGCTTCTCCAGGTCCTCCCGGAAATCCGGGTGGGCGATGTTGATCAACTGCCGCGCCCGTTGACGGATCGTCTTGCCGTACAGGTCCGCCACGCCCCATTCCGTCACAACAAACCGGACGTGATTACGCGTGGTCACGACGCCTGCCCCCTGTTTGAGCATGGCTGCAATCTTGCTCACTGCTGTGCCATCGCGCAGCGTCGCCACGCTCGGCAGGGCAATGATCGGCACGCCGCCCTTGGAACGGGAAGCGCCATAGATGAAATCCAACTGGCCGCCCACGGCGCTGTAAAGCTTGGGGCCAATACTGTCGGCGCAGACCTGCCCGGTGAGGTCCACTTCGATCGCAGAGTTGACCGCAACCATGCGGTCATTTTGAGCGATCACGAATGGATCGTTGACGTATTCCGTGCGGTGCATTTCGATCATGGGATTGTCGTCCGACCATTCATACAGGCGCTGCGTGCCCAGAATGAAACCGGCCACGATCTTGCCCGGATGAAGGCTCTTGCGTGCGTTGGTCAGCACGCCCGCATTGACGAGATCGATCACGCCATCGGAGAACAGCTCTGTGTGGATGCCGAGATCCTTCTTGTTAAAAAGATATTTCAGCACCGCATCAGGGATCGAGCCGATTCCCAACTGCATGGTGGCCCCATCCGGGATCAAGTCTGCGATATATCCCGCTATTTTTTCGACAATCGTGGGATCGCTTTCTTCCGCCATGGCCATATCGGGGATCGCGTAGTTGACCGGCACCATGTGAGTCAGGCGGCTGACGTGAATGAAAGCGTCGCCCAGCGTTCGCGGCATCTTCTCGTTCACCTCCGCAATAATGATCTTTGCCGATTCTGCGGCGGACTTGGTCAGACCCACTTCCACGCCCAGGCTGCAAAATCCGTGCTCGTCCGGAGGGGAAACATGAATGATGGCTACATCAAGCGGCAGAAAACCATTTTTAAAAAGGAGTGGGAACTCCGAAAGCAACACCGGTGTGAAGTCCGCGCGCCCTTCCTGTACCGCCTTGCGGACGTTATGGCTGATGAACATGGTGTTGACGCGCAGATGGCCTTCCATGGATGGGTCAACATAATCAGCCGGGCCGACCGTCAATGCCTGGCAGATCTCCACGTCACTGAGATTCGGAGCGTATTCGACCAGCGCTCCCAGGGCCTGCTTGGGCACTGACACATTTCCCGTGAGAAAAACGCGGTCCCCGGACTTGATGGAGCGCACGGCCTCCTGAGCGGTCGTAACGCGTGAGTGATAGAGGCTATTCCAGTCCATTTTCGATCTCCGTGGGATGTGTCAACCGCGCCATGTGGTGCTGCTCACCCGCATAAGTATTGACCGCGGCTTCGATGGCAGGGTTTTCCTTCATCGCCTGCTCGATGCCGTGTTCAGCCACTTCCGTGATATACGGCATGGCAGAATTGACAAAGGCATGCGTGGCAGTGCGGGCTACCACCCCCGGCATATTAGGCACACAATAATGCAGCATGCCCTCTTCGATGTAGACTGGATGATCGTGAGTAGTAGGACGGGATGTTTCCACACAGCCACCCTCATCAATGCTTACATCCATGATAACAGAGCGCGGTTTCATAGCGCGTACCATCTCGCGGGTCACGAGGATCGGCGCACGCTGCCCCGGCACCAGCACCGCGCCTACCACTACATCTGCGTAGGCGGTCGCACGTTCGAGGTTGCGCTTGGTTGAAAGCATCGTGACGATGTTCGGAAAACGATCGGCGATGCGCTGGAGAACGCCCAGATTCTGGTCGATCACGGTCACATGCGCACCCATGCCGAGAAACATTTGCGTGGCATAGGTACCGACCACGCCGCCGCCCAGCACAACTGCCTCCGCGGGGGGCACTCCTGGCACGCCTCCCATCAAGATTCCCTTGCCGCCCCAGTTGTTCTGCAGCAGGCGCGCGGCGATCTGGGCCGCCATGGCACCGCCGATCTGGCTGAAGGGCCGCAGGACAGGCATCGAGCCGTCGCTGAGCGTGATCTGTTCGTAGGCGATGGCCGTCACCTTTTTATGGAGCAGGATATCGAACTTGTCGGTCCGAGCGGAAGCCAGATGCAGGAAGCCCATCAGGATGGAACCGGGCTTGAGCCACTCCAGCTCGCTTCTTAAGGGCCGCGCCATCTTCAAGAGCAGGTCCGCTCGGCCAAAGACCTCCTCCGCCGAGTAAGCAAGGCGTGCGCCGGCTTTCTCATAATCCCGGTCGCTAAACCCTGCGACAATTCCGGCCTCGTGCTCCACATACACGGTATGACCATGCTGCGTGAGGATTTCCACGCCGGCAGGCGATAAGCCGACACGAAACTCAAACGGTCGTATCTCTTTGGGTATTCCAATGTTCATAGGTTTCCTCCGCCCTCATCCCCGACCCTTCTCCCGAAGGGAGAAGGGAGTCCCCTCCCCTTCGGGGGAGGGTTAGGGTGAGGGAATTTACTTCATATTCAAAACGTCACGAATGCCGGGCAAAGCCCAGTCAATGGTTTCCTTGTCGATCACCAGCGGTGGGGCAAAGCGGATCACATTTTCATGCGTCTCTTTTGCCAGAATGCCTTTTTCCTGAAGTGCCTCGCAAAAACGACGCGCACCTTTCGCTTCAGGCTCCAATTCGACGCCGATCAGAAGACCGCGTCCGCGCACCTCTTTTACATGCGGACTGGGAATCTCGGCCAGTTGCTCCATGAAGTATTCGCCCAGGGTACGGGAGCGTTCCGCCAGATTCTCCTCCCGGATCACGCCCAACGCTGCGCGGGCTACCGCTGCTGCGAGCGGATTCCCCCCGAAAGTGGATCCGTGCTCGCCCGGCTTGAACAGACCCAGGATGGATTTATCCGCCAGCACCGCGCTGACCGGGTAGAAGCCGCCGGAGAGCGCCTTGCCAACGATGGTCACATCCGGACGTACATCTTCATACTGACAGGCGAACAGCTTGCCGGTGCGACCCAGACCCGTCTGAATTTCATCGGCCATAAACAGAACGTTGTTCTTCTTGCACACCTCTGCCACTTGGTTGAGATAGCCGGCAGGCGGGATGATCACCCCGCCCTCCCCCTGAATGGGCTCGATCATGACCGCAGCCGTATGCGGCGTAATCGCCTTTGCCACCGCGTCCGCGTCGCCATACTTCACGGTCACAAACCCCGGCGTGAACGGGCCAAAATCGTCACGATAACTGGGTTCCGTGGATATTGAAATGATCGTCACGGTGCGGCCGTGGAAGTTGCCCGCGGCCACAATGATCTCAGCCTGGTGGCGCGGCACTTTCTTGACCACATACGCCCACTTGCGGGCGAGCTTGATGGCCGTCTCGACCGCTTCGGCCCCCGAGTTCATCGGCAGGGACATTTCGTAGCCGGTCATGTCGGATAATTCTTTGTATAACAGAGGCAGTTGGTCGTTGCGGAAGGCGCGCGAGGTCAACGTGACTTTGCTGGCCTGATCCAATAATGCCTGCAAGATTTTCGGGTGGACATGCCCCTGGTTGACGGCGGAATACGCACTCAGGCAATCCAGGTAGCGTTTGCCATCCACATCATAGACCCAGACCCCCTCTGCCCTTTCGATCACCACATCCAGCGGATGATAATTATGCGCGCCGTACTGTTCTTCTAAGGCGATGTAATCTTTGGTATTCATAAGTTACCTTCTTAACCACAAAGGGCACAAAGTACGCGAAGGGGTTGCTGCCGTCTTTCTCCTTTCCTTCGTGACCTTAGTGTCCTTGGTGGTTCGTTCTCCTATGCCACTCCAAACAGCCGCGCCAGGATGGCCTTCTGCGCGTGCAAGCGATTGTGTGCCTGCGGGAAAATGACCGAGTGAGGACCGTCCGCCACTTCATCGGTCAACTCGTGGTTGCGGTGGGCTGGCAGGCAGTGCATCACGATCACATCCTTGTCCGCCTCATCCACCAGTTGCTGGTTGACCTGATACGGCGGGAAGACCTTTTCGCGTTTGGCGGTCTCTTCTTCCTGGCCCATGCTGGTCCACGTATCGGTATAGATGACATGCGCCCCTTTCACAGCTTCATGGGGATCACGAATGAATCTCAACTTGCTCCTGGTCTTCTTCGCAATATCCTGGGCGATTTCGATCGCTTTCGGGTTGAGATCATAACCTTCGGGGCTGGCAAGCGTAAAGTTCCAGCCCAGCTTTGTAGAGACATGCATCAGCGAAACGGCCACGTTGTTTCCATCGCCGACAAAGGTCACGTTCAGGCCCTTGCCCTTGCCAAAGTTCTCCTGAATGGTCAGCGCATCCGCCATGCCCTGGCAGGGATGGTTGTAATCGCTCAGGCCGTTGATCACGGGAATATCCGACCACTTCGCCAGCTCGAGTACATGCTCATGCTCGAACACACGTGCCATCAAGGCATGGACATAGCCTGAAAGCACACGGGCGATATCCGCAATCGATTCACGCTTGCCGAGTCCGATCTCATTCGGAGAAAGATAGAGCGCATCACCGCCCATGTGGCGCATGGCCATGTCAAACGAAACACGTGTCCGCAGGCTGGGCTTCTGAAAGATCATGCCGAGGACAAGGCCGTCGAATAAAGGCTTGTTGCCGTTCTTGAAATACTGCTTCTTGAGCTTCACGGCCAGGTCGAGCAGGTCCTGTACTTCATCGGAGGATAAATCCGAAATTGCGAGAAAATGTTTCATGCCAACTCCTTGGGGCTAAGTATAGTGGTTTTAGCTAAATTTGACCCGTCCAAATCGTCACGCATTGCATGTGACGCATGTCGTATAAAGGCCATGAGCATTTACAGGAAGCATCAAATCGTGTGTGTGCTGGGTCCATTATACAAAACTTTACTACGGTCTTTGCGAGGGGGCCGTAGGCCGACGAAGCAATCCCCTCGCTACTGGGGGATGGCCTCGCTCCGACAAAAGCCCCGCACCTTTCGCGATCAATCAAATGATGGTGCGGGGAGGCAGGCGGGGCAACCGCGTGCCTTTCATCATCCATTCTATGAAGGCATGGGGCAACCCCGTGCCTCTCATCATCCATTGTATGAAGGCACGGGGCAAGGACAGTGCATAACAATTTTGTAGGTTGACACCTGATGGGAGCCCGACAGGGACGTGGGACCCTGATGGGAGCTCGATGGGACCTCGATGGGAGCTCGATGGGAGCTACCCTTGTATTCCCTCCATCACACCAAACATCATTGAACAAAAAGGAAGGCCAAAATGGCCAAAATCATATTTGACCCCGCAATCCGCGTGGTGAGCGGCAACATCGGCAACTTTGTGTATCGCAAGCAGGCAGATGACACGATAATCATGGCGAAGACCGCCCTGCCGAACCCGGACCGTGAGCCGACTGAAGCCCAGGCCGGGCAGATGTAGCGCTTCAAGCAGGCTTCGGCTCGCTGCCAGCGTTTGCTGGAAGATGCCGACCTCAAAGAGGCGTATGAGAAGTTACTGGCCGGGCTGGGACCGAAGGCGCGCCTGCGCGCTGGTGATGGGCGATATCATGAAAGCACCCCAGATCAGCTCGCTGGACATCTTGAATTTCGACCCTTCCGTGGGCGGGACGATCCGTGTAACGGCAGAAGACAATGTTGGAGTATGCCGCCTGGAATTGTATATCCAGGACGAGGTCAGCGGCTCGATCGTGGCAGAGACGAGATACAAAGCCCGCCCCCTTCGTTCCACTTCGGGGGTGCCTCGCGAGGGCGAGACCCGCTACACGAGCGGCACCCTGCCGACGAAGTACACATACACCGGTCAATACTCGAACGTGAGCGATTTTGGGTGGATGTATTACAACGCCAGATGGTATGACCCCGCTTTGGGACGCATGGCGCAGGCGGATACGGTTGTCCCTGCCGGGGTGCAAGGGTATGATCGGTATGCGTATACAAACAACAATCCAATTGCATATACTGATCCCAGTGGGCATGTCATCCAAGGTCGTTGTAACTATCGCTGGAATTACAATTGTGAAATGTCTTCGACGAAATCCTTGCAGTCAGGTTTGCCAGATTATGGTCAATACTTTGGTTGTGGCGTTGACACAGAGTGTACAGATTGGGCAATACACACCTTGGGAATTTCGTCATGGGAGTATCAGATACTCGATGAACTTTACGGGAAAGGTGGGCCTGAGGCGGCTCACGGAGTGAACTACATTCTAGCCAATGATATCCATATTTCGGTGGGACGCCCCTTCAGATCTGTCATGCCTGATCCAGACGGCGCATTTAATCCGTATGGTGGTTTTGTGTTTGAAGGAGATTGGCAAAGCTTAGGAAGCGTGACAGGTTGGTTTAATCCCGGAAGCAAATCAATCGTACTAAATCCTTACGCGGGCTACCAAGTTAATCAAATGCCTGATCCATGGGGGCTTTCTATCATTGTTCATGAAGCCAAACATCTTGAACAAGGTAAACCTTTGACCAAATATAAAGAACTAGAGGCCTGGCAACTTGGATTTAGGGTGGCTAGAAAACTTGGATATCCTATTAACCCATACAGTGTTACGCAGTCAATTTTAAACTTACCGCTTAATGCCGATCAGGCAACAATTGATCAGTTTTCGGACTATGTTTGGCAATATGATAAGACATACTGGTTCCCCTTCTCAAGATTGCTTGACCGATAATTCTAATGGATGTGTGGCGCAAGTAGATTTCTTCACCCTATATAGCATTTCACCATACGTCTAACTTGCTTCCACCACTTCAAACATTGAGAGGAAGTCAATACAATGAAATCATCTATTGAAACCACTCTAACGATATTCCTCTGTGGAATTCTGTTAACCGCATGCGGCAGACAATACAGCAAACTTGAGGGAATAACCTTTATTGCGCCGTTAGGGAATCCACCAATTGATTATGTTATTTGGTCGCCAATTGACCAAGATGAAATCCTAGTAACAGCTTCTGTGCTCGGCCCAGGAAACTCAGAAATATATGTTCTTAATATTTCCACAAAGAAAAAACAAATCCTAGCCCAGTCAAAACTAGGGCAGATTGGAGCGGAAGCTTGGACACCTGACGGTGAGCGCATAATTGCCTTTGTAAACTCCGAGACAGTGGAATTCAAAGAGAGGGGATATTGGATAATACCTATTGACGGTGATTCACCAGAGTTCTTTGACAAATCTGATGCTCCGATTTGGTCCCCTGATGAAGATAAAATAGCATTATATAGTATTGATCAAGAACCGGGTTCATATGCCGAGGAGATAAAGTTGCGTATACGAGATATTAGTACGAACCAAGATGAAACCATCTTTTCAAACGTCGGAGTTCAAAGGTTCTATGGATTTTCCTGGGCTCCAGATGGGCAAAATCTGGTTTTTGCTTTTGGGGACGATAATTCACGAGACATATACATTATTAATGTGAAAACACAAAAACTTCGACAAATAACGGCCAATGGGAGAAACAGTTCTCCCGTTTGGTCTCCAAAGGGAGATATTATTGTCTACAATAAAGTAACGGTTGATGGGTTGAAATCTACAATCCACCTAATTAGACCAGATGGAAGTTGTGATATTGAGATTCCAAACTTAGATGATGTTAGGTCAGTTACCTGGTCACCTGATGGTATGAAGCTCGCTTTCGTGGCATCAGATGGGGCCTACTATTTGGAAATTGATAAAATATTTGGGAACGATAGCTATCAGACTCCTTGCCAATAAATATCAATCACACTGGTGGAAAGTCTCTCCGCTGGCGCAAGGTTTCTGACCTCCCGAAGGACACACCTGCACCCACCGCAGGTGCGGTGTCGGGACGGTGTGTGCCAGCGGTTGACCGCCGAAGGTCCCCGAAGGGGGAAGGTCTCCGGCGTATTTAAAGGTGACAGTCACTTGCGAAGTGACTGTCACCTTTTTTACGTGTCAGGTCTCTCTAACTTGCAGGTCACGCCGCCATCCGCACCTTCTTCCAATATCTCTGCAGTCCATCCGCGCTCATGCCGAGCGGATTGGCAAGCTCATAGGATCTCAGCACATCGTCGCTGATGCCCATCTCGACAGCTTCCTGGGTCATCCAATCGGAGAAGCTTTCACGCAGCGCTTCCACAGGCGGGTCGCCGGGCATGGTCTGTTCGAGCCAGCGCAAGGCAGAATCGAGTCCCTTTTCGACCTCATGCAGCTGCCATTCCGGATCATTGTAAATGCCAAAGTGAGTGGGTGCGATGCGGGAAAATTTCTGATTACGTATTATGTTCAGGCTCGAATGCCATCTCTCCAGATGCAGCTCCGGCGGCGGCATGGGAACTCGCAAATAGGGAAAGCCCGGAATCCGGACTCCGCCCACATCCCCGCTAAAACAAACATCTTCAAATAAGTACACATAATGATGTTCCGCGTGACCGGGGGTGTTCAGCGCGACGAATTTCAAATCCCCGATCACGATCTCTTCCGCGTCCTGCACAACCCTCAGCCGGTCCTCCAGCACCGGCAGGAACTCACCCCAGAGCGACTCCATGCGGTCCCCGTAAATCCGCGCTGCGCTGGCAAGCAGTTTTTCGGGGTTGAGCATATGAGGCGCGCCGACGGGATGCACCACGATCTCCGCTCCCTGTCGCGACCACCAGCCCGCGGCACCGGCATGGTCCAGGTGAATGTGCGTCAGCAGCACGTGGGTAATATCACGGGGAGAGAGACCGTGTTCGGCCAGGCCGGCCTCAAGTCCCGCGTGACACGAGCCGGGCCCGCATTCCACCAACACGGCTCCGGAGGAATGCCGAATCAGGTAGGAGGCAATGGCCTGTCTCATCCCTTGGAATTTCAGATCGAGCGTTATGACCGGGGTCTTTGCCATTGTGGAGTCTCCTGTGCATTTTGTGCAGAGAAACTGGAGAGCGCCGCGCCCAGCTCGGCATCGCAGTAAATGGGGCAGACGGGCGTCTTTCTTTCGGCTAAGGCTAGAAGCAGTGTGTCTGAGGCCGTCCTACCCCCGAATGACTCGGCGACCAGCAGGACCACCATGGGTCGCAGGCGCCGCTTGCGCAGGTCTTCCACTGCTGCCAGCAGCTCGGGTTCAACGGTTGGGGTAATGACGATGGCGGTCGCGCCCTGTGGAAGGTGCACCGACTGACCCTCCACAAATCCCGCGATTGGAGTAGGCCCATCTGCCTCGAGGAATGCGAGCGTTTCGAGGATCTTATTCTCCTGGCGCTCACTGCGGTCCGAAGAAAGCATGACCGGGATACGCGTGCTCGCGAGAAAACCCACCGTGCGGCGCTTCTGCAAAAAATAGTGCGCCAGCGAAGCTGCAACTGTAACGCCGTATTCGAGCGACGATGGAGGCAATTGAAACTTTGGCAGGCGCGCTGTGAACAGGGTATTGGCAATACGTGCGGGCGGCGGAGAGGGCTTTTCCACGTGCGCTCTCCTTTGCACATCAAGGATCAGCCAGATCTCAGACTGCGGATCCTGCTCGAACTCTTTCACCATCAACTGCCCGCGGCGGATGCTGGTAGGCCAGTGGATGCGTTTCAGCGTATCGCCGTAGGCATATTCTCGTACACCCGACGCGTGAGGAGTCACGTCCGGCGATTTCCGGCGAATGACCTGTCCGCCGGGCAAAATACCCGGCGGAGACATAAAAGACTGAATGGGAACCAGCATGGGCAATACCAGCAGCGACTGAGCCGCAGCGATCTTTTTGGTGATGTTGAACAGGCCAAACACATCCCCGGCAACCACTGTCGTCGGGCCAAGCTCAAAACGGCCGCGGCGCGTGAGCCAGGTGCGCGCCAGATATTGTCGCTTCTGTTTGCCGCGCACAAACGTCAACAGGCGGGAGCCTGTGGCAAAGGGCATCTTCGTCTGATTCCTCACCTCCACCCAGGGTATCAGCAAGCGGCTTTGATTGAAAACTTCGAAATGCTCCTCGAACACATCTCCAACCGATACGCGGCTTAACCTGGAATGGCGTTTGAATTGCAGCGAACGCCCGATCCATTGAGTCCAGACCCAGCCGACGAGGATCAGCAATAGCCCGAGATAGAAGAAGCGGGAGAAGATCAACTGGCCGCCGAACAGCATGCCAGCGCCGCCAACCAGGATCAATATGGCGATCAGCGTCCGGCCACCACTCATTTGGCGATGTTTCCCAACGGCTCAGCAGTGTACTGTCCGCCAGGGACGGGAGTGTTCTGAATGATCTCCTGCATGATCTCATCCGAGCTCAGGTCACGCAGGCGCGCGGCTGGATTCACAATGATCCGATGTGCGAGCACGGCAACTGCCAGTGCCTTCACATCATCCGGTAATACAAAGTCACGGCCATCGATTGCAGCGCGTGCCTGCCCGGCACGCGCCAGCGCCAGACTGCCACGCGGGCTTGCGCCCAGATACACGTCACCGCTCTGGCGCGTGCGCGTGATGATATCGACGATATAACGCTTGACAGCCTGAGACACGTAGATGTGCTTAACATCATCTATGGCTGCAAGGATCTCATCTGTCTCCACCACGGGCTTCAGGGACTCGATGGGGTGCACGATCTGCTGATCTTCCAGGATCTGGATTTCATGGGTCATCGAAGGATAGCCAAGCCGCAATCGTAGCAGGAAACGGTCCAATTGTGCTTCGGGCAATGGGAACGTGCCCTCATATTCAATCGGGTTTTGCGTGGCCAGCACCATGAACGGTTTCGGCAAAATATGAGTGACGCCATCGACCGTCACCTGTCGTTCTTCCATCGCTTCGAGCAGGGCGGCCTGGGTCTTCGGAGTGGCACGGTTGATCTCGTCCGCCAGGATGATCTGCCCGATCACCGGGCCGGGACGGAACTCGAACTTTTCCTTCTGCTGGTTGTAAATGGACACGCCGGTTACGTCGCTGGGCAGCATATCCGGCGTGAACTGGATGCGGTTGAATGTGCAGTCGAGGGAACGGGCCAGGCTGCGTGCCAGCATGGTCTTCCCTACCCCGGGCACATCTTCGATCAGTACATGCCCCTGACACAACAGGCCAATCACAATGATTTCAATTGACTGTTTTTTCCCGATGATCACCTTTTCCAGGTTTTCCATCACACGGTTTCCAAAGGCTTGAATATCGGCCATGAAATAGGTTCCTTTCCTCAGAGTTCTGCTGATTCTAACATGCCCTCCGTCCACGCGCACCCCTCTCAATTCGTGTATAATCCGAGCGTTTATCCCCGAAGTTTGGGGACATCTGTCCCCGAAGTTTGGGGATGCCCCCGTAGCTCAACGGACAGAGCGCCGGACTTCGAATCCGTAGATGTGAGTTCGATCCTCGCCGGGGGCGCTGTTTATCCTGCTGAGACGAAAGAGCCTAAACATAAAGGGCAAAGCGGATTCGCCTCAAGCAGTTTTGTCTTCGTGACCTTAGTGTCCTTTGTGTTTGCAAAACGTAATCGCTGTTATGGATGAAGAAGCGCTCGGACTCGTCCGCTTGCTGCTAGCCCGCCTGGAAAGAATCTCCGCCGACTCATTTTGGGCGCACCGCGCGAGCGGCGTACGCGGGTCACTGGCACGGATGATGGATTCTCTCGAAAAAGGGGAACCGTTCTCGGCGTCCGAGATGAAACGGATGATTGACCTGGGCTTTAGGATTCTGGAGCGCGCAGCCCGCGAGACGGTGCGGTAAATCATCATAGAAACAAAGACAGGAGCGACAATTGCCGCTCCTGTCTTTTTGTTGTCTTATACACACAAGACTCGGAGGCACATCACCTAAAGGTTTTGCTACTCCTGCTTCGTCTTACGGGTTTTGTCTTCATCTGGCACCTCATTACGTGCCCGGTTTCTCGACATTGCTGAGATGGAAATGAAGATCATCAGCAAAAGGATGCCAACGATTGAGGCAATGATCAAAGGCATGAGCCAGCCCGGGCGGGCGTAGGAAGGCGACTGCTGTGTGACAACGCCGGAAATGGGCGTTGCAACAATCGGCTCCAGACCAGGCACCACGGTGCCAACCACAGAGTAGATGGAATTGGTGCTTCTTGTGGCTACCTGTGTGCCATTGGTTACGGCAAACAGCCCGGCCAACTGGCTGCGCATCGAACCAATCAAGAGCGCAGACGCAGATTTGGAGACACCGGGCGAATCATTTCCAGAAACGACCAGCACTGCTTTTTGAGCGTTGTACGGAGATGCCAGCAATTCCAGATAACCAACACTTACACCCTGCGGAATCCTGTAAACGATCTGCATGTTCGTCTCTTCTGCAGTATCGTTCTTAAGATCAAAGGGGGCCGGCAAAATATCATTGAAGCCAGCAAGCAAGGGAAGGGTACTCGCCTTGCCCACAACAATCAGCGAGCTATTATTATGAACATCGGCCACGGGTTGATCGGCAAAAGCCATCTGGAGGTTCGCCACGGTCGGGTTGGCTATGCGGCCCAGATCATATGCAAGGTCGCCCGCGATCTGCCAGGTATCCGGGCTGGAGCGCGGCAGGACAAAGGCCACATCGCCCAGATCACTCCGCGTCAGGAACATGTTGGGATAGAAGCGCAGATCGAGCAACGGGGAGGAATTCGACGCAGAAGAGGGCGTCACAGGAATATGCAGGCTGGTCTGATCTGAAATCGTCAGCCAGGGATCGGACACACCGGAGGTATCACATGCAAAGACCGGCAGGAGCTTGGCACTGATACTCAAACGATTTGTTCCAAAGCGCAACACGCCCTGCGGGATCAACATGCGCTGAACCGTCAACTGCTCGCTTTCCTTGGTAAAGGCGGCGCTGGCAATGATCTGGTCATTCAAAGAGACTGTGAGCGATGAGCCGCCATAGTCCAGCAAGCCGGAGTGGTAGAAGGCCAGATCTACGTAGGCATCCTTCGTCCCAACCTGCTCCTTTGAAACATAGAAGGTGATTTCCGTGCTGTTCACGCCAACGCCGGTCATGGTCTGGGTATTGTAACCAAGGTCTTTTGCGCTGAAATCTTCAACAATGGGAAGCGAACTCGTAAACGACTGCACATCCTTGACATTCGCAACTGTCGGATTGTCAAATATGAAGATCTTTCCTGAACTGACTGCCTGAGCGCCCTTCACCACGGCCGCTTCCGAATTTCCACTGACCAGCATAACCACCTTGCTGGCATTCCAGGGAGAAACGGCCAACTCAACCACGCCGTCATCGGCCGCGTCAGCCTGCAGATTGGTGAACTTGCCGCCTTGAACCGCCGTGGGGAACTGAATATCCGAGAGTTGCGGGAATTTCCCGGGCTGCCCAACGAAGATAAGGTTCGTCGAGGTGAGCAAGTCGGACGTCACCTGGCTCAAGGGCAGGAGGTCAAAATCGAAGCCGGTCCCAACCATGGAACCAAAACCGGCGATAACATCCAGGGCCGCCTGCATCTCACCCTGCGCCGGATCGTCTGGAATGATCACCAGCGTCTTATCCGGCACGAGGGAATCACGCAAAAAGAAAGGCTGAGGCAGAGTAGAGAGATTAAGGACAGGCGCCGAGGTCTGGAAAGGCAGATCAAACAAAGACGCTGTCCTGATCGTCACCACGGTACGGATATCGTAATTGCAGCTGAATTGTGCGTTCAGCGTAATATCCAATTCGTGGCGTCCATCCTGCCGGGTGGAAACAAGAGAATCCGCCGGCAGATCGAAGCGTATGATCCGGTTGCCGGTCTGATCCAGTCGAACCGTGTCAAGAATCCGCCCGTTAAAACTGATGGTCAGTGCGCCGCCGTAGTCAGTCGCGCCGGCCTTATTGGCGTCCGCGCCGCTGAGCAAGGTATCAAAATTCAATTCCACCTGCCCGCCTGTGGACAGCCGCCAATTTGATGGAATGCTGAAGAAGACACGCGTAGAGTCGAACGGGCTGACCAGATCGGTCTGCTGGTAGCCAAGCTCTGCAAAACTGACAACCGCTTTATTATCGCCGATCTGAATAAAAGACTGCGTCGCACCAAGGTTCGATCTGTCCGGTGTTTGGGCCGCGACACTCACTGGCAACAACAATGCAACAGCAAGGATTCCAACAATAAATACTTTCCAATTCATAATTAAGCTCCCTTCGCAAGGTCGATTCACAAGAGCGGCTGTTTCTAACCAAAAGGCCGGATTTTATACATGTTGATCTTTTCCCCAGACTGCATGGAAATCTCAAGTGCCTGTTCTGCCTGGTTGACCAAAACCTGCAGGGATTCCCCACCCTGCCGATCTGCAAGGCCAATTCTTGGATCAAGCTGAATGCTGAAGTCGGTATCCGAATTCAGCGAAAATGGCTCATCCAGCACCTCACGAATTCGTGTCAGCCTGCGGACGGCCGAGGCGGCATCGGTAGCCGGTAACAGCAAGCTGAATTCCATCTGACCCCAGCGTCCGACAACGTCATTGCCGCGCAACTGGTGCTTCAGTGTTTCCGTTACTCTCCGCATAATGGCGTTGATGTAGGCCTGAGGCAGGGAATCGTAGTATTCCTGAATCCCATTCAGACATAAAAGTGCTATCGTGACAACGCTGTCTGGCTGAGCTGAGAGTTCTTCACGCACACGCTTTTCAAAATAAGGGCGTGTGAGAGCCGAGGATTCAGCATCGACCATCTTCCGCTGACTCAAGCCCTGGAAGGAGCCTGAAAGCGAATCGCGGAAGATCGCGAGCGCAACACCTACAACAAGGCCGACCAATAAGGCCAGGCTGGCATCCTGAACAGGCTGCGGCTGGTAGGGAGACGTCGGGGCCACTGCCTGATCCAGAAAATCAACGTTATAAACAACATACAGATC
The DNA here is from genome assembly GCA_029782225.1 of Chloroflexota bacterium. Lineage (GTDB taxonomy): Bacteria > Chloroflexota > Anaerolineae > Anaerolineales > Villigracilaceae > JAKOVF01. The sequence continues at coordinate 26,226 of JAKOVF010000273.1, read as the reverse complement.
TTTCACATAATCGATCGCGTGCTGACCAATGCTGTTTGCTAACATGGCGGCCACCTGGGGATCGGGCCCGCGCACGCTCAGGCGCAAAATATTCGCGTCCGGCAAAACCGTGACGGACGTCTCATAGTTGGAAAAGGCCGCCGGGTTCTCGTGCAGCAGTTGAAAGGTCCCCTGCATGATCTGCGGGCTGCTCAAAACTTCCGCATAGGTGGAAATAATGGAACGCCTATCCAGAGTGTCAAGGCTATTTACGATGTCCCTGCCCTGCATGTTCTGTAGATTGGGGCTAACGATAAACCTCGCCACCGCCTCATACATCGGCACAGCCACGTAATAAGAGTAGATCAGTGAAAAATTTACCGCAACCAGCGCTGAAATCAAAATCAGCCACCAGCCACGCTGCATCATCCGGAGGTAAAACTTTATCTCCATGTCAGATTCCTCCTTGAGGTCGTTATTAATGTTACAATTGTCATCTTGATTGTGACATTATACCACTTGACATTTACAATTCAACGGTTACAGGTTCATAACAGGCCCAATATGAATAACCCATCGGTACTAACCGCCATCTTTGCACTCTTATTTTGGATTTCCATCATTGGTATCGCCTACACATACTTTGGCTATCCACTACTCATTGCCCTGTTGGCGAAGATTCGTGCGCCTCTGCCGTTAAAACGGACTTCTGCGCCGCCTGTTACATTGTTGATCGCGGCTTATAACGAGGAATTGGTCATTGAAAGCAAGATCCGGAACAGCCTGTCGCTGGAATACCCGCCCGGGAAACTTCAAATCCTCGTCGTAACCGATGGGTCCGCGGACCAAACGCCGGAGATCGTAAAAAAATTTGGCAAGGAAGGCGTTGAACTGCTTCACAATCCGGAGCGACGCGGCAAAATGGCCGCCATAAACCGCGCCATGCCACATGCCCGAGGGGAAATTATTGTTTTTTCGGATGCAAATAACTACTACCAGCCCGACACATTGATCAACCTGACTGCGCCCTTCGGAGACGACAAAGTAGGAGCTGTCAGCGGTTCAAAGGTCATAGACCGCGGGGACGGCAACCTGGGGGCATCGGAGGGGCTGTACTGGAAGTACGAATCCTTTATCAAGAAGCAGGAAAGTCGTCTCGGCAGCTGCACCAGCGTTGCCGGCGAGATCTTCGCCCTCCGAAAGGAACTGTATATCCCCCCACCCAACAACATCATCAATGATGACTTCTATATCGGCATGCAGGCCATTCGGCAGGGGTACCGGCTTGTGTATGTGCCGGAAGCGCGTTCGTTTGAACGAGTTTCGCCCTCCGCCAGGGATGAGATTATCCGCCGTACAAGGATCAATGCCGGGAGATACCAGGCGATCTCACTCGCCTCGCAGGTTTTGCCCAGGAGTCCACTCCTGGTATGGCAGATCATCTCGCACAAATTCATGCGGCCGCTGGTCCCCTTTTTCATGATCGCGGCGGCATTATTCAATCTGCTGCTGATTGTGTTTCCGTTCAGCGCAAAAGGGATCTTTGCCCGGGGCTTCTATTTAAGCCCTCCCCTGGCTCAGATCGTTTTACTCCTGCAAGCGCTGTTCTACATGCTGGCATGGATCGGCGGCAGACTGGCAAACCAGAAAGAGACGAGCCGGCTGGCGCGTCTGCTTTACCTGCCATCCTTTCTGACCAACAGTAATTTTGCAGCACTGAAGGGGTTTTTTCAATTCCTGCGTGGAAAGCAATCGCATATCTGGGAACGTGCTCAACGCCGGTAAAAAGTAGAGGTGGAATGATTCCATGCCAGATCAACCACAGTATCCAAAAACCCTGATCGTTGACCTTGCGAAAGGCTACGGAGGTGCAACCTCACGCGTCCTCTCGCTGCTGGTCAACTCTCCACGTGAGCGGATCGCCCTGGCAGGTCTGGAATCGGGGCTCGTGGTAAAGCGTGCACAGGAACTCGGCCTGCGCGTGCATGTGGTCGGCAAAAGCAAAATGGATCTAAGAATCCTTCCCAGACTGATTCGGCTGATTCGAGACGAGGGATTCGAGGTACTCGATACGCAAAACATTCAGGCGAAATTCTGGGCCAGCATGGCTGCCCTGTGGACACGTTGTGCACTGGTCTCTACCATCCATAGTTGGTACGCAAGTGAACACGGTAAAACATCACCCAAAGGCATCTTCTACACAGTGATCGAGCTGCTTACAAGCCCCACTATGGACTTCTACATCACGGTCTCCGAAAAAGACCGCGATATGCTCATCAAATCTGGATTTCCAAAAGATATGATTCATCTGATCTACAACGCAGTCAACATCGACCCGGAGAAGATCAGCGGAGATGGCAGTTGGCTCAAGCAAAAGTTCCATCTGCCTCCGAACTCGATCGTCTGCACCGCTGTCGGCAGGCTGGTGTGGATGAAAGGACATGCGGTCCTGATCGACGCAATGAAAAAGATTGCGGATGATGTTCCTGAGCTTGTCACATTAATTGTGGGGGAGGGTGAACTGAAAAGTGAATTACAGGAACATATCAAACAAAGTGGATTGCAGGGCCGTATTCAACTCGTCGGCTATCATGACAGGGATGCAGTGTTATCCATCGTGAAATCGAGTGATATCTTTGCCATGCCGTCGCATTACGAAGGTACGCCGGTTGCCCTGCTGGAGGCGGCCGCCCTGGCCCGTCCCATTCTTTCGACACTGGCCGGAGGCATCCCCGAGATGGTTGAGAATGGTGAACAGGCTCTGCTTGTACCCAGCGGTGATGCCGATGCCTTAAGCAGTGCCTTGTTACGATTAGCCACAGACAAAGACTATTCACGCACGCTGGGTCTTAAAGCACAAGACCAGCTTCGGCAACGTTTCTCGATCGAGAGGCAACTTATCGAGACCTGGAGCGTCTACCGCAAAGCGTGGAGCAAGCATCACACCACAAATTAATACACCGTTTAATGCGCTGTAATACACTGACATCGTTGGAGAAATATGCAAAAGCGTCCGCTTGCGGCCACACTCGACCAGTCCATCCCACCATTCCCCAAGACGTTGATCGTCGACCTCTCGAAAGGCTATGGAGGGTCGACGTCGCGCGTGCTTTCGTTGATGCTGAATTCACCGCGCGATCGAATTGCCGTGGCAGGCCTGGCGTCCGGGCCGGTGGTAAGGCGCGCGCAGGAACTCGGCCTGTGTACGTACCCGCTCGGAAACCACAAAATGGATCTGCGCATCCTTCCCAGGCTGATCCGCCTGATCCGCGACCGAGGGTTTGAGGTGCTCGATACACAAAATATCCAGGCCAAGTTCTGGACAAGCCTGGCGTCCTTGTGGCAGCGCTTCGCTTTTATTTCGACGCTTCACAGCTGGTACGCAGCAAGCGAACAGGACAAAACATCCCTGAGGGGCAAGTTCTATACCGGGCTGGAATTGCTCACGAATCATGGGTTGGACCTCTACATTTCGGTATCGAAAAAAGACTTTCAGGAACTCTGCAATGCAGGATTCTCAGAGGACAGGGTTCAGTTAATATACAATGCGGTCAGCATCAACCCTGACGAGATCACCGGAGACCGACGCTGGCTGCAAGAGAAATTCGACCTGGCTCCAGATTCCGTTGTGTGCACGGCCGTTGGCAGGCTGGTCCCTGTAAAAGGATATGACGTTTTGATCGATGCCATGAAAAGGACTGCTGCGGATGTTCCGAAACTGGTCGTTCTGATTGTGGGTGAAGGGGAACAAAAGGCTGAGCTTCAAAGGCAGATCGAACAGAGTGGATTGCAGAACCGCGTACGCTTGGTGGGTTATTTTGACCGGGATGCAGTATTGTCCATCGTGAAATCAAGCGATATCTTCGCCATGCCTTCTCGCTATGAGGGTACGCCCATCGCTCTGCTTGAGGCGGCCGCGCTTGGCCGTCCCATTCTATCCACGCTGGCAGGCGGCATACCTGAACTGGTGACCCACGGCGAGCACGCACTGCTTGTTCCTCCAGGGGATCCCCAGGCATTGGGGGACGGACTGCGGAAGCTCGCCGCTGACAGGAAATACGCGCAACTTCTTGGAGCAGGTGCACAAGACCGTACTCAAAAATATTTCAACCTCAATCAGCAAGTCGAAGATACGTGGAATGCCTACCGAAAGGCCTGGGCCCGCCACCATACGTCAGTTTGATTGACTTGTTTCTACCGGGAATATTATGCAAACTCAATTGATTGAAAGCGGAAAAAAATCAAAGGCAGAGAGATTATTCGAGATCGCAAACAGCACAGGGCTGGTCCGATCCGGGCGCTTCCTGTGGGCCAAATCCCTCACGGTTCTGAACTATCACAGGGTGAATCAAAGGCCCGATCAGCCGGATTCCGATACATTCAAGCCAAACATCAGCGCCACACCGGAAGAGTTTGCGCGGCAAATGGAATATGTGTCACGTTGGTTCAACGTCATCTCGTTGCGGGATCTGGTGGATTGGCTGGAAAATCAGCGCTCGTTACCGCCGCATGCGGCGCTCATCACGTTCGACGATGGCTACCTCGACAATTACACCGTCGCATTTCCGATTTTGCAGAAGTTCCACTTTCCTGCTGTGATTTTTCTGACAACGGGACACATCGCAAAAGATACGCCGTTTTACTGGGACCTGACCGCGTACTGTTTCTATCACACCACGCGCGATGAAGTTGACTCGCCAGACGGAAAGAAGCGCCATTGGGAAAATCAAAGGCAACTGGATGACACAGTCAGAGAGTGGACAGAGTCGCTTAAGGTCCTCCCAAACGAAGAGAAGCAAAAGTGGCTTACGCGCTTGCCGGACCTGTTGGATGTTTCCGTTCCCGAGGGCTTTTTCCGCAGTCTGATGATGAACTGGGACCAGGTGCGGGAATTGAACCAAAAAGGCATTGAGTTTGGCGGCCATACCGTCACTCATCCCATTCTGACGCGCGTTTCGCTTGACCAGGCACGAAACGAGATTGAAGGTTCCAGGGCTGAAATTGAGCAGCAGCTTGGACATCCCATTTTCAGCTTTGCCTATCCCAATGGCATGTCCGCCGATTTCAACCCCGGTATTGAAAACCTGGTGAAAAGCGCTGGATACAAGGCGGCCTTCACGCTGCTAAACGGACCGACATCCCTGCGAGAAGCGAAAGCGCATCCTCTCACGATTCGGCGGATTTTCATCTCGCACAAGCACACCCTGCCGCGTTTTGCGGCGCTGGTCAGTTGGGTTAATCGATATCGGCCCGGCTAGTTCGCAGAGTCAGGCCCTTTTTCGGAGCTCAGAAACCGCGTGTAGATTTCCACCATCTGTTTTGCCACAGATTCCCAGCTAAAGCGTGTTTCAGATAATTGGCGGGCATACTCGCCCATCCGCGCCGCACGGGCGGGATCAGTGATGATCTCCAGGATTTTTTCAGCCAATACAGTTGGCGACTGGGCCGGTGTTAATAAGCCGCTCTGTCCATCATCTACAGCCTCAGGCAGACCACCAATTTTCGATGCGATCACAGGCCGCCCAAAAGTATAAGCGACCTGAAGGGCACCGCTCTGTGTACTGCTGCGGTAGGGATAGACCACTACCGTCGCGAGTCCCATTAATGGCCCCACTTCATCGAGGGGAATGTAGCGTGGGTCCAGGATCACATCCCGGGCGAGGTTGGAGACGGCGATCCGGGCGCGCAGGTCATCCATGTCAATGTGCTTCGTCGGGTAACCGGCAATGACCAGCTTCGCGTCACAGGTTCTGCGGGCGATGGCGAATGCGTCGATCAGGTCATCGATCCCTTTGCTGGGAGCCAGCAGCCCGAAGAAAAGGATCACGGGTACATGATCAGAAAGTCCATATTTTTGACGCAGTGATTCGATCCCTTTTTCGCCAAGTGATTTTCTCAATAGCCACCCCGAATTACCGTGCGGGATGACAAAGGTTTTATCCATTGAGACTTCGGGGAAGAGCGCATGGAATCGCTCGCGGTTCTCCTGTGCATGAAAGAACACAATCGAGAATTGATTGTAGGCATCGGCATAGGCCCGTGCAAAGAGCTTTGCCAGAGAGCTCTTGCTCTCACGCAGCTCAAACTCATGCCCGATCTGGCTTAACTTCAAACCTCGCCGGCGGAGCTGCCTGAGGAAGAGAATCTCAAAGGGGAAATTAATCTTCGAGAAGAGGATCATATCGGGCCGGGCCTGCGTCAGATAGCTGACCAGCCTCATCCAGGCGCGGATGAGACGAAAGGCGCGCTGTACTCGTCGCAGGTTCCAGATGATTTTCTCCGATAATCGCTTCCCAAAACTGGCATTTGGATCCTGCGCCGTCTTCTGTACAAACAAGGGCCAGAGATCGAGCATGTTGTTGACACGAAAATTATGAGGCAGGTCGCTTAGCTCATATTCCTTGCCGGTCACCAATGTCACATCCACGCCTTGATCTGCGAGGGCGGTACACATTTGGTAAGCATAGTGAATCAACCCGCCGCTGCCATTTGGCTCCACAAAGATAAGACGGAATTTATTTCCCATAGCGTCTCAAGAGTTCAAGATACAGGTCACGCATTTGATCCACCTGCGTTTCAATACTGAATTTTTGGTGCGCAATTTTCAGCCCTTCATCCCCCATCGATCTTCGAGATTCAGAAGAGGATAACAACTTCAGGCAGACATCCGATAGTTCGGCCGGATTCCCCGGCTTGACCAGATATCCACTTTTGCCATTCGAGATCATTTCCGGGATGCCGCCCACAGCACTTGCCACGATGGGCAATCGCAGCGCCATTGCCTCTGCCAGAACGGTCGGCAACGCCTCGGTCAGCGTGGGCAATACGAAGACATCGCTGGCCGCCAGTAAATCAGCTACATCCTTCCGCATCCCTGCGAAGATCACGCGCTCATTCAATGCCAGCTTCGATGCCTCCTTCAACAGCGCCTCACGCCGGGGCCCATCCCCCACGACCAGATAGTATGTATCGGGTTCACGAGCCAGCACGCCTGGCATGGCACGGATCATATATTCGATGCCCTTGGGGGCGCGCAGCACAGCCACTGTCGTAAGTACTTTCGCCGCTGTTGGGATACCGAACTCCTGCCGTATCACGGCACGATCCCGGCCATTGTGGTTCTGAAATTCCGTCAGATCAATGCCGTTATAGATGGTCTGAATCTTCTGGGGCGAAAACCCGGCCATTTGCATGTGATAGATACGCGCATCCTCAGAAACAGAGATGATCCGGTCGCAAAACAGGCGCAGAAAAAGAAACTCGGCGCGCTGATGCAATTTCGTTTTTGCTTTTACGTCACTGGGCGGCAGGACATGAACCGTGCAGACACTCGGCAGATGCAGTAGCTTCGCCGACAGATTCCCAAGGATATTTGAAAACTCCAGTTGCGTATGGACAAGGTCAATGTGATGCTGCCGCAAATAACTGAGCAAACGCGGCAGAGCAGAGAGATCCCGCAAGCGCTCGATCTGCAGGTAATCAACGGGCACATCCAGCGCGCGGATCGCATCCGCCATCGGGTTGCCCTCTTTGACCTGCAGCACACCGACGCGCGGCTCAAAATCCTGGCGGCTCAAATGCTTCAGGATTGGAACCATCAGCCGCTCCGCACCACCCATACTCAACCCATCGATTAGAAATGCAATTTGATACTTTTTTGATTCCCGGTTCATCAAGAGATTTCCCTTCCCTAGTCATCCCTCGACCAGTCGAGCAATTCAGTAAAAAGGTTCCTCCACATTAAATCATCCGGGTGTTTGTATCCAAACTCGACTTCTGAGCGGATGGCTTTCTCGACACAGCACGACAACATCCCGTAGCGCAGCGGCAGCAGAACGAAATTTTCGGGATGGCCGTAAGCATTAAGATATGCAGGGATGAGGTCGCTTCGCCACGCGGACAACTGGGCTGCCACCGCTTTGGCGAGATTCTCCTCGCCCTGACGACGCACCACCGTGAATGCTCCGGTCATGATAAAGAAATACACATCCAGGCTCACGTCCACCGACCAGCGTGCGAACTGCCAATCGACAAACTTGAGCTCATCGTGGTTCGGTTCCTGAATCAGGTTTCCGTGCCAGAAATCACCCTGGATCAATACCTTGTGAGTTGCAGCCGCGTATCTGCGGTTCGCAAAATCCAGCAATTCGGCGAGTCCCTGACTCTCTTTTTCAGACAGAGCGAACAGTTCCTGGAATCTTTTCGCCTTTGAAGCGAAGTCACGCAGGATGGGATCATCCACCTCTAAGCGGCGGGCCGTCCCATCATCCAGAACACGAAGCGAATGTGCTACTTTGACGGCCAGCGCGCTAGTATAAGACATATCCTTCCACAGAGTCCCCCTTGAGATGCGCGTCAGACTTTCGCCGTGCAAATACGAAAGAATCAGTACAGACTGATTCCCAAACTGCTTGAACGCCACGGGCTTCGGCAGATAGGATTCTGCCGTTTGCCCAAGTAGCTTCCAGAGTTCTGTCAGCCGATCATATTCGATCTTCAGCATCCAGTCATTTTGTGGAACTCGGGGAGCCTTCGCGACCAGAATCGGATCGAGTTTTTTCTGTTCAAAGCCAAAGAAGATAACGTTGTCATTCAAGTCTGCGTCGCCGTTCGCGACCATGACCCATCGGGTAGACGCCGGATAGATGGACTTATTGCCCTCGCGCAAGGAGGCCGTAAACGTGGAGAGGTCGTGAATTAACGCTGTCATGAATTAAACGAACGGGCGGATGTGCTTGAACGGTAGGCGACCGCGTAATAGAAAGGAATCGCCCGCAAAAGAAGGCTGGCTGGCGCAGGTAAGGTAATCAAATCGAGGACTAGTGATGGCAGTTTATGCTTATAACGCCGCCGTAAAAGAAACTGGAGATCCTCCACCAGAGGCGAAAAGATAAACTCCGGAACATCGAGCGTGGGAAACGCGCCATAGATCTCAACCGCGGAATAGCCGGCTGTGATCAGGAGGTGTTTCATTTCATCCCGGGTGGATTGAATCGGATGAGACTCGGATCTGCGGACGGGCAAACCATTACGATTCGCAAAGCCAAACAGCAGCGCCCCACCGGGTGTCAGGAAATGCAGAGCATCTTCAAGCAGGCGGCTCAGCTGCTCAGGGTCAGCGGCCGCGACCTCTGCAGGGATTCCCAGAGGAAATGCAACCGCATCAAATCGGGAGTTTCCCAAATCGGGCTGATTTACCCTGTTCGTGAAATCTTCAAAACGCCAGCGGGTATTCTTGACTTTGATTGCATCAAAGGAAAGCGCGAACTCATCACAATCCGGGGCGACGACAAGTACTGAGCGCCCACCGCTGATCGGTAGCAAAAAACGCCAGTCTGCACTGCAATCGGGAATTTTCACCGGACCAAGACGAGTCGCAAGATCATTCTGCAACATGGACTTCTTCATCCAAAGGTGCACAGAGGTCCAGGTCCACGATGCTGTAGCCAAACGGCCTGAGCCGGGATTCAAACCGCGTGATCATGGATTTTGCTTCGAAACTCGGCAGAAAGCTGTTGAGATCATTCTGCCATTTCTTGAAGTACTTGTCATTGACGCCGGTCAGGACCTTCTGCTGCACAGGATAAGGTTCAAGCTGCAGGAAGTTATATAACTGGTTCACCCACAGATTCGGCTCTGAGACAAATTGTTCGTATTTCACGACCATGACATTTTTAAGATACGGGCGGTCTGCCATGAACAATTCATGGCACACAAGCCAGTGCTCAAAAATGGGCGCCAGACGCCGCCAGTTGACACGGTAGCGCCGGTACCACTTGCGCGTCGCGTAGGAGACTGCCAGCGGGTGTCGCAGCAAAATGATGAAATACGAATCAGGGAACATCGCCTGGAGAAAACGAGTACGAATAATGTTCGGTGGTGATTTCTCGAGCAGATAGCGCTTACTCAAGTCCCAGTATGGACTCCACTCAGAAAAGAGTTTCTTCCGATTTTCATCGGTCACAAGAGCTGATTCTTCAGTCAGATGTGCCTCAGGATGAAAACCGAATTTACCGGCGCCTCCGTAGGCACCGGATGGCCGATACACTGTTTGAAGGTGCATACCCTCATCTTCAGGAGACTCCGTGTTATGAAAACCACTGACATCCGGATGATCACGTAGGGACTTAAACAAGATAGAGGTCCCGCTGCGATGAAGTCCGCATACAAAGACAAATTTATGACCGGTCATGCTGCTAATTCCTCCACATTTGCCGCACGATTCTTCCCTCGCTGGAGCACCATTCGCACCATTTGGAGCAGGTTCTCCTTTTCAAACCACCATAACGCCCCTACGTAACTGGCCGCTCCCGAAAGCACGACAATTCCAAGACGGATAAATGGATTGATGTCCGTTGTAAGGTATAACGCTGCGAGCGTGACCACGGCCATCGGGATGGCTCCCAGCATCGCAGGTTTAAGCTCACTGAGGATATCCCAAAGTGTGACATGGATAAATCGAATGGCCATGTTGATGGTAATGATGCGTCGAAAGATGATCGCGAATAACAGCCCCCAGCCAATCCCAATAATGCCGAAGCGGGAGCCCACCAACAGCGATGGGACAAGAATGATGACTGACAGAATGGACAATTTCAAGAGGATATCCGGGCGGCCAATAGCTTTGTAGACACTGCCAATGTGATAGCCAATGGAATACATCCAGGCATAGATAGCCAATATACGCAGGACAGGAATGGCATCGAGCCACTGCGGCCCAAACAGGACTCGGACAACTGGGTCAGCGGCGAGAAATAGTCCCAGCGATACAGGCACGGCGAATAATTCCACAATACGCACAGAGGCGAGAAATCCGCGACGCATGGCATCCATCTTGTCCTGAATGGATGAAAAAGCCGGATAGATGACGGCACCCATTACCCACAAATTCCCTATCAGGAGCATCTCTGGCAGCCGATAAGCCAGGGTATAGACGCTCAACACCTCCAGGCCAAAGACGCGGCCGACAATCACGTAGTCCAGGTTATCTGTCAGCATGGTGATCATGTCAATGCCGGTGACAGACGCGCCAAATTTGAGCATTGGTCCCATCAGCTTGGTATACAGCGTCAACCTGGGCCGCCAGGGGACAATGATCCAGTCTATGATTACTGACACAAAACCACTCAGGATTTGTGCAGCAACAAGCGACCAGACGCCGAAACCGAAGTACGCCATCCCTATGCCGACAACTCCCTTGGTAACAGCCCCGCCTACGTCAGAGATGAGTTTCCGCTTGTAATTCAGATCCCTCATCAAAAATACTTCATGGACCTCCCCCACGGCGTTGATAGCAAAGGACAATCCCAGCCACCTGAGAACCGGCGTCACGCCCGGGTCTTTGAAATAGACTGCGAGCAGAGGCGCCAGGGGAATAACGATCGCGGACAAAAGAATGCCCATGATCAGGTTCATCGTGAAGACCGTGTTGGCAGCCTCGTCAACATTTTCACGGCGCTGAATCAATGCCACCCCCAGGCCAAGATTTTTCACCACGCTCAGATAGTTGATCGCCACGACGGCGATGGCCACCAGCCCGAAGTCCGTTTTGGAGAGCAGACGCGCAAGGATCGCGGTGCTAACCAGGACAATTCCCTTGCCTAAGCCATAGGCAATGAAATTCCAGATAACACCGCGGAATGCCTTTCCAGCAATATGACGATGGGTCTCTTTCTCTGTCGCTTCAGTAATCAAGGACGGGCCTCTAAGGAAGTGGGATGATGTTTCGTCTGCTCAACGAGCTCGCTCGAAATCCGGATGGCAGAAATACAAAGGGCCACAATAATCCAGAAATAGCGAATGTAGGCATCATGCAGGAAGAGCGCTGTGATCAAATAGCCGATCAGCGACATTCGCAAGGATGTAATCCATGGCAGCCAGGTATCGCGGAATTGTGTGTAGCTGAGTGCCTTGCTTGTTTTTGCAAGGGCAGCGAAAAGTGAGGCAACGATGCCAAAGAAAGCGAGGCCGCCCAGCAGTCCGGTTTCAGATAGTATCTGAATGTAGAGAGAATGCGCCTGGCGCTCAGTAGCACGGAATTCCAGGCCGATCTTTTGGGCATAGGCCTGGTAGTTGACTTCGTAATTTCCCGCCCCCAATCCAAAGAGCGGATGATCCGCAAACATATATAGACCGGCCAGCATTTCGCTCGCCCGGCCTCGGAAGGAATTATCCTGATAAATGCCGTTTTGGGCGGTAGGCGAGAGGGACTGAAGGGTGTCAAAACGCTGCCTGTAGACCGGCGGCAAAGCCAGGAAGACGATCACCATGAGCGTCACACCGGCAATGGGTATGAGCGGATTAACCCTGAAACTTAACATAATCAAAAGGAAGACGACAGCGAGCGCCAGAAATGCGCCGCGGCTGTATGTATTGAGTACTTCGAACAGCAAGATCCCAAGTATAACGATGCAGGCGATCTTGACCCAGCGCCGCGGCTCATAGATTATTCTATAGATAACAATGGGAATAACCGCCACTACCACCTGCGCCCACATATTCGGCGCGTTGATCGGACCTGCAATGCGCGGTGACGATGAGGAAGAGCCCTCGAGGACCTGCTGCATCACAACTGAACCCATTCCGATAAAAGTTTGTGTGTAGTTGTGGGTCACGATCTGGTACAAACCCATAAGACAGAGCAGCGTGGTGGTGATGATCATAAGCCACGCCGCGTGTTTCCACGTTTGGGTTTGTCGCAACGCAAAAACGATACAGTAAATAATGACAATATCCTTCCCCAGGTCAAGGATATTTGTCATCGCAACGTCCTGATCTTCGGCAAACAAGAATGAGATGGCAGTCGCCAGAAAGAACACAACAAGGAATGTTTGAATGCTGACGGTCTTTTCACCACCTTTGGCCGGACGCGCGGCGTAAGAGTAATGAATGGCGATGGCAATCGCCACCACACCCACCAGGGGCTTGATCACGCTTGGATAATGCATATCCACCAACAGCTTCGAGATGTTCGTGAATACGGCAACGATCAGAACATAGGCGCCAATGCTCGGACTGACTATGATACTCATGACCATAATGACGCCTGCCAAACCGAGGAGTGTGAATAGACCGAGGCGACTATCTGTGTTGCTGATTGCCAGAGTGCCTACGACCGTCAGCGCGACGGCCATGAAGGCAAATATGAAGTCACTTCTTCTAATAGCCATTTTCTCTCTCTTTCCAGGGTTGCAAATAATGCACTTTAATCGCAGTCTTGCTCAGCTTGAAAGATACCGGGAGTAACTTGTATTACTTAACGCCCGGAACACATCGTCATAGTTCAGAATGATGCGCTCGAGGCTCTCAGGATTCTGGCGGGTTAGTTTGATCTTGCCAGGGTCAATATCAGAAACGCCCAGATATTCACCAATTCTTTGAAAGGTACTTATCGGCTGGCTGACCAACTCCTCATAGACAACCTCCAGGATCGGTCTGTCCTTAAATTGCTCTCTTGCCAGTTTCTCATCGGCTTCGAGCTTCGCCAGTCTTTGTACCAAATTCGATGGGTCCAGGGTGATGCGCTTGTCAACTGGTCCAGCGGCAACGGATTTGTTGGACTTAGTCCATTGTCCTGTTTTGAAGGCAACCTCCAAAGAGACAATCGTTCTCAAGCGGTTTTGACGGGTGAGATGGATAATTTTGAAATCCTTGTGTGAAAGGAATTTCTGCCATTCATCTTCTGTGAGATGGTTATAAAAGAGTTTAACTCCAACAATCGAGATCGATTTGTCGTGCTTTTGATAGAGTACCGAAAGGATTTTCTCGAAATCCTTTCCCTTTTCGCGGTGATGCTCCGCGAATATTTCGTGATACATTTTTATACAGGAAGAAGTCTTCAATCCATCCAAAAGAAAATTCGACCCGGTACGGGCATTCCCAACGATTGCAAATCGGTTTGCCACGGGATGCCCAAAGAGGCCGAAATAGCCGCGCAGAATCGTGTTCTCATAGGATTCATTTAATGAGTCGCGCAAATGGAGGATCGGTTCTTTTATGTTCATTTATGGAGCCTTTGTTGAAGGAAAATTCCAGTCAATGACAACGTACCAGTTTGACGGGATGTCATGCAGCATGTCTGGAGTCCAGAGCTTCGGATCCCAGTGGGCGGTTGCATCACCTTCCGCGTAGGTTTTGGGATGACCGGCATCGTCAACAATAAATCCGCCATACTCCTGCATCGCTCTCGCCCAGGCTTCACATCCCTTAATACCGTGGCACACCCCGTGAATCTGATCCATAGTGATCTCTGGCCGGATCGCAATCCGGGCGCCTTCGGGGATATCGTAGGTATCGGTTCCTCGTCCATCCGTCGTTGTGAACGGGGGTGCCGAAGACGGCCAACCATTTAGCGCGCAGGTCTCAGGGGTACAGGGAAAATCGTAGGCCAAAGTTACTGCATGATCAATGGAGCCTCGCTCGACTTCACACCGCCGCACGATTCCGGCAAGTTGACCAATGCCGCCTCCGCGCTGACCAAACCCATCGGGAGGAAGGCCCGAGTTCGCGATGTTATACCGGTACGCTCCGCCGACGACCCACTGACCACTGCTGTCAATCTCGCCTTTGTTGATTCCCCATTCTTCCCCGGTGTCCAGATTCACCACTACCATCTGGCCATCAGTTCCCGGCGCCGGAACCGCACCTGCCGGAATCGGCATCATGATCACGCCGCCGGGCAACCCATACTGGATATTGACATCATTGCTGGCATCGCGGTATCTGTTCTGGCGCAGCCTGACTGCCACCAATGGCGTCTGATTTGTTGCAAAGTACACATTTGGAGCGAACTGGGTAGGATCTGAACCGATCCAACTTGTGTCTTTGAAAAATGCGGCCAGCATGACATCATTTTGTGGATGGATCCTTGCTTTACTCCAGTCAATGGGCGTATTCCAGATGGAATCATCCGTATACGGGCGAAAACAGGAAGCATCTTTCGAGTCTGGTACGACAGCCTGGTTCTGCGGCGTCGAGCCGGCTATCGCAGTGGCGGCTGAAATCTCAGCCGGGAGGGTTGACACATACGCCAGCACCAAAAGCAATATGATGAGAAGTAATCCCAGATATAAAAGAGAAGATTTCGCGAATTTCATGATTCAAATTCAAATTGTGCCAACTGATGCGATCTTAAGACGAAGTCGAATAACCGACGGAGCTAGATAAAAAACAAGAATCGCAGCCCTCGACCAGGCAGGCTTGCAACTCCATTTTGCGCTGGATGACCAGCAGGGCTACACCTGACTCAATGAGCGCCGCGCTTTTGCATCACGGCAATAAAAGTGTAGAAAAGTATATTTATATCGAACCACCAGCTTGCGCGCTCGATATAGGCAATATCCAGTCTCAGACGGTCATCAAATTCCAGTTTTGCCCGTCCAAAGATCTGCCATAGCCCTGTCATCCCGGGCATCACGTCAAGACGCTCGGTATGCCAAAGTTTATAGGTCTCTGCTCCAAAAGAAGTAGGACGGGGGCCCACGAGACTCATATCTCCTTTGAGCACGTTGATGAGTTGAGGCAGTTCATCCAGACTGGTCTTGCGCAGGAATTTTCCAACAGGGGTTACACGCGGGTCATCCGTGATCTTGAAATCAGGCCACTGCAATTCATTAAGGTGTGCGTACTTCGCCTTGAGTTCCTCCGCATTGGGCACCATGGTGCGGAATTTATACATGCCAAATCTGTGACCATTTCTCCCGGTGCGATTTTGCTTGAACATCACCGGCCCGCCAGGAGATGTGATCCGAATGAGCAGCGCAACTGCAGCCAGCGCAGGGAGCCATAAAGGCATGCTCAGGATAACAAGAATGAGGTCAGTGGCCCGCTTTACAATTAAATAAGCATTACCGGTCAAAAGCCGGTTCCGTGGGTCAAATGTTCTGATCCAACTTTCTTCACTTCGATAAATTGATCCTAAAGTAGCCACAACAAAAGCTCTCCTCACAGTCGCAAGCGATTCTAGACACGATCAATGGAAATGATTTTGTCCATCTCCACGACATCTGAAGACTCCCCTGCCACCTGCGCATCTTCAGTGATAAAACGATGACGGGCGGTCTGCAGCAGGTCCTCATAGGTGAGCGCCTCATCCGGGAAGGTCGCGCTTCCCCATGCCAGCGTTGACCCGAGTCTTTCAGAAGCAGCTTTACGGATACGTTCCGCAAAGATGGCAAGATTCTCAGGGTCAGTTTCAGGGCACAGGATCACAAACTGGCCGCCCCGGTCACTGATAATGATATCGGTCTGCCGTGAAAGATCGCTGATGATCTGGCTCACCTTCGCAGTCGCAAAACGATGCAGCATGTCGCGCTGTAAGGGATCGGTATCCTTCCAGGTGTCCTGTTCGCTGATGCGCTCGAGTCGCAGCACCAGCAAAGACAACGGATGGTGATAGCGACGAGCGCGTGTGAACTCAGCCTGGATGCGGTCTTCCGCGGAATGGACCTGCACCGCGCGATTGGGGTAGGTACTGATGGTCAGGCCATCCAGGATGATATCCAAATGGCCCAGATGCCTGGCAACTTCATAGGCAAGCGCTGCGGCCAATTCAAGCAGGATAAATTGCAGCAGGTGGATCTGCATGGACAGGAGAGGCTTATCAACCCGCCAATAAAAATACCAGACAAACCCGTACACGACAGCCCAGATCAGCAGCACTGAATAAATAGAGATACGGACGCCGCGCTTCAATAAAAATCCTACCAGCACGAGTTCCAGAAGGATGGCCAAAGTGAACAAGACAAAGAACAATGGAGTAAAGTTCAGACCGCTGTCTTCAAGCTGCTGGATGTTTGCAATGCCAAGCACCAGCATTACATAAGCGAATAGTACGGTGATTGAATTCTTAAGGTCACTCATTGGAAGACGCTCCAATTTCCCTTCTCAAGGAAGATACTCGCGGGAACCGGCTATGAACGCCAATCAGGACGGTATAAACCATCCATAATAAGGCTCACGATACAATTTTGTACAATTATACTGAATCTTGTCATATTATACATCACACCTTTCATTTTTGTTAGTTACAAAACCGTCTCAATTTGGCCGGACTTGTCAGAAATGAAAACACAGATATTATGACAGATTTATGAAATAAAGCTACCAGGGAGATCAGTCAGGAACTACTATGAACATGTCTAGAAGAGACAGCATGGAAACTCTTCATTCGACCCGGTAAACGGATTCACACCTGTGTCATGCGTATGCGCCACGAGGCTAAATATCACAAGAAGTCAAGCTCGGTTGAATCACTTTTTCTGAAAAGGACAGCATATTTAATTGGTAAGATTCTACTAACAGAGCACTCTATGAATACTGGACTGTTACCTCCTTGGCATGAATACATAATCACTTAATTCTATGAGAAACCACCCCCCTACACATCCATCCGCCGGGGGAGTTTTGCCTCCGCCGGTTGGGGGAGACTCTGACATTGGTTCCCTTGGTTTAGGTTGGCTAGGATCATGGTCACTTATTTGATCTACGCGGGACATTTATATTTCCACGCCTTCCATGCTATAGGGAAAAGTTGTTTTCAAGTACTTTGTATAAAACGATGAAGACTGAGGCACATTACATTCAGACTGCGCCATTTTGGAAGTCCTGGAAGGCAAAAAGGTTCCTGATTTCAAATTCTAATCGAACACTAAGTTGATAAAGAATGCCCCAAATGTAAGGCCATCTCGTATCCTGTTTCTCTGGAGGTATCTATGCCGCGGTCGAAGTCCTTATTCGCTCTAAAGCCGCCCGTCATTACAGTCTATGGAGCAACGTGGTGTCCAGACTGCAAGCGCGCCAAGAAATTCTTCGGCGAACATCGCATCCCTTATAAGAATGTGGATATCGATGAAGTAACAAAGGCCGTGGCTTTTGTAGAGCAGATCAACAACGGCCTGCGGATCATTCCCACGATCATTTTTCCTGATGGGGAAATCCTCGTTGAACCCTCCAATGCTCAACTGGCTGTCAAGCTTGGTCTTCAGACCAGGGCTGAACGTGAATACTATGATGTGATCATCGTCGGCGGCGGGCCCGCGGGGTTGACGGCCTCTCTTTACCTGGCACGCGAGGGATTGGATACGCTGGTCATCGAGAAAGCCGGCCTCGGCGGACAAGCCGGCATCACGCAGACGATCGACAACTTTCCCGGCTTCGATGAAGGTATCACAGGAGCGGAATTCGCCGAACGCCTGGAACGGCAGGTGCGCAGGTTTGGCGTGGAGATCCTCCAGGCTCAGGAGGTTACGGAGATCGAGCGGGATGGACAATACCTGTGTGTGACCACAGGCTCAGAGAATCACCAGATCGGGGCAAAGGCCATACTGCTGGCAACCGGTGCTCGTTATCGCATGCTCGGAGTGCCCGGCGAAGATGACTTAATTGGCATCAACGTTCATTTTTGCGCCACCTGTGATGGAGCGTTTTACAAGGGTAAGAGAGTGCTCGTGGTTGGCGGAGGCAACAGCGGATTTGAAGAAGGCGTGTTTCTCACAAAGTTTGCATCTCAGGTAGACATCCTCGTCAACGGACCCCAGCCGAAAGCCAGTAAATTCCTCCAGGACAAGGTGGCGAGCAAGGACAATATGCAAGTCATTCTCAACCACGCTGTCAAGGAATTGCGCGGGGACCACAGGCTCGAGTCTATCCTGGTGGAAGACCGCGCTTCAAAGCAGGAAAAGCTTCTGAAATATGACGGGGTCTTTGTCTTCATTGGATTAACCCCCAATCACGATCTATTGAAAGGCAAAGCCGAAATGGATGCGGGCGGCTTCATCCAAACCGTGAACATGATGACCAGCATGGATGGCGTATTCGCGGCCGGCGACGTCCGCTCGGGCGCGACGAAACAGGCTGCCGCCGCCACCGGCGAGGGAGCTTCCGCAGCACTGGCAATCCGTGAATATCTCAAATCGCTTGGCGAGTAACAGAAAAAGCAGGAATTTTAGCACCTGCCTTTTTGATGTATTTATGCAATAATGGGCAAATCATAAATCCACGAAGGGCAGCCCGAGAATGGGGTGCGGGCGTCTGCAAGTGGTTCATTGATCTTTCTCACCCATATTCCGGAGGGCCAATGGCAACCAATAATCTCTACACCCGCCAGCCAGCGGAGATCGTGATGTACTCCGTGGATTGGTGCCCTGACTGCAGGCGCGCAAAATTCTTCTTCAAGCGCAACCACATTGAAGTAGTCGAAGTCAACGTGGATGCAGATGAGAAGGGTGCTGCGTTCGTCCGCGAAATCAACTCGGGCAACCGCACGGTTCCTACTATCATTTTTCCTGATGGCTCGGTTATGATTGAGCCATCCAACGATGAACTCAACCATAGATTCTCCAGATCGTGATCGTTTCGCTCACAGCGACAAACAATCTAAATGACCCGTTCATTCGACGCCATCATCTGCGGTGCTGGCATTACTGGCGTTTCGGCCGCTCATTACCTTGCCAGGGCAGGTCTCACCAACATCCTGCTGCTCGATGAGCGCCCGCCCCTTTCGTTCACCAGCGACCGCTCCACAGAGTGCTATCGGAACTGGTGGCCGGACCGCGCGATGCTGGCTTTGATGAACCGCTCGATCGATTTGATGGAAGACCTGGCGAATGAATCTGGGAACGTCTTCCGAATGAATCGACGCGGCTACCTGTACGTCACCGCTGAAGAATCAAAAGTTCCTGCACTGATAGAGCGCTCCAAACTGACCTCGAACCTGGGTGCGGGTCCCTTGAGAGTCCACACCGCTGAGAGGTCATCCTACCAACCTGCCCACGCAGACGGATTTGCCGACGAACCAGCAGGCGCGGATTTGCTCCTCGGCTCTACATTCATCCAGAAGCATTTTCCGTATCTCAACCAGGATGCTGTGGCCGCACTGCATGCCCGGCGTGCAGGTTGGCTGAGCGCCCAGCAGTTGGGCATGTACCTCCTTGAAACGGCCCGCAGACTCGGGGTCCGGTTTGAATCCGAGCGCGTGACAGAAGTAGATGTGGCGAATGGCCGCGTAAACGGAGTCACGCTGAGGACAGGAGAATTCGTCACTTCCCCCATTTTCATCGCCGCACCTGGACCGTTCCTGAAGGAAGTCGGCGGAATGCTCGGCCTGGACCTGCCGATTTACACCGAACTGCACCTGCGGGCCGCCATCAAGGATTCGCTGGGCGTGGTGCCGCGCCATGCTCCACTCCTCATTTGGGACGATGCCCAATTTCTTCCGTGGCAAGCAGACGAGCGCGCTGCACTGGCCTCAGATCAGGAGGCACACTGGCTGACGGAGAAGTTCCCGGCCGGCGTGCACACGCGGCCCGAGGGGAGCGGCGAAAACCAGACCATCCTGATCTTGTGGGATTTCAAAACGAGGGTAGTTGACCCGCTCTGGCCGCCGACGTTCGATGAGCAGTACCCGGAGATTGCCCTGCGCGGACTCTCGACCATGCTGCCACGCATGAAGGAATATTTCGCGAAAATGCCGCGCCCGCAGCTCGACGGCGGCTGCTACACGCGTACGCGCGAGAATCGTCCTTTGATCGGACCTCTTAGCATAGCGGGTGCGTATATTATTGGAGCTGTTTCGGGCTACGGGATCATGTCCGCTTGCGGCGCAGGAGATTTGCTGGCCGCGCACATCACGGGCAAAAGCCTGCCGGCCTACGCGCTGACTTTTGAACTTTCGCGCTACGAAAATCCGGAGTATTTGAGGGAAATAGAGACGATGGAAGACAGCGGACAGTTGTAGCAATACAGGTACGACAATAAACATCCCCGCCTTATAGCAGGGATGTTTTCATTCAGGAACTATAAGTGAGGCGGTGGCGTATAATAAACGAAGAGAGAAGAGAGATTCACATGAAGAGATTAATCGCCGCTGTTCTGCTTACATTGATTCTCACATCCTGTGATGTATTTTCCGTTCAGCCACAGCCATTCCCGGTGTGGACCCCAATCCCTACACGAACTCCCGGGATTGTCTCACCGACGCCGATCATTGTGATTCCCACCTGGACGAGTACAGTTCTACCGACCGATACGCCGGGAATCATTGTTCTCACACCCGTTTCGCCGACGGTTCCTCCCACAGAGACTTTTACGCCGACACCGACGGATACGATAACTCCGACACCCTCACCGGTCGTCGTTCAATCTGTTGCAGTGGATATCCTCGGCTGCAATACGAGTATTGACATCACGCATGGCATGGGCGAAGTAACGAATGCCTACGTAACCGTGAAAAATACAGGGACAGTAGACTTGCCCAATACATGTTCCCTCTTGCGCGCGATCGATGAAGACCGCGAGCACCCGGATAAAAAGAAATGCGTGGATAATCTGCCCGCGCAAAACCAGGTAACCTTCAAGTTGACCGTGGACTCACAGTATCAAGTGGGAACGATTATTCAGGTGGACACCACTTCCAACGATGTAATCCTCCTGCGGCTGGATAAGCAGTCATGCAAGGATATCGGTCTCCTCGGCGGCGCGCCGTCGGATGTGGGTGTGGTCAAGCCGATTCAGCCATAAAATCAGCGGCGGGATTCAATCCCGCCCTTTAGCGGCAATGTAAAAACAAACGTACTGCCTTTCCCCTCGCCTTCGCTCTCCGCCCAAATCTTTCCTCCATGTGCTTCAACGAGATGCCTGGCAATCGTCAAGCCGATGCCGGAGCCGCCGCGCGCGCGGGAACGGGACTTGTCCACGCGGTAGAAGCGGTCGAAGATGTGTGAGAGGTGTTCAGTGGGAATTCCGAGGCCAGTATCTTTCACCGAGAAGCGCGCTTCGCTGCCAGCCGCTTCCACCGAAATGGAAACCTGTCCGCCTGCGGGCGTATATTGCAGTGCGTTGCCTGTCAGATTGGTCAGGACCTGTACGATGCGGTCTTCGTCAGCGTGGAGGAGGATTGGGTTGGGAGTCAGGCTGGATGTTAGAGTTACGCGTTTCTCATCGAACTGGTACTGCAATCGCTTGATGACCGTCTTGATGAGCGCGGAAGCGTCCAGGTCTCGAAGGTCTAATTCATACGCATGAGCTTCGACGCGGCTCAACTCCTGCAAATCATCCACCAGGCGGCTCAGGCGTTCCGCCTCTGCGTGGATCTGTTGATAGGTCTCATCGGTGGCAGGGAGGACGCCGTCCATCAACCCCTCAGCCGAACCCTTGATCGCAGTCAGGGGCGTGCGCAGCTCATGGGACACGTCGCCGATCAGCCGCCGCCGCATGGACTCGACCTGCTCCAGTTTTTCGGCCATCTGATTGAAACGCGCCGCAAGTTGGGCAAGCTCATCTGAGCCGCTCACCGCCACGCGCTCGTCATAACGCCCGTCGGCGATACGCTGTGTGGCGAGAGACATACCGCGTACGGGCGCAATCACTGTGCGGCTGAAGAATATAGCCAGCGCGGCCGCAAAGAGCGTCGCGGCCAAAGCTGCATAAAGCAGCGCTTCATTGAAGCTCGCACGGAAATCGGCATAAAGCTGCCCCATGCCCTGCCCCCGAGCGCCAGGGCCTTGTCCTCCGCCCATCATTCCAGCCATATCCACACCGGCCATGTGACGGTTAAAAGATGCAGGCAGAAGCGATTGGCTGGCCATTACCAATACGAGAATGCCCACTGCAATAATGATCAGGTAAGAGAGCAAAAGCTTTGCGCCGAGGTGATGCTGGAAATAATCAACCATAGTTCCTCAACCTACAACGGCTCATCGTCAAAGCGATAGCCCACACCGCGCACAGTAGCAATGATTTCGCCATCCCCAAGCTTCTGACGGACATGCCCCAGATGCACGTCCACCACACGCATTTCGCCATAATACGTCCCACCCCACACCTTCTCAAGCAGTTGCTCGCGCGTGAGCACGCGGCCACGGTTTTCTGCCAGCGCGTGCAGCAAATCAAATTCAATGGCAGTCAATTCAATAGGCTGATCATCCACCGTGACCTGGCGCGCGCCTGCATCAATCCGCACATGGCGGAAGGACAGCACGCTTCCCTCCGCCCCGGAAGATCCTCCCGTATTCAAACGCCTCACCGCCGCCTTGACTCGCGCCGTCAATTCGCGCGGGCTGAACGGCTTGGTCACATAATCATCCGCACCGACGGAGAGACCGACGATCTTATCCGTTTCCTCTGTACGAGCCGTGAGCAGGATCACGTACATATCGGATTCCCTGCGCAGGCGAGAGAGCAGTTCCAGGCCATCCATGCCGGGCAGCATGACATCGAGAATCAGCAGGTCAGGTTTAAAGGCACGCGCAGCTTTGAGTCCCGTGGGACCATCTGTCGCGGTATAGACCTCGTAGCCTTCCGGCTTCAAATACGCGCTGACCAGGTTCAGAATCGAGGGTTCGTCATCGACAACAAGGATTTTCGTCATGGCAGGATTCTCTCATTCCAGATCAACTGGATGATAAAGTAATTGTAAAGCTTCCGTAAAGATCCCCGGACATAAAAAGATATCGCCCGGTCGGAGCGATATCCACACAAAACTATTGGTCCTGATCTTCCCCTTTCAAGTACTTCTCAGGGTCCTTATCAAACGAGGCTTTGCAGCCGGGCGCACAAAAATAATAAGTCTGGTCTTTGTATTCAGATTTCCACTGCGCAGTGACAGGATCCACTTCCATTTTGCAGACAGGGTCAATTTCCATGGTTTATTTCTCCTTTAAAGGATTTGGTGTTTGCGAGTATACTCCATTGAGATTTCTTCCGAAAATTCCCTTGAGAAGATAACCGAATTTTGGGGTGTGAGCGTGCGCATGCACGCTCACACCCCAAAATTCGGCACCCTTTCAAGAAGAAAATCTGAATAGTGCTCAAAAGGTATAATTAAATTATGGCAGATGAACAACTAGCACCATTATCACGTGACAAGATCGCCATGCTGATCGACGGCGACAACGCACAACCCAGCCTGCTCCCCCAGATGCTTGTGGAAGCCGGCCGCCACGGACAGGTCACCGTGCGCCGCATATACGGGGATTGGACTACCGCCAATATGAACTCCTGGAAGGAAGTTCTCAATTATCACGCCTTCCAACCCATCCAGCAATTCCGCTACACGATCGGCAAAAACGCCACAGACAGTGCCATGATCATCGATGCAATGGATATCCTCCATTCAGATGTAGTGGATGGTTTCTGCCTGGTCTCCTCGGACAGCGATTACACCCGTCTGGCTACGCGCATCAGAGAGACGGGAATTTTTGTCATGGGCATCGGTGAGAAGAAGACGCCCAAGCCCTTCGTCAACGCCTGTGACGTCTTCGTCTATACGGAAAACCTTGTAGTTGCAAAGAAGGCCGTTCAACCCCTGCGGACGCATCGAGGCGGAGCAAAGAAAACGAAGGAAGAAAGAGAAAAGGAAGAAGCCGATCCGATGCCCCTGCTTGGTCAAGCCTTCGAAATGGCTGTGGGACAGGATGGCTGGGCACGCCTGGATTCAATGGGAAGCTCGCTCTACCAACTCGACCCCGGTTTTGATCCGCGAACCTACGGTCACAAGCAACTCTCACGCATGATCCAAAAACTGAAAGACCGCTTTGACATGCGAGCCCAGGTCACGGATGGCTCGACGATCTTCTACGTAAAAATGAAGGAATAATCGAGCCACGTTCACCGTCTCGAAGGTTTAGGCGGTTCAGCATGGTCTGGTAAGACAACCTTCGGGGCGCTTCATCTTCCTTATTTCATGCTCATCTTTTCGCCCTCAACAAGTTCATTGTAGACTGCGATCACCTGGTTCGCGATCTTGTCCCAGGCATAGTTTTTTGCATACTCGGCTGCGCGCTCACCCATAGCCTCGCGTAACTCGGTGTCGCCCAACAGCCATGTGAGCTTCTCACAGAGCTGGTCGGGTTCGCTATCGGGAACCGTATACCCGGTCTCGCCGTTTTGGACCAGGTATCCGAGTCCCCCGACTTCGGATGCGATCACAGGCGTACCGCAGGCCATGGCCTCCAAAGCGACCATTCCAAACGATTCATACAAGGACGGCATCACCAGCGCCTCTGCGGCTGAATAGTAGTAAGGCAGTGTGTCTTGTCCGCGCTTACCGAGGAACACAACCATGCCGCCCATACAGAGATCGTCGCACAGTTTTTGCAGGCGCGCCATCTCGGCCGACATATTCTGCGGACTTGCATTCGGTTCCCCGCCAATGATCGCGAGATAGACTGGCCTGGGAATATCTGAGACGCGCAAACAGGACATAGCCTGGATCAAGGTATCCACACCTTTGAGCGGCTCGATCCGTCCTACAAATAGAATGATGCGCGTGTCGGGTTTCAGCCCGATGAATTGTTTGGCCTCGTCGGGGGGGATGGGGTAAAAGTGACTCGTGTCCACGCCCGGCGGGATGGTGACAAGTTTCCTGGAATCGGTGCGATAGAGAAAGCGTAACTGGGTCAACTCTGCTATGGTCGCGACAATGACCCGGTCCGCCCGACCGAGGATCTGCCTCTCCCCCGCAAGTCGATCCTCCCCTGCGCGTTCATCCTCCGAACGCGCCACCCGGTTCTTCATCTCGCCCAGCGTGTGGAACATGTGGACGATGGGAATCCCTCCCCACGCGTCACTCAGCGCCTCCGCTGCCAAACCGGACATCCAGTAATGACTGTGAATAACGTCGTATTTGATGCCCTTCTCTGCTGCAAACTGTTTGATCCCTTCCACAAATTCCGGGATATAGCTTGCAATCGCGCTTTTGCTCTGAGGCTCCTCGGGGCCAGCCGGAATATGAACCACCCGATTACCATAGCCCAGGTCATGCAGCACATGCGGGACGTGCTCATCTTGGGAGCGCGTGAACACATCCACATGGATTCCCATGTGACCAAGTTCGCGCGTCAGATCGCGCACATAGACGTTCATCCCGCCCGTATCCTTGCCCCCCAGCGTAGCCAGGGGACACGTGTGATAGGAAAGCATCGCAATTCGAAGCATATTTACCTGTGGCTTTGACGACTTCGTTCAGAATTTTCTTCCCCAAAAGGAAGAGAACGAAGGAGCTTGTGCGCTCTTCATAATACTATACCGCACTCGGTCACAAACTGCGCTTTTTTAGAAGGTGGAAAGCGCAATCTGTGACCGTGGGTATTATACAAACGAAATAACACAAGGAATATCATGATTTTCCTTGCGAACTTGGGGGGAATATCTTATAATCTCGCCGCTATCCCCTAAAGGGGACTCACACACTACGCCACCGTAGCTCAGCTGGCAGAGCAGACGATTCGTAATCGTCAGGTCGTGGGTTCG
>JAKOVF010000236.1 GCA_029782225.1 Chloroflexota bacterium | reverse complement strand
AACACGCCATTTTCAACCCACCACAGGCCCTCCAGCGCCATCACGGGATAATCAATTGCATTTGTCTTGCGTTTCTTGAGCATGAACTTGAGCGTATATGAAATCCCGTACATGGCCTGGGTCGCTTCCTGAAAGGATGGCGAATCGCCGGGCCCATGTCCCTTCTCAACCGCGCCATCTATCATTACAAATTGGAGCCGCGGCACTTGCACGGTATCCACTTTTTTAGCCGATGGCTGGTACAGGTTCTTATATTGTTTTTTCAGATCGAGGATTTTCATGAGAGCCTCCCATCAGGATTATAGTCCCGTGCTAATCTTCCAGCAGGTCGCCGCGCGAGATGACATTCCGCCCATACTTTTCGTTCAAGGCATCCAATGCTTCCTGCAATCTGCGCGATTTTTCATCGTTGGCTTCCCAGAGAGACAATTGACGGATCGGCGCACCCAGGCCGCTGACGCCCACGCCGATCAGGCGCACAGCCTGGTTTGGCTTGCGGACCTGGCGGAGCAATTTCAGCGCGGCCTGGAGGATCTCGTCATCATGGTCGGTTGGTTGCGGAAAGGTGACCTGCCTCGTCAGCGTAGTGAAATCGGGCCAGCGCAGCTTCAATTTGACCGTCGTGCCCGCCAGGTCATTGCGGCGCAATCTCCGCCCCACTTCAACAGACATTTCACGCAGCGTTTTCTCGATGACCTTATCTTCGCGAACATCCACTGAATACGTAATCTCCTGACTGATGGATTTAAGCTCGTGCTCGGTCACCACGGATCTGTCGTCCTGACCTTTGGCATGGCGCGCCAGATCCCGGCCGTTTTCGCCAAAACGGCGGATGAGGTCGCTTTCGGGCCAGTTAGCAAGGTCGCCAATCGTGTGGATGTTCAGTTCGGCTAATCGGGCGAAAGTCTTTGGGCCGACACCCCACAGCATGTCCGCGGGAAGCGGGGCAAGGAACGCAGCTTCCTCTCCTGCTGGGACAAGTGTCAATCCAAAGGGAGGGCCGACGCCTTTTCCGCTTTTCTTGCCCACCTCGGTGGCGATCTTCGCCACGAGCTTGTTGGACGCAATCCCGATCGAACTGGGTAAATGCAATTCGTTCTTGATGGCCGCTTGCAGGTCACGCGCGATGCGTACCGGGGCCTCGCGAATGTCTGAGATATCGAGAAAGGCCTCATCAATGGAAATCTGTTCAACCAGGGGAGTCAATCTGCGCAGCTTATCCATCACCTGCTCGGAAGCTTGTTCATATAACCCATGCCGTCCGGGAACAGTAATCAGCTCCGGGCACAGACGCAATGCACGCGCCATTGGCATGGCAGAACGGATGCCTTTTCGCCGGGCGGCGTAGGAGCAGGATGAGACTACGCCGCGCTCATCAGGCCTGCCGCCCACGGCGAAGGCTTTTCCACGCAGAGCGGGGTTGTGGATCTCCTCCACTGCGCAATAAAAGGCATCCAAATCCAAATGCAGGATGACGCGCGTCATAAGTTAATTATAGTCTAAGCAAATAAGTGACGCCGGAGGCGGTTTCGGGTTAAAAGAAAATGAGCCAAAAGATATATTGTACAAATATTAAAGAAAAGTTATACTATAGGTCGTATAGTCATACAACGGAACTTTCTGACCACGAAAGCCGTTTCGACTCAGAGAAGTAATACGGAGGATCCTATGAAGACTCGATTGAAAATCACCTCAACGTTTCTTTTGCTTGCATTAATGCTTTCATTCTTGCCAGCAGGTACAGGCGTGACAGGTGCCGCCGCATCCACCACTTGCGATTGGGCGCAATTCATTGCGGATGTCACAGTACCGGATGGAACGAGCTTTGCGGCCGGAACCGCATTCCAGAAAACATGGCGCCTCAAGAACATCGGCTCGTGCACGTGGTCAACGAGCTACGCCCTCGTTTTCGACAGCGGAAATGCCCTGGGTGCACCGGCCTCTGTCAATTTCCCGATCAACGTCAATCCGGGCCAGACGGTTGACCTGACCGTGAATATGACGGCACCGAGTGCAGCCGGTCTTTACTTCAGCTACTGGAGGCTTAGGAATGCTTCCGGTGGGATCTTCGGCATTGGCTCGACAGCGAACCGAGCCTTTTGGGCCGAGATCAATGTCTCTTCCAGCGGAGGCAGCACCGGTGTTGCCTATGACTTCACTGACAAGGTTGCCACAGCCACATGGACCAGCGGCACCGGCTTCGAGCAGAATGTGGATAATCCCAAGTTTGAAAGCGGGATCCAATCTGCCCAGCATGGAATGTTGTTTGTACCAAATAACGTGACAAATGGTTTCGTACAGGGTGTTTACCCGCCCTTCCGGGTGAACAGCGGCGACCATTTCCAGACGACCGTTGGATGTGAATTCAACGCAACCAGCTGTTACGTGGAATATCGATTGATGTACCAGATCGGATCGGGTACCGTCCGGACCTTCTGGGTCTTCCGTGAGAAATACGAAGGCTTGACGAAATTCGCTGACCTGGACCTGAGTGCGCTGGCGGGCCAGGATGTTAAATTCATCCTCTTCGTCTCAGCCTATGGCTCCCCCACCGGAGACCGCGCCTTATGGGGCAATCCAATCATTGCACGCGCCGGCGCCGGAACACCTGTCACTCCGAGCCCCACTGTGACCGGTACGCCGCCCACTCCCACGCCGACCAAATCTGCTACTCCTGCCCCATCAAGCTGTGACCGCGCACAGTTCATTGCAGATGTGACCGTGCCCGACGGCACCACTTTTGCACCCGGTATCGCCTTCACCAAGACCTGGCGACTCAAGAACATTGGCACCTGCACCTGGTCAACCAGTTACTCCCTGATCTTCGATACGGGTGAAAAGATGGGTGGTCCGGATTCCGCGGCCATGCCCACCAGCGTCGCTCCTGGACAGACAGTTGACGTTACTGTCGGCCTGACCTCGCCAACCACTGCCGGCAAGTATCGCGGCTACTGGAGATTCAAGAATGCCAGTGGCGCTCCGTTCGGCATTGGCACCGGGGGCACCAAATCATGGTGGGTCGAGATCAAGGTTAGCGGCACAGGCACAGTTCCGGGGGGCGTGACCCCGGTAACACCCGGCCCGCCCGCCTCGGGCGCAAGCTATGACTTCGCAGCCAACTTCTGCGCGGCCTCATGGTACAGCGCTGCCAGCAGCTCTGCCCTGCCCTGCCCGGGCTCGGACGGAGATGCAAGAGGGTTTGTCCTGTATCAGGCCACGCCCAAGCTTGAGAGCGGCACACTCGATAATCGCCCCGGCCTGTTGACCTTTCCACAGAACGTGAACAACGGTTATATCCAGGGCATCTATCCGGCATACACAGTAAAGTCGGGTGATCGCTTCCGTGCAACCGTCGGCTGCGAAGGTGGCGCCACATCCTGCTACGTGGTCTACCGCCTGGATTATTCCATCTCCGGCAGTTCCACGGTTCAAACCTTCTGGGCATTCGTTGAAAAGCTTGAAGGCTTGAACTACAACGCCGACATCAGTCTCTCTACGCTGGCCGGGCAGAATGTCAAGTTCATTCTCACCATCCTCTCCACTGGCTCGCCTGCAGGTGACCGCGCACTGTGGATCGCCCCGATGATCTACAATCCATCTGGCACAAGTTCGGCGACAGCCACCCCGACTGCCACCCTGCCGCTCACCGCGACGCCCACTGTGACGAATACATCGCCCGCACCCACAGACACGAACACCCCAACGATGACACCGACTGTGACTGTCACACCCACGCCATAGCAGACTCTTCTTCCGTTTCAAACCAGACAGAAGGCCTGGTCCTCGTGACCGGGCCTTTTTTCCAGCCCAGGCATGACCCGCGATAACCCCACCCTCCTCCTTGCAGATGACGACCCCACAATTGCCGACAGCCTCGCGCCGTTCCTTCAGCGCGCCGGCTTCCACGTGATGGTTGTTTCGGATGGCGCGTCTGCACTGGAAAAAATACAATCTCATCATCCAGATATGATCGTACTGGATGTGCTCATGCCGCGCATGGATGGACGTGAGGTTCTGCGCCGTCTGCGCCATCTCAATGTCTGGACTCCCACTATCCTGCTCACGCAGGTTGGAGAGGCCTCCGAGCGGGCCCTGGCTCTCGAAGAAGGCGCGGACGATTACATCAACAAGCCCTTCGACCCGCATGAACTGCTAGCGCGTGTCCGTGCGGTACTGCGCCGTGCGCGCCCGGGCGAAAGGTCACTTTCGGCGGCCTGGCTTCTCACATCTGAACATCTGACGCTTGACCGGCGTGCCCGCCGAGTCTCCCTGAAGGGAAAGCAACTCGATCTCACCCCAAAAGCATTGGCTGTGCTCGAATACCTGATGACCCATCCTGACGAAGCTGTTTCACGGGAGCGATTGCTGGAGGCAGTCTGGGGCTGGGAATACCCTGCCGGCACACGAACCGTGGACACACGTATGGCGGAACTCCGCCGCGCGCTCGACGATGACCCTGCCGAAGCGCGTTATATCGAAACCGTCCCCGGTGAAGGTTACCGTTTTATCGCTGCTGTTCGGGGCGAGTAGATGAAGTATCTCAGAGAATTTCTGATCCTGCTGCCCGTCGGACTGGGGGTGATTGCATCCATTCTCGCACAGCTATTCTTCGCGCCTGTGCCGCTTCTCGTCTTCAAAATTGACATCGGTATGGTGATCTTTGTCCTGGGGGCCTTCCTCTCGCTGCTGCTTTTGATGATCCGGCTGGGTGCACTTCTCATGGAAAGGGAAGCTTTCAAGAAGATCAACGACTCGCAGCGCGAACATGATGAGAGCCGCCGACAATTTATCCGCCGCCTCGACCATGAGATCAAGAATCCACTTACGGGTTTGCGGACTGCGCTGGTTAATCTGCGTGAAGCTCGCTCACGCGAGGAACGCGAACGTGCAGGAGAGAACGCTTCGCGCGCTGCAGAGCGGTTGAGTAAACTGCTGGCTGACCTGCGGAAACTATCCGATCTGGAGGAACGCCCGCTCGAACGCCTGCCCGTGTATGTTCCTCAGCTCCTGGAGGAAATGGTCGAAGCGGTTTTGCTTGTACCCGCCTATGAGCATCGCAACGTGGACCTGTTGATCTCGCGCGTCCCGTGGCCCATGCCATCGGTCACCGGCGACCGCGACCTGTTGGGCCTGGGTGTGTACAATCTCCTGGATAACGCGCTCAAGTTCACGTCCGCGCAGGATTCGGTCGAGTTGCGCGCCCGCGTCGAAGACCGCTCAATCGTCATCGAGGTTGCCGATTCAGGAATGGGCATCCCACCCGAGGAGATCCAAAAGGTCTTTGATGAGCTGTACCGGGCCACGAACGCCCGCGGTATCGAGGGCAGCGGGCTCGGACTGGCGCTGGTCCATCGCATTATCAGTTTACACGGCGGGAGGCTGAGCGTGCGGAGCAGCCAGGAAAACCCGCGCGGCAGCGTGTTTATTATGCAACTGCCTATTTAATATTGCTCTGCCGCCGCCGAGGACGGCGATGGGGGCGGGAAATGGGGGTTACAAAACTGTGACATCTTCGGAACAAGCTTGTAACAGCGGGGAGTTATAAATAAGATATGGAAGAGCGTGGACTAATCGAATCTGCCCAGCAGGGCGACCTGGATGCCTTCAACGAGCTTATCCTGAAGTATCAGGACCTGCTCTACCGCATCGCCAACCGCATCCTTTCCGACGAAGAAATGGCGGCTGATGCAGTGCAGGAAGCCTTCCTTTCGGCCTTTCGCAACATCGCGTCCTTCAAAGGCGGTGAATTGCGGGGCTGGCTTGCGCGCATCACGGTCAATGCCTGCTACGATCAGCTTCGCCACCAGCGCCGCAGGCCGGCAGAATCGCTCCGCCTGATGGATGAAGATGGGACAGAAATCGACTCAAATGATTGGCTGGCGGATTCCTCTTTTTCTGTGGAAACGCAGCTCGAGTATTCTGAACTAAAAGATACTATTCACAATGCGCTCGACACTCTGCCCGAGCATTTTCGAACGATATTGGTGCTCGTGGATGTGGAAGGTCTCTCTTATGAGGAGGCCGCTGAAGCCCTGCATGTGCCCATCGGCACCGTCAAAAGCAGGCTTGCCCGCGCCCGCCTGCAATTGCGTTCCGTGCTTGGAAGCCTGGATGAGCTGACGCCTGCCGCGTATGCATTTGATCTTCCCACGAAATCCTATAGCATCTGGGGTTAGTCAGGAAGCCAGGATCGTCCCGCCGGCTTCCCAGACCGGCTGCCATAATTCATGGCAAGACATGCGGGGCATTTCAGCGTAAAATAAATCCATGTTTTGGAGAAATTAATGTGGAAAATCCTTGTTATGGCGG
>JAKOVF010000231.1 GCA_029782225.1 Chloroflexota bacterium | reverse complement strand
CTAATGAAGGCACTCTGGCTGTCCATGCGGATATGATTGCGGCACGTGTAACCAGCGAGGTCTTTGATTTGCTGAAGGAGCGAGTGGAAACAGCGGAAGGACAGCTGACTGTTCTGGCAGACGAAGTGTCCGCAAAAGTGTCACAAACGGTCTTTGATACCCTGGTAGGAAGGGTTGAAACTGCCGAGGGTATCCTGGAAGTGCTCCCCGGTCAGATCAACGCCAAGGCAGATCAGTCTGTCGTAGATACTCTGACCGGACGAGTTGAGGAAGCAGAAGGACAACTAAGTGTGTTGGCCACAGAAATAGCGGCCAGAGTGACTCAAGAAGTGTTTGATACTCTTGAGGGGCGCGTTGAGACGGCCGAGGGCAAGCTGTCCGTACTAGCAGATGAGATTTCCACGAAGGTATCCCAGACTGTATTTGATGAGCTTGAGGGACTTGTATCCCGCCAGGGGGCACAGATTGCTCTGAACACCGAGTCTATCACGGGTATTGTGACCCGGGTGGACAATGTCGAAGGACAAATCACAGAACACGCATCTCAAATCCAGCTGCTCGGAGACGAGATCACCCTGAAGGTGCAGGTGCGTCAGGACGGCAAGCTGGTCATCGCTGGCATTGGCATGGCTGTGGACGAAGATGGCCAATCAGAGGTCGCAATGCTCGCCGACAGATTCCGAGTTCTGACCAGCGTAAATGGCGAAATGAAGTCTGTGTTCGCCGTGGACACCGAGACAGGCAAAGTCTACGTTCTCGGCGACCTGATTGCTACCGGCCTGATTAGGGCGACAGAAGTGCAGGCCGAAGTCGCCAAACACCTGTTGCTTGCAGCTCAGGTGGCAACGGTTGACCATCTAGGTGCGTTGAAGATAGAAGCAGGCGCACTCACCGTCGGCGGCTCCGCTCCTGGTATCTCACTGACCAAGCCCGAAGGTGCGAAACTCTGGCACTTCGACGGCTCGTTGGTGAGCACCGACGGCATATCTCCTGAGTCCGGAGCAGTCGTTACGTTGCGTCCCGGCGAGGGCCGCTTCGGCGGGGCTGTGGCGGTTGAGGAGGGGACGACGAATTGCATCGTGAGCCGCGACTTTGAGACATGGGCTTCTTACGGCACCACCTCTGGCACGGTTGAGTTTCGCCAAGACCCCATCTACGGAAAAGTGGTGAAGCTAATGAAAACGGACGGCGGTTCCGTGCGCTTTGGCCTTATGGGAACGTTGAGTGGGCTGTCAGGCAGCATCTACACTCAGTCCATCTACGTCAGAGCGCTATCAAGGACAGGTCGTATTGCCTGTATGT
>JAKOVF010000233.1 GCA_029782225.1 Chloroflexota bacterium | reverse complement strand
ACGTTCGAGGTACGACGCTTCCGGCAGGATCACATCCGAGAACCAGGCAGTGTCGTTGAGGATGATATCCACCGTTACGATAAAGTCCATCTTGCCGAAGGCTTCGATGGTCTTGCCGCGGTCAGGAATGGACATGATGGGATTCTGGCGTGAGATGAACCAGCCGTGTGCCTGGTATGGATCGGCAGTGAGGATGTTGTCGCGTAATTCCTGGAAGACGCCGATCTTGAACGGCACCACCGGATATTTCCACGGCACACCATCGAGGCGCAGCGCGGAAACACGCGGGTAAGATGGCTGTGACGGAGCGCCGAGTCCGGCTCCTTCGCCGGCCGCGGCAGCAAGGGTTACATTCCAGTTTCCAACGAGCGCGTTCAGAATGGCAATGGCGCGCTGGGTGTGGAAGGAATTGACGAAATTGGATGTGCGCCATCCATTGTGTGCCAGCGCGTGCGGCGCGGCTGCAGCAAATTCGTGTGCAATGCGCTTGATGATCTCGGCGGGGATGCCGGTCAATGGCGCGGCCCATTCGGGAGTGTAGCGGCTGACCTCTTTTTTCAGCTCGTCAAGGCCGATTGTGTATTGTTCAACGAACGAGGCTTTGTAGAGCCCCTCGCCAATGATGACGTTGAGCATGGCAAGGTGGAAAGCGAGGTCCATGCCGGGTTTGATGGGCAGCCATTCGGTCGCTTTCGAAGCGGTCTTGGTAAAGCGCGGGTCGAGCACCACTACCTTCGCACCGCGGTCGATCGCGGTAATCAGGTCATGTGTCTCAGACGTGGAAATTGCTTCCAGCAGGTTGCGTCCCGTCAGGAGGATGTAATTCAGTTTGTCATTGTAAATACGGGCGGGCTCTTCCATGCCATAGGTCATCAGGTTTGAGACGATCATGGCATTGAAGCACAGCGAGCGCTGTGTGCCGTAGTTCGGTGAACCAAACGCATACAGCAGGTTCTCGAACAATGGCTGGCTCAGATTATGCGTGGACGAGAAGACCATCGCTTCAGGGCCGTACTTTTCCTTGATGGCCAGCATGTTCGAGGCGACCTTGTCCAGCGCTTCATCCCACGACGCCTGGCGGAACAGCCCTTCGCCGCGTTTTCCTGCCCGGATGAGGGGCGTCAAGACACGGTCGGGGTCATAGGTGTTCATCAAGCCGGATTGTCCACGTGGACAAAGGTTACCGCGTGAATGGGCATGTTCGGGATTGCCATCCAGTTTGATGACGCGCCCATCCTTTACTTTGGCGATCAGGCCGCATCGCCACACGCACATTTCACACATGCTGTGAACATAGCCATCACCTGCGGCGTTGATGAGTCCTGCTTCACGCGCAGCCTGCGCCACCTTCGGTGGGAGCATTTGACCCAGAGCCAGCGCACCCGCCGCCGTGCCGAGTTTCAGAAAATCTCTTCTTGAGATCGTATGTGTCATGGATAACTCCAGTGTTCAGTCATCAGTTATCAGTAAGCAGTTTTAGTCTCACTGATAGCTGTCCACTGGTTACTGATTACTATCTTTCCGCTGCCATCCGACGCGGTCAATCAAGTAGAAGAGCAGCAGCGCCATGAGCGCGAAGAGCACGATGAACAGGAAGGAGCTGACATTCCACAAGTCGGGAATGGTTACGTTGCCATAATTCGCGATCGCAGAGATGACAGGAAACACCTGTTGATAGGTGAGGCCGAAAATCACGGCGCCCGTCAAAAAGCCAAGTAGACCCGGGACGATGTAATCCATTTTGCCTTCGCCGCCACCGGCGGCGCAAGTACCCGGTCAGAATCCGGTGAGCGCCATGCCCACACCGAATATCAGCCCTCCCAGGAGGTTCCCAACAATGTATGTTCCAGGCACGTTCGGGAAGGTGATAAGTCCCAGGCCGCGCAGGGCGAATAGTCCGCTCATGGCGACCACGAGTGCGGTCATCATGAATTTCAACACAGCCATGTCAGTGAAGCGAAAAACGTTCACGATCTTGTTGTATTTGGTCAGTCCGGCTTTGTTCAGCGAAAAGCCGAAGAAGACGCCAAAAACGAGAGCGAGGACGAAGTTCATATTAGACTCCTCTCAAACTAATAGCGCTTGCGGTACACAATAAGTGCAGTGACGATGCCCGATGCGAACATTCCCATGATAAACAGGAATGCCGCGGGAGCCAGCAACATGCCGCCGGAGATCGCAAGTCCACTGGTGCAGCCGCCTGCGATGCCTGCCGCAAATTCCAGGATAATGGCGCCGATGAAGGCCAGCACCCAGCGCTTCCACACTTGTGGGCCGAAGATTCGTTTCCATTGTGTGTCCGAATTGGCGGAATCCTTCTTGCCCCACAGCAGCGTGCCACTGGTCGCTGCACCGATCATTCCACCGAAGAACACGCCTACCAGCAGGATAAGTCCCCAGGTGATGCCGGGCGGCATGATGAAGTTGAAATACAGGTTGTCGAATGCTTTGGGTGCAATGGCCTTCCCGATCATACCGGCCAGGTTTTCGAATGCACCGGATGCGCCGAGCAGGCTATTGCTTGCCCAGACAGCGGCAATGCCCACCAGCCCCAGCAGAATGCCCGCTACATACGGCGACCATTCTTCCTTGCGGATGTAATTCAAAATGAATTTCATGGCTTACTCCTCATCCTTCCTGGTCACAGTGTCCATCAGGTCGAGTACCTTTTCAGCCTTTTTGTTTTCAAGGACGCTCTTCAACGATTTACGCGCACCTGCCTTGAGTCCTGCAATCTTCGGCAGCATCTCCATCACATCTGCGGGATATTCCTGATCGACTTTGCGCGTATCACCGAACTTCACATTGATCAGTTTCTCGCGCGTGATGACGAATCCGCCGCCGCCCACCAGCATCAAGCCGATCATGCCGCCTAAAAGGATGTTGCCCCAGTTGACAGGTTTTTTGCCCAAAACGATTTCATCATAGTTCGTCGCATAGTTGACAGCATTTGGATCGTTTACAACGACTTGATTGCATGGCTGGCTGGACGCTGTGGTGCTGGCAGGTCCCGATGTGACGGCAGCCGCATCTGACCCACCCGCGACTGGCGCGGGGGACCCCGAGCCGACCTGCACGCCGAGAATGTCCGCATAGACTTTCGCACGCGCGTCGAGATCGGCTGCATGGCACTGCTGGCAGGATGCTTTTACATCGGCAAGAGGGGAGACCATTCCTTCATGTGCGGCCGCTTTGTCCTTCGCTTGGTTATTGCCTGCGTGACAGATGTAGCAGAAATCGCCAAACGCATGGGATTGATGCCAGCCTGTCCCGTCCGCATTGACCGGATCCTGTCCCTGCACTTCATGGCAATTCTTGCAGGATGAAGCCTGCGAGCCGCACTGTGCCTTGACAGGCGTTGCTGTCATGAGCCAAAATCCGGCAGCAAGTACCAGCACAATGCCCGCCGCGATTATGGCTAAAAAGAGTCTTCGTTTCTGCATAGGTTCCTCCACAAGAGATTCGATCCCAATCGGGATCCAGTGCTCAATTTGCTTCCTGTAACTCTTCCATCAGGCTGGCCCGGTGGGCAAGTCTTTCGCGCATAACGGCCCGCATGAGGTCGAGCGCCTGAATAAGTCGTGCATCCGCTAAGTGATACGTCACTGTAGTTCCCTGTTTTACAGGACGAACAAGCCCGCGCTCGCGTAATACTTTGAGATGGCGCGAGGCAGTAGGCTGGGTGATACTTAATTCCAGCGTCAGCTCAGTAACGTTACGAGGCGACTCGTTCAGTGTATAAAGCAAAAGAATGCGCGTGGGATCTGAGAGCGCAAAACAAAAGTCGGCTTCCAGTTGTGAGATTTCTTGTTGAAGAGATTGGTTTGTCATGCTGTCCTGCCTTTATACGCATAAACGCATATTTGCAACTTCCATGATACTTTTGTGACAGATTGTACAATAGTGCATTGTGTCACTTATTCGTTTGTTTAATGTCACACGAACTTGGGGTATAATATGACTAATTTGAGCAACATTGAGGGTTTATCGCGGGCGCCCTGAAGCCAGTAAAGGAGGCATCCATGGAGGTATTTCAACGGGAGGCGACTTCGGTCAATGTGGGCGGAAGGCTGCGTGAGCTTCGAGAGTCGCGCAGTATTTCCATGCGCACCCTTGCCACGCGCAGCGGGCTCTCTGCAAATGCACTCTCGATGATCGAACGCGGCAAAACATCGCCCTCAGTCAGTACGCTTTATAAACTTTCAGATGCGCTGGGGATTTCGATCACTGCCTTCTTTGGACCAGAGTCAGAAAAGAAGCAGGTTGTGTACTTGAGGGCAGAGGAACGTGCACGCATGTCTTTTTCGCGCGGGTTGTTTGAAGGCCTGGGAGGCGAGCAATTTACCGGCCGTGTGGCGCCCTTTATGCTGACGCTCGAGAGCGGCTCTGCAAGCGGCCCCCACGATATCGTTCATACCGGACATGAGTTTGTGTTTTGCCTGCGGGGTCAGCTTGAGTACAGAGTGGAACGGGATATCTACGAGCTCTCGGCGGGGGATAGCCTGTTGTTTGCCTCGCAGTTGAAGCACCGGTGGAAAAATCCCGCCAGCGGCGTGACGAATGCCTTAATTCTGATCTCAGGATTTGCAGAAGGGGAACAGCCCCACGCTATGCACTGGAAAAAAGAAGAGTGAATCAAAAAGACGTCTATCATCAAAGACAGGCGTCTTTCTTCCAGTTAGTCAACGAACCCATCTCTAGGCGTACATTCCCCAATCCAACGCGGATGGATCTTCCATCATCGAAAAGTCCCACATCTCTGCGCCCATTTCGATTGTTATGGGCATGTTAAGCCCTTCGACCGCTTTGGCTTTTGTCATTTCGATCATGGCCGGACCGTAGGGACAAAATGGCGTGGTGAGGATCATCTTCATGCGGGCGATATCATTCTCGATGGAGATGTCTCGGACCAATCCAAGCTGGATAATGTTCATTCCAATCTCAGGATCGACCACCTCTGATAGTCTATCCCGCACCTGTTTTACAAGATTGGGATGGGTCGTATGGATTGTCCATTGGATTTCTTTTACTTCATCAGTCATATTGCCTCATAAATTTTTGCATGGCGTAGGATGAGGATGCAGAATCATGCAGTTTTTTCCCTGACTTCCGCAGGTTGAACCAGGTACGTACAGAATGCGCCGCCGTCCAGGATACATTGCACCTTGCTCGCAGGAAGAGCCAGCATTTTGGAAATGATGGTTTGATCCACCGTGCAGACCTCAGGGTGGGCAACGCCAATCTGATAGTATGGACAGGAAATCTCGTGGATCTGGTAGTTACCATCTTTCTTTTCCCATTCCACGGTAAATCCTTCATCTGCAAGCATCTCCTTGACGAAGTCAAGCCGTTCTTCCATACTCATGCCCTGCATGTCGCTGGCATATTCGTTGGCAAGGTCTTCCGCGATCTGGCCGAATAGTCTGCTCACCATGGGGCCCGGCATCGATTCTTTCATTTGTGACAGCAGGCGGGTGGTCAAACGCAAGTAGCGGGTGGGGAATTTTTCCATCCCATCTTCGGTCAGCAGGTATACCAGGCGCGGACGCCCAACGCCGTGGCGTTCCTCCTGGGCTTCTACCAGGCCTTCCATCTGAAGGTTCGTCAGGTGATGGCGAACCGAGATCGGATTAATACCGACAGTCTCGGCCATTTCATTGATGGTCGAGCGGGGCTTGCGAAGGAGCGTCTTCAAAATCTTATCGCGCGTGCTGTTCATGATGGGGGAGTATAACCGCCCTGTCCGCCCTTGTCAATATACTAGATAAATATCATAAAAATCCTACCGAAAACGCCCCGCAGGTTTTGCCCAAAATTCAGGCCGTTGGATGAAAACCTGCAGGACGCTTGTGACAGGCCCCTATCGCCAGAAATTGGGGAAGAATGTGCGGATCAGTGTTTCAATGATCAGCGCCAGCACAAAGTAGTTGCTGAAGACGCGGTTGTGGACAAAGCAAACGGTCGAGAACCAGCGCGGCCAAATAGGATAGCCTTCGGGTGGTCCGCTGGGGCGCGGCTTTGAGAGGCGCTGCAGCGCGATTTGCGCGGGCTTGATCGCGATAAGAATGAGCAACATGACAGGCGTGAAGAAATGTGTCACGAAGATTAAGTACAGCGTGATAAGGTACGAAAGCACAATCGCGCCGATGGTGATGTAACGCGCGGCCGTTTCGCCAACGAGCACCGGCAGCGTCCGTACCTTTTTGACCTTATCCTCGTTGAGCTTATCAGTGTGTTTGCCCAAATTGATAGTGACCACATTCAAGCCGACAGGAATGCTTGCCAGCACTACCGCCCAACTCCAGATGCCTGTCAGCACGTAGTAGACACCGCCGATCATCAGCGGGCCCCAGATAATGAAAATGGACAGCTCGCCGATGCCGACATATTTCAGCGGGTAGGTATAGAACAGCAGAATGAATGCGCCTACGCCGAACAGCCAGGCCACAATGGGAGAGAAGTTGGTGTAGTAGAGCGCATAGATACCTGCCAGCACTGCGAGCAGCCCGCTGACGCCAAACCATAAAAGATGAGTGCGCTTGTCCCAGAAGCCCTGCGCCAGCGGGTGGACGCCGTACTGCGTGCGGAAGTAATTATCCTTGTCAATGCCGCGGCTGAAATCGGTGTAGTCGTTGATCAGGTTGTTCGTACCGTGTGCAATAAAAAGGCCTATAGTGAGGATGAGCCAGGTGATGAAGCTAAAAGGTCTGCCGTTGGCATGGAGATACTGCCAGGCTAGCAAACCACCGATCAGGCCCGAATAAAGCGTGACGGTCCCAACAGCAGATCGGGTTGCGATGAACCACTTGGAAAGGATATCCAGCGCGTCCCACTCCTTTTTATCTTCCATTTTGATGAGCTGCGAGAGTGACTTGCGCCACATGGCAAAAGTTGTGTTCATTTGTAAGACTCCTTAATAAAACGACCTGTTCTGTCAATAAATACACCGAAATCGGAAAAACGCCTCAACACGCCAATTGTAACCGAATATACTAGAAAAATATCATAAATATTGACATATTCCCCTGAACCTGCTATAATCCCGCCGTCTGGCGAAAAGCCACGGCTACATGCAAAGGTGAGAATATCCTAAACCTACTGCCTGGCCGCTTCGAAATCCTGTTAGGAGATATCTGAATGTCGCAACTCGAAATCAAAAACCTCCACGTGAGCATTGACGGGAAGGAAATCCTCAAAGGTGTCGATTTGGTGGTGGAGCAGGGGAAAGTGCACGCAATTATGGGCCCGAACGGGACGGGCAAATCAACACTTGCTTATACGTTGATGGGACATCCCAGCTACACAGTAACTGAAGGTGAAGTCAATTTCAAGGGGCAAAACGTGCTCGAACTGGAGCCAGATGAGCGCTCCCGGCTGGGCCTTTTCCTCGCTTTTCAATATCCTGTTGCCATTCCCGGCGTGACCGTGGCGAACTTCCTTCGATCGGCGATCAATGCCAGGCGCCGCGCCCTCAACAAGGAAGACAAGGGCATGCCCATCCCTGAGTTCCGCAAGATGCTCAAGGAAAAGATGGACCTGCTCAAGATGGATCACAACTTCGCAGGCCGCTACCTCAATGACGGTTTCTCCGGCGGCGAAAAGAAGCGTGCCGAAATCTTGCAGATGGCAGCTCTCAAACCGGAAATTGCGATTTTGGATGAGACCGACTCAGGCCTCGACATCGATGCGCTGCGTATCGTGGCCGAAGGTGTCAATGCTTTGAGCGGGAGCGAACTTGGAGTTCTTGTAATCACGCACTATCAACGTTTGCTGAATTACATCAAGCCCGATTATGTCCATATCATGTTGGACGGGAAAATTGTCGAATCGGGCGGCCCGGACCTGGCTCTTCATCTTGAAGAACAGGGCTACGACTGGGTGCGCGAGAAGTACGAAGAAACGGCTGAGGCCTCGTCTTAGCTATTTAAACGGTAGCAGGTGAAGGGTCACCTGTGATACGGCCCTTCATCCGCAGAAACGACTGGTGAATAATGAGCGACGATACCAAGATACTTGAAGATATTGGTCAATATAAATACGGCTTCCACGACCCGGAAGATAAGTACTCCTTTAAATCTGAAAGAGGACTTAGCCGCGAAGTCGTGGAAAATATTTCGCGCATGAAAGGCGAGCCGCAATGGATGCTTGAATTCCGCTTGAAGGCACTCGAGCATTTCCTGAAACGTCCAATGCCAAATTGGGGACCTGATCTCAAGGCGCTCAATCTGGACAATATTTTCTACTATGTGAAGCCGACCGAGAAAAGTGAAAAATCCTGGGACGATGTCCCCGATGATATCAAGCGCACCTTCGATAAACTGGGCGTGCCTGAGGCGGAACGGAAGTTCCTGGCGGGATTGGGTGCGCAGTATGAATCGGAAATGGTCTATCACTCGATCCAGGAACACCTCGAAAAGCAGGGCGTGATCTTCCTTTCGATTGAGGACGGCTTGCGCCAGCATCCTGATCTGTTCCGCGAATATTTCGGAACGGTCATCCCGATCGAAGACAATAAGTTTGCCGCATTGAACAGCGCGGTGTGGTCTGGCGGTTCGTTTGTGTATGTGCCGAAGGGCGTAAAAGTGGATTTGCCCTTGCAGGCTTACTTCCGTTTGAATATCGCCAACGTCGGCCAGTTCGAGCGGACCCTGATCATTGTAGACGAGGGCGCGTCAGTGCATTATGTGGAAGGTTGTACAGCTCCACAATACACCACCGACTCGTTCCATTCCGGTGTGATCGAAATCATCGTGAAAGAAGGTGCTCGCTCGCGCTACTCCACAATCCAGAACTGGTCAACGAACGTATATAACCTTGTGACACAGCGTGCCAAGGTTTTCAGAAATGGGACGCATGAGTGGGTAGACGCGAATCTCGGCAGCAAGGTCACGATGAAGTATCCATCCTGCTATTTGATGGAACCCGGTGCTCATGGCGAGATGCTCTCCATGGCGTTCGCGGGTCCCGGCCAGACGCAGGATGCTGGCGGGAAGATGTATCACTTCGCGCCGAACACTTCCAGCAAAGTGACCTCCAAGTCCATCAGCAAAGGTGGTGGACGTGCATCGTTCCGCGGTCTGCTCAAGGTTTATAAGGGTGCGAAGGGTGTCAAGTCCAACACGGTCTGCGACGCGCTGCTGCTCGATCCGCAGTCTCGCTCCGACACCTATCCCTACATCGAGATCGACGAAGATGACGTGACCATCGGCCACGAGGCTTCTGTCTCGAAGGTCGGCGAAGAACAGCTCTTCTATCTCATGTCCCGCGGCCTCAGCGAAGAAGAAGCGACCACCATGGTGGTTTCCGGCTTCATTGAGCCGCTTGTCAAAGAACTTCCCATGGAATACGCGGTCGAAATGAACCGCCTGATCCAATTGCAGATGGAAGGATCAATAGGATAATCCTCGCGCTGAGCGGAGGGCGCTGGCCCGAAGTCGAAGCGCGGTGTACATGGAAAACAGCAATGCAGGAAAAACCCAAAGTAGTAGTTTCAAGAACGCGACGGACCGAAACCGCCGCAAAAGAATTTAAATTCACCGAAGCCGATATTCGCGCCGCTGGGGATTCGATCGCTTCTTACCGCTCCGCGGCCTGGGACGCGTTCAAGCGGCTGCCCATGCCCGTGAATACAGAAGAAGCCTGGCGTCGCACCGACATCCACGCGCTGCCCGTGGATCAATTCACGCTCCCGAAAGATGGCGACTTCCAGAATCTTCCGCCTGTGCGCGAAGACTTGCTCAAGCCGCTCGTTGCTGACCAGCATGGCGGACAGATCGTTCTTCTCCCTGGCGGAGCAAAAGTTGAGCTGGATGAAAAACTGGCGAAGCAGGGCGTGATCTTTACCGATCTCCGAACTGCCGAGCAGAAACATCCTGACTTGCTCAAGAAGATGATCGGCAAAACGGTCAACGCGGAAGAAGGGAAATTCGCCGCGCTGGCCGGAGCTTTTGCCCAGAATGGTGTTGTACTCTATGTACCCAGGGGCGTGGCGGTTGATGCCCCGCTTCATTCCGTACTGTGGGGACCGGGCGGGAACTTTGCTCACGTCTCGCACGTTCTTGTCCTGGTGGATGAAGGCGCTTCTGCGACGTACGTCCACGAGGCTGCGTCACCCGACGAATTGGGATCCACTTCAATGCACGCGGGAATCGTGGAAATTCAGGTCATGCAGGGCGCGTCACTGCGTTTCGTCGAATTGCAGTCATGGGGACGTCACGTGTGGAATTTCTCCCACGAGCGCATTCGTGTGGAGCGCGACGGTACCCTGGATTGGATCTTCGGCGCGATCGGTTCGCGCCTCACGAAAAACTTTTCCGAGTTGGATCTCGCGGGCCAGGGCGCAACCGGACGCATGTCGGGCTTTTACTTTACTGACGGCAACCAGCACCTTGACCACGATACCCAGCAAAACCACCTGGCTCCCAACACAACGAGCGATTTGTTGTTTAAAGGCGCGCTCAAAGGCAAGAGCCGCTCTGTGTGGCAGGGCATGATCTACGTGGCGCCCGGCGCGCAAAAAACGGATGGCTATCAGGCGAACCGCAATATCGTCCTCAGCGATCAGGCCCGCGCTGACTCGATCCCCGGCCTCGAAATCCTGGCTGACGACGTACGCTGTACCCATGGCGCAACCGTTGGCAAACTGGAGCAGGAACCCATTTTCTATTTGAAAACCCGCGGCATTCCGCAGGCGGAAGCAGAGAAAATCGTTGTTGAAGGCTTTTTCGATCCGATCTTCCAGCGCATCCCGTTTGATGGAGTTCGTGAACGTTTCCAACAATATATTTCGGATAAGATGAGCGTCTAAACCTCACCCGCTACCGTTCGTTCCGCTTCCCAGAAAAACACTGGGACTTTGCAGGACGAAAGAAGAATCTACCTTGCATCCAAACGAGCAGACCATTCGGCAATTCTACGAAGCCTTTCATGCCCGCGACGCCGCTGGCATGACTGCTTGTTACGACCCCGATGTCATTTTTAGTGATCCCGCGTTTGGCGTTCTTGAAGGCAAAAAAGCCTTTGCCATGTGGCAGATGCTTTGCGGTCGTGCGAAAGATTTACAAGTGACAGCCAGCAATAT
The DNA here is from genome assembly GCA_029782225.1 of Chloroflexota bacterium. Lineage (GTDB taxonomy): Bacteria > Chloroflexota > Anaerolineae > Anaerolineales > Villigracilaceae > JAKOVF01. The sequence goes on along the minus strand of JAKOVF010000233.1, from coordinate 8,362 downwards.
TCGAGCAAATGATCGATCTGGATCTGCTGATTGGGAGGCAAAGTATCTCTTCGGCCCTAACCAGCGCCCGGTCCATAACGTGGTTAAGGCCGCACTTGAATTTCAAAATGGAAAGATCGTCAGGCATACAGACTCATTCGATATGTGGAGGTGGACACGCATGGCACTGGGGAGGGTTGGCACTTTTCTTGGCTGGAGTCCCTTTCTCAGATCAGCAGTACGAAAGAGTGTGCTGCGGCAATTGGATGAATACATGCAGAATCATGCTGCATGATGGAATTGTGTAACCTATTGTGAAGGATAAAAAATGGCAAACCCTCGTATCAATCGAATTCCGATCAAAGTGACGCCGCAACCTGAGCCGAAAGCAACCCGCGGCGCGCGCCCAAATCAATTCAATTACATGAAGGCCCCCGGGGTGGAGCATAACTTCGAGGTTGGCGATACGGTTGAAGTCTATTGCGACCACGAGAAGAACAATGATCGTGTCCGCGGGTGGATCAAGGGCATTGTTGTCCAGGTGGATAACAAAATGGTGGCGGTGCAGTTTCGTTCGAATGTTTTCCTCACTGACGGCTGGATGGTCCCGGACCGCATTCTTTGGTATCCGCTGAACTCGGAACACATCCGCCCGGCTGGGAAGAAAGCTGCTAAGAAGGAAAAAGTCATTCCTGACTTTTAGAACATGTCCCTGAACGTAAACGAAATTCGCTCCCAATTCCCGATCCTTCAACGCGAGACCGCCACTGGCGCCCGCGTGGTCTATCTTGATTCAACGGCCACCTCGCAGAAGCCTCTCGCGGTCATCGAAGCGATGAATGATTACTATCGTCGCTCGAACGCAAATATCCATCGTGGTGTGCACACGCTGGCCGAGGAAGCGACGGCGTTGTATGAAGAGGCACGTGTCAAGGTTGCTAACTTCATCCACGCGCCGCATCCGCAACAAATCATCTATACGCGGAACACCACAGAGTCCATCAACCTCGTTGCGTACACCTGGGGGCGCGCCAATCTCAAAATGGGCGATCTCGTCATCCTGACCGAGATGGAGCATCACTCCAACCTCGTTCCCTGGCATATGCTCCAGGCTGAACGCGACATTCGGCTGGAATTCATCCCGGTTAGAGCGGATTTTACGCTCGATCTCGACGCATATCGTGCGCTGCTTGAACAGGGACCCAAACTGGTCTCGTTTACGCACATGTCCAATGTCTTGGGCACGATCAACCCGGCCAGGGAGATCATCCGCCTCGCTCATGACGTTGGGGCTGTCACCGTTGTGGACGGAGCGCAGTCCGTTCCGCATTTTGCCGTTGACGTGCAGGACCTCGACGCGGATTTCCTGGGGTTCTCTGCGCACAAGATGTGCGGCCCGACTGGCATCGGCGCGCTCTACGGCAAAATGGACTTGCTGGACGAAATGCCGCCGTTCCTCGGCGGCGGTGACATGATCAAGGAAGTAAAACTTCGTTCCTTCCGACCCAATACGCTCCCGCATAAATTCGAAGCCGGAACTCCCGCGATTGCCGAAGCGGTGGGATTTGGCGCGGCCGTGGATTACCTGCTTTCGGTCGGCATGGACGCGATTGCTGAACACGAACATCAGATCACAGAGTATGCTCTGGACCGGCTGGAGGAAATTCCAGGTGTCAAGCTGTTTGGCCCTACCGCTGATAAAAAGGGCGGCGTCGCGGCATTTACGCTGGATGGAGTCCATCCGCATGATGTGGCACAGATCCTGGACCGGGATGGAGTTGCTGTGCGTGCGGGTCATCACTGTGCCCAGCCATTGCACGAGAAATTTGGCATCCCGGCCACCAGCCGTGCTTCGTTCTATCTGTACAACACAAAGGACGAAGTGGACATGCTGGTGAACGGCATCTATAAGGTCAAGGAATTGTTTGGGTAAACATGGACGATCTCTATCGTGAAGTAATCATCGAGCACTACAAAAACCCGTCCTATCGCGGAAAGCTCGATCCGCACGATATTTCATTCGCAGATAACAATCCGTTATGTGGCGATCACATTCAGATTGACCTGCGCGTGGATGAAAAAAATATTGTGACCGACGCCCGTTTCGACGGCCACGGCTGTGCCATCTCGCAGGCTTCAGCCGATCTGCTGGTTGAATCCATCATCGGCAAACCCCTCGACGAGGTCAAGAAACTGAATAAGGATTCTATCCTTGAAATGCTTGGCATCGAGCTTGGACCCGTGCGTCTGAAATGCGCGTTGCTCTCATTGAAGGTGCTGAAAGCCGGTGTCTACGGCCTCGGTGAAGCGAGTGACGATTTGGTGGAGTAGATAGGAGTCCAACGTTTCCAAACGTTGGGGTGGGATAGAAAATGTACAATTATGCCAACACCCCTGCTGAGAATCTTGAGTACATCGAGATCGCTCCCGCCTCTGAACTTCCCAGCGGCGAGCGCCTTTTTGTTGATATAGAAGACAAAACAATCGTTGTCTTCAACATTGCCGGTCAGTTCTACGCCATTCTGGATGTCTGCTCCCATGATGACGGACCTGTGGGAGAGGGCGATCTCACTGGCTACAACATCACCTGTCCACGCCACGGCGCTGAATTTGATGTGCGAACAGGCAAGGTGATGCAAATGCCCGCGGTGATTGATATTCCCGCCTATCCAGTCCGTGTGGTGGATGGGAATATTCAGGTGGGGATTCCTAAATCAACATGAAGGGCAATCTCATGGTCACAAGAAAATTGCTTCGTCGGAGCATCACCCTCCTCGCAATGACACTGAATTAGCAAACCTGCCCGCCGGTAGTTTCGGCGGGCAGGTTTCTTTTCATTGGTTATCTGCAGGTGGGGACGTTTTCGGCTGCTTTTCAGTTTCTAGCATACTCTTTAAATCCCTGATGATTGACGCATACTTTGGATCATTGATCTTGTTGTCCATTTCATAGGGATCAGCGGTGAGGTCGTAGAATTCGGAAAGGTCATTGTCCGTTTCAATGTAGATGGAATCCTCGGTATGAATCGCAGTCCAGTGACCGCGGTCCGGCCAGGCCTCAAGCAGAAGCGTGGATCTCCAGTCGCTCCCTCCAGAAAACAACGGTACGAGAGACATCCCGTCCACGGTGTCCGGCATTTTGGTGTCTGAAAGCTCGTAAATCGTCGGGGCAATGTCGATGTTGCCAACGAGTCGATCTTCAGTGTACGGCGTTGGGATCAGCTTTGAATATCGCATCGCAAACGGGACCTTAACGGACTCCTCATACGCCGTGCTTTTGGTGTCCAGACGATGCTCGCCCCAGTGTTTTCCGTTATCGGAGATGAAGATCACCACAGTGTTGTCGAGTTCACCGGTCTCCTCCAGCTTTTGCATCACCTCGCCAATAGAGCGGTCCAGGGAAACGAGAGTCAGGATCTGTCTGCGCCTGGTCTTCTCGATCTGTGCTGAATCCTCCTCCGTCAGCGGTGGCCGGCTTGCAATGGACTGTGGTTTATCAGAAATGTCTGCTTCGTTGTAGTTGGGCGGCCTGAACGGGGCCAAATCTGTGTACAGCGTTTGATCCTCTTTCGCTGGCGTGAAAGGTGCATGAGGGGCGTTCGGCGCGAACAGCAGGATAAAAGGCTTCCGTTGCTTCGTGGCTTTGTCAAGGAAATCGATCACATAATCACGGAACAGATAGGTGATATATCCGGTCTTCTTCTCCCATTGTCCATTGACATTTAAGTTGGGGTCATAGTAGTTCGGGACTGTGCCGCCGAAGAATGAAACCCAGTAATCGAATTCAGGCCGGGCTTCGCCTTTCCAGGAATTCAAATATTTTCCAACGAGGCCGGTGTAGTATCCGTTGGCGTGCAGATCTTCGATCAGAGTTGGAAACTTAAGTTTATCTTCATTGACGTGGACGTAATGGTTATGTGCGTACATCCCGGTCAAAATACTGGCGCGGCTCGGGCAGCAAAACGGGGTGGTGATATATCCATGTGAAAATGTGACACCCTGATCAAAGATCAATTTCTGGGTGTTCGGCATGTACTGCATCGTGTCATATCTCTGGTCATCGGTGACGATGATCAGAAAATTGGGACGCTGGTCATTGAAACGGGGAAGTGAACCACAAGATTGAGCCAAAAGGGCTGAAACGAACAAAATGGCCAAAACGCGGCGAAGCATCAAGATTTACCTCAAATCATGCGAGTTGAAAGTTGGATGGGGATCAACCACCTGATGATGATACCCCCTTTTTTCAAGAGACTGCCTGATCACCAGTCCCCGGCATACTTGATATCGTAGGGTTGGGTAATCCTTTCAATATGCTTACGTCGCAACTCGACCAGTTGACGGATGTGCAAATTGTCGTGCGCAACCCACGAAGAGAGCATTTCTCCCGCGGACATACTGCCGAACGGCGATGTGTAGGTTGTGTCCCAGTCTTCATCCGACAGGCTGTCCAGCCAGGCCAGAGACTTTTCCCGTTCCCCCATAAATCTTTCCTGCATTTCCTTGAAGTCCTGTTCATTGTATTTTCGAACGGTGACCCAGCCCTGCGGGTCGATGGAATGCCATTCTTCGCTTTGGCGATGGAGGATAAAGTCCAGGTGTTCGCGGAAGTCCTCGCGTTCTTCATCGTAGAGATGACAAACCACCTCCAGTATCGACCAGGACTTTTCGTCAGGTTTGATGCGAGCGTTCTCCTCGCTGATTCCGGACAGGAGTGATCGGATGATCTCAGTGCTATTGTCGAGTTCCTGGTAAAGAGTTGAGAATTTCATAAAGCACCTCTAAACTGAGTTGTTGATTCCAAAGCTCCCAACAATCCTTAGAATATCAAATCCTTCCGCGAATGGACGCTCTGCCAGCGCGCCGTGACGGACCATGGTCGCGCGCAGAAGGTCTGTATCAAAATAATACTTCTCGTGGTAGGTCTCGTAGCGAGACAGGGCTTCGATCTTTTTCTCAACATCTTCGACTGTGACTTCGACCAAAAAATGCGGAAAGAAACCATATGAAGAGCGTACCACGTCGTAGCCAAGCACTGTGATTCCACGGTACGCTCGCAGGGCCTCTTCGGTCACGACGTTGTGGTCCTGGTGAATGTCCTGTCGCGTGTGAGCAAAGACGATCTCGGGCTTGAATTCACGACGGATCTCCAGCATGTATTCGAGGATCTCCTGCCGCATATCCGGGAACTTGCGCGTGGTGAACTCCTGCACGACCACTTTTTCTTTTGGCACGCAGAGGATCGCCATGCTGTCATACAGTTCCTTGACCACGTTTTTGAGCTGCGGATTTTTCTGGTTATCTGATAACGTGACGCACAACACGTCTGTCTGCTTGGCGATGTGATGCAGAAGTGCGCCGCAGCCCAGCTCGATATCATCCGGGTGAGCGCCGAGGAAGAGTACGCGTTTGCCAAAAAAATTCATATTATCTCGCAGGGACAGCATTTGCCCCTGTCCTACAAGGCCGACCGATATGGTCGCCCCTGCAAAAATCTATTTCGTTGCCAAAATGCCGCCGACTACCTTGGTCATGACCAGCTTGCCGTCGCGGTCGAACCATTTCTTTGCAACGGCTTCGATCTTTCCGATCAGAGCTTCGTATTCGTCCTTGCCATTGAACATGGATGTCCATAGTTTGCGGTCTTCGCTCAATGAGGCGCGGACATATTCTATAAATGGCGCGACCTCTGGGAAGGTGAGATGGTTCTCGAACTTGTGCAGTTCAGTCTTCGCGAAAATCCTGTCAATTGTATTGAAGATGTCACCTTTGAAGCGGGAGGAACCGGGCATCGGAGGAATGGTCGCGTTGGTGGCTTCCTTGATAATGTCATAGAACATCTGTTTATTTTCGGGCAGTGGACCGGAGACGAAGAGCCGCCCGCCGGGCTTTCCCGAGAGAGCATCGGGACTGCGCAGTACCCGATGGGCTTCACCAAATGTAAAGTCCAGGTCCGAGGCGTAGTAGATGGCGAAGGCGCTCGTGCAGAGGTCAAAAGTGTTGTCCGCGAAGCCGAAGGGTTTGTTGAAGTCCAAAAACTGGAAATCAATATTTGAGCCGCGTTGTTTCTTTTTCTCGCGCGCCTTGTCGAGCAATTCCTCCGAAAAATCGCCGCCCGTGATTTTTGCGCCACCTTTAGTATAATCATCGAACAAGAAACACAGCTTGCCCGCGCCGCAACCGATATCGAGGATGTTCATGCCAGGCTGAGGTTGGAGCAGATCATTGGTCCAAACGTCGATGTTGGCCGAGCCGTATTTTTCGTGAATGTCGATGCGAGTGAGCAGGTCCTTGCTGGTTTCCTGATAATTGATTTCCATGGAGTCTCCAAGTGTTTTCGTCCTGCCAGGCCCCAGCGTCTGTCCGGGAAGTGGGCCGCAGGACAAATGATTAAAGTAATTGTGTCTCGAAATTATACCAAAATCAATCTAAAATTCATTGGCTGAATTTTGAAATATCGCAACGGAGCAGAATGGCAAAAATACAGGCAGTCAAAGGCACGCGCGAGTTCTATCCCGAGGAGATGTATCTGCGGAACTTCATTTATGAAAAAGTGCGCGCGGCCTCTCAGGCATTCGGCTTTCAGGAATGGGACGGTCCTTTCATCGAGCCCATTGATCTCTACGCGGCTAAATCTGGTGAGGAACTGGTCAAGAAGCAATCATTCACATTCGAAGATCGCGGGGGGGATCTTGTTACGCTGCGTCCCGAACTGACGCCCAGCCTGGCGCGCATGATCGCGGCGAAGCAAGGCTCGCTGACCTATCCAGTTCGCTGGTGGTCTTTCGGTCCGTTCTGGCGTTACGAGCAGCCGCAAAAGGGACGCACGCGCGAATTCTTCCAGTGGAATCTGGATATGATCGGAGTCGACTCGCCGGAAGCCGATGCGGAGTTGATCGCCGTCGCTGCCACATTTCTCCGCTCGGTCGGCCTGGACCCGAAGCGGGCTGCTATTTTGGTGAATAATCGTCGGCTGATGAATTCTCAATTCGACAAGCTCGCGATTCCAACGGAAAAGCGACTGGACGTTTCGAACCTGATCGACCGCCGCGGCAAGATGAAGCTCGAAGACTGGAATGCAAACGGACTGGAAATTGGCCTGACCCAAAAACAACTCGATGGCCTGAATGCTGTGTTAAGCAATTACGATCTCTGGAAGGAAAGCGAAGAGTTGACGCGCGTCTTTGCCGCGCTTGAAGCGCTTGGCGTGAACGACTACGTCAAATTCGAGCCGAGTATCATGCGCGGACTTCTCTATTACACCAGCACAGTCTTTGAAGCTTTTGACCTGAGTGGCTCCGTGCGCCGCGCGATTTTAGGGGGCGGCCGTTATGACAATCTGCTCGAAGACGTGGGCGGCGACCCATTGCCAGCTACCGGCTTTGCGATGGGTGATGTAGTGATCGGCATCATTCTCAAAGAGGCCGGGCTTCTTCCTGAGTTCAATCCGACGCCTGCACCGGTGCTGGTTACGGTCTTTGACCAATCTCTGATGATGAAGTCACTTGCGCTAGCCTGTGAACTGCGGAATGCGGGAATCAACACGATCACTTACGCCGAGCCTGCGAAACTGCCAAAACAATTCAAATTTGCGGACAAGATGAAGATGAAGGTCGCGATCATCATCGGCCCCGATGAAGCGGAAAAAGGCCAGGCAGTGGTCAAAGACCTCTCCAACGGGACCCAGCAAACGGTCGGGCAGGATGCGCTTGTCGAATACGTCAAAAAGATGGTCAGCAAAAATGCCTGAGATCAAACCTGTCAACCTGGAGAACTGGCGTGAACTGGCGAAGCTAAAAGTACGCGAAGACCAGAAGAATTTCGTCGCACAGAATGTGTATTCAATTGCTGAGGCACAGTTTGGCGCGGACTACGAGGGCCACTGGGACCTGTATCCATTCGGGATTTACGATGGCGAAGAGCCGGTCGGCTTTCTGATGTATGGCTATAACTTCCCTCACCCGAGGACGCAGGCCTTCATTATCCGCCTGATGGTGGATGAGAACCAGCAAGGCAGGGGCTACGGGCGTTTTGGGATGGAGAAGATGCTGGAGATCTTTCGGGCGGACAGCCGAATCCGGAGCGTGGGGATCAGCTACGAGCCTGAGAATGAAGTGGCGAAGGGGTTATATGCCCGCCTGGGGTTTGTGGAGACTGGTGAAATGCAGGACGGCGAGATGCTAGCCGTGCTAAAATTGCGTTAATTACGTGCCTCGTGTATAATAGCGGGCGCTCACGGAGCCTGTAGCTCAACGGCAGAGCGCCACACTGTGGATGTGGATGTTGTGGGTTCGAAACCCATCAGGCTCCCCAAGCTGAAAACGTCCCGAAGGTTTCACTGGTGCATGCGCGCCAGCACAGGCAAACCTTCGGGACGTTGTGTT
>JAKOVF010000195.1 GCA_029782225.1 Chloroflexota bacterium | reverse complement strand
TGCCGGTTACATTAACAGTACCGCTAGAGTTGTTGTTTATGCCGTATGCGCTGCCAGGCCCACCTGTTACATTGCCGGTTACAGTAACTGTGCCGGTGGAGTTGTTGCGTATGCCGTATGCGCTGTTACCAGACCCACCTGTTACATTGCCGGTTACAGTAACTGTGCCGGTGCTGTAGTTGCCGATGCCGTATGCATGATTGTTAGACCCTCCGGTGACATTTCCAGTCACGTTCACCGTAACTGTGTCGGTGGAGTTGTTGGCTATGCCGTATGCATGATTGTTAGACCCTCCGGTGACATTTCCAGTCACGTTCACCGTGCCGGTGCTGTAGTTGCCGATGCCGTATGCAGAGGTACTAGACCCACCAGTGACATTCGCGTAGAACGTAACGTCGTAATTGCCAGACTGGATCGTAATGACAGTCGTTGTGCTTTCACTTCCACCAATCTCAACAGTGTGACTTGCGTCGCCAATCTGCCGGTTCGACGCGATGACAAAGTTACCGCCAGCTGTACCCCCAATGTTGCTTGTCCGAATCGCTGCTGGCGCATAGCTTCCCACCAGGTCCATGTCAATGGTGACAGTATGCCCATTCGCGGCGACAGTATCGCCGTTACCAGGTAATGCACCGGTATTCCAAACGGTCGTGTCAGACCAGTTACCGCTTTTGATCGCCCACACGTTTGCCATGGTCACACCTCCATCGCAGAGAGTGATTGGTTGATACTGGAAATCACCTGACTGACAACAGGATCGTCTGGAAGAGGCTGGCCAGTTCTCCACACGAACGTCTGCCGGTTTCCAGACGGTTTTCCGTCGGCAAGCTCCTGGAGAACAAGTGTGATGCTCGTACCAGATTCCATCCGCATGGCACTGACAAGTACCTGCCTGGAGATTGTTGCTTGTCTGAATTGCTGCTGGCGCATAGCTTCCCACTAGGTCCATGTCAATGGTGACAGTATACCCATTCGCGGCGACAGTATCGCCGTTACCAGGTAATGCGCCGGTATTCCAAATGGTCGTGTCAGACCAGTTACCGCTTTTGATTGCCCACACGTTTGCCATAATCACACCTCAATCGCAGACAGGGATTGGTTGATGCTGGAAATCACCTGACTGACAACAGGATCGTCCGGAAGAGCCTGGCCAGGTCTCCAGACGAACGTCTGCCGGTTTCCAGACGGTTTCCCGTCGGCAAGCTCCTGGATGACAAGCGTGATGCTCGTTCCGGACTCCTGCCGCATGGCACTGACAAGCACCTGCCTGGAGATTGTTGGATTGTCGTTCAGTGCTGCCGCAACGGTGTTCGCATCGACAACCGCTCCATCGCCAGCAGCCAATTCCCACTTGGACTTGCTCCTGAAGCCGATCCCCTTGAGGGCCTGGACCTGGTCGGCAGTCAGGACACCAGCGGCCTGGAGCTGGTCCATCATGGCCACTGTATCCGGATCAGAGAAACTGATCCCGGTGCTCGTGATCTTGTAATAGACAGCCCGGAGCAGGGGATCAGCAGCCGTGGCCGCTTCAAAGGCAGCGATCACCTGGCGTGCCATGTCAGGACCGAGTTCCTGGATGATTCCGGCGACTGTGTAGAGTTCATCATTGGCGACGGTCTCCGTCTTCGCATTTAAGGCATCAGCAATTTCCTGAGCTGTACCGGTCAGGTTGTGCTGATGAATCAGGTCCTTTACGAGTTGGAGTGACATGATGATTTAACCTCCTATTGCTGGTAGTGAAACACGAGGTCATCGAGCACAGCAGCAATCGCCCGCATGGAAATAAACCGCTGCGTTGGCACGCGACGGTTCTTTTCGTTCAGTGCCGCCGCGACCTGTTCATCAGTCATGGACGCAGAGCCACGTTTGAGTGGGTCGTCACGTAATTCAGCTATCAGGGTGCTGTAAAAGTCGGACATGATTCACTCCTACTCGGCTTGTGGATCAGACGGATAGGCACTGTTGATAAACGCCTCGTTGGCCAAGAACTGTTCTCGTGTACGTCTCGGGAACCGCTTGCCAGCGAACGCTTTGATGGGAGCACCGGGTCTGGGTTCGGGAAGGTGTCGCATTGTTCACGAAAACATGCCGCTGAAATCCGCTTGAGCATAGCGATCGACCCAATCCGTGCCGTCGAACATCAAGACGCGGTGCCAGCCGGTGGGTCGATACTCATG
>JAKOVF010000193.1 GCA_029782225.1 Chloroflexota bacterium | reverse complement strand
ATGTTGACGTAGGAAAGAATGGTCAGGATCCCAAGCGTGATTTGCAGGGCGACCGCGCCGCATAACCACAAAAGTCCGTTCTGAATATCGCGCGGATAATTCTGTTTTTTCACAATGAAGTACACTGCCGGCACAAGGATGATACCCAGCCATGCAAACCAGCGGTGAACAAAGACGATTGTTTGCGGCAACTCAAAGAGGTTGAGCCAGGAATTGAAGAGATTGGGTGGAATCCACTTACCAAGCATCAGCGGCCATGTGTCCGAAACATGACCAGCTTTGAGGCCGGCCGTCATACCGCCGTAGGACATTTGCAGGAGCAGGATCACAAAAGCCGTGAGCGCCAATTTCGACGGCAATGACCATCTGGCTTTTTTTGTGGAATCAGGGAAGCCATATTTGTGTCCGAAGGCAGTCCAAAGCGCGAGGCCGAGCAGTGATGAAGCCAGTAGCAGGTGACCGGTCAACGCAAAGTGGCTGACGGAGGGGCGCTGATCGAGGCCCGTCGAGACCATGATCCATCCCAACACAGCCTGGCAAATGAACAGGATGCCCATCACAAAATAGATCCCAAATTCCTTCCAGGGAATGGACTTTTTGAATAGGAAGTAGAACACGGGAATGGCATACACCAGCCCTGCCAGACGTGCAATATTGCGATGAAACCATTCCATGTAGAAGATGAATTTATATTCGCCCAGTGTCATACCGGTGTTGATCAGCTTATATTCGGGAGTCGCCTGGTATTTTGTGAACTCATCGACCCAGGCCTTTTCACCGATGGGCGGCATAGCCCCGCTGATCGGATTCCATTCCACTATGGAAAGACCCGAGCGGGTGAGACGGACGAATCCCCCAAAGACAACGAGAAACGCCACGATGAAGGCGAAAATGAAAAGCCACTTCATCACGGCGTTGTTTTGCGAAGTGCTGGTGTTCTCCCAGTGAGTTTTCGGCATATTCTCTCTCCAAAATTGAAATCGCTGGCATTATAGCACCAGTGTACGTTCTGTCATTGCTTCGTCGGGTTACCACCTTCCTCGCAGCGACACGTAGTCTCGGGGGAAAAGAAAAAGGCCGATCGTTTTTCGATGGGCCTTTTATCAATTCAGCTATGCTGCATCTGAGCCAGCAGGGCTCGGTAATCGCCGACATTCGGCGGGTTCATCAGGATGATCTGATTGATCACTTCCATGGCCTCACGATGCTTGCCTTCTTCCATAAGCTTATCGCCAAGGATGTCCAGTTGGGCCACGGCTTCCGCGGTGTTGCCAGTGCGATGCAATTGCTGAGCCAGCGCCCGCTTGAGCATCGCCTGATCCTCATGATCTTTGAGCAGCTCTTCAAGGAAGTCCACGCCCTTGTCTGCCGCGCCGCTGCCATCCAGGTATTCGAGATAATTCTGCAGCTCACTCGTGGCCTGTTCCTGCTGACCCAGGCGCAGGTTCAATTCGACAAGCTGCCTGCGTACCCCGTCATCATCCGGGCGAAGGGTGCGGATCTGCTCGAAGACGCGCAGGGCCTGTTTCCAGTTCAAACGCTGAAGGTCAATATCGGCCATACGCTGCAGGATGTGCACATTCCAGTCACGGCTGGCATTGCTTTGCTGGACCACGCGCAGGGCGGTGGTGTACGTCTTGCGTGCCATGTCGAGTTCGGCGAGACGATAATAGATATCAGCAAGTTCAAGGTATTCGTTGATGGCTTCGTCGATCTGACCGCGCGCGACTAACTGATCGATCAGTTTCGTACGAGCGACCATATCCATTGGCGCGAGCTGGATAATGCGGCGCAGAAGTTTCGTTGCCTGGGCGACTTCCCCGCGGACGCTATAGGCGTGTGCCACCACACTGTATTTGGCAATAGCATCCTGCGGGCGATTATCCTGTACGAGTAGGTCACCCATCAATGTATGTAGAGGCAGGTAGGTGGGCGCGTGATGCACAGCGTCGTAGGCCTCGTCCATGGCGGAGCGCAGTGAACCTCTGCGCGCCAGTTGGTTGATAATGTTGATCGACTCAAGCACTGAGCTGGACTGGGCCTGCAGGATGACTTCAGCCAGCGGCACCGGCATCTCGCCTTCCTGTTTCGGCATTTGTTCCCGGGTGCGCTGTAGCTGCTCGCGCCAGTCCGGCCGGACCAGCAGGTTACGGACATTCTCACAGAGCCGCTTGTGAATCTCGTCATCCGTTTGATGCTGCTGCATCTCGATCATCGGCTCATACAACTGGCGCAGCTCGTCGGACTGATCGGCCGGGACCGTGATCGAATCAGCCTGTTTCAGTGCTTCGAGATATTCCAGCGCAGCATCTTTGAACTTTCGTTTCTGAAAATGAATATCCCCAAGCAGGAGCCGCGTGCCCAGCGAGTAATCTACGTGTTTGACCGAATTCTGCAGGAAGCGGACCGCGCTTTCGAGCCGTTCAGTTCGGGCGCGCAGCAGTCCAAGATCGAAATAAAGAGAGGGATGCTTGAAGCCTGCCTCGAGGGCGCGCTCCAGTTCTTCCGCGGCTTGCGCATCCTTGCCTTTGGTCTGCGCGTCGATGGCGAGACCCAGGTGCAGTACCACTTTGGTCTGCTCGGCGTTTTGCATGGCAAGCTGACCCGTCCCACGGACGATGGCTGCGAGACCGCGGCGTTCCTGTGCAGCGGGACTTTCATCCGAATATTCAAAGAGAAGCTCTGCCAGTTGGGTCAATGCTTTTTGACGCGCTTCAGCGATCGGGTCCAGCCCGGAGGCGGTTTTTTGTGCCGGCTGCAATTGTCGGACCTGGGCCATGCGAATCGGGCCGGTCCCGCCCTTGCCTCTTACAGGCTTGGGCAGAAGCTGCCCGGTCCGCAGGAGAGCCTGCGCCTGTCGGGCTTCCATGCTCTGGGGCATGATCTGACAGGCCTTCTCCACCAGTTCGTGGGTTTTTTCTGCATTGCCTGCCCGTTGGAAAAGGCTCGCGATCGCGAGATATTCAATAACGGCCTGTTGTGTGTGCCCAAGTTTTTCGTGTACCTGTGCCAGCCGCGAGTGGGCAATGGCATGTTCAGGGTAGACGTTGGTAACGCGTACCCAGTTCTCGATGGCTTTTTCGGTGTCGCGCTGATTGAGGAAGAGATCGCCAGCTCTCATGGCTGCGTCAACGGCAACCTTGAGGTCTCCGAGCCGTTCCGAAAGCTGGGAAACCTTTTCTATCGGGATCGGGTCTTCCGGGGAGATCTTGGCAACCTGTAAGTAGATTTGCAAAGCCTCTTCAAATTTTCCAAGCTGATACAGAGCCAGACCAAGGCTGTTGAGTGCCTTCGGGTTGTCCCGGGATTGTTGCAGGGCCCTTCGATACGCGGCGGCAGCTTTTTCCCAATCCTGATCCCAGGCCGCCGAGTGGCCCTCGTTCATAGCTTTTTGGAAGACATCATCTTGTCCGGGCATAGTATTCCAATTCTACCGCTGATTTTTCCCTCACTCTATCCCTCTCCCGTAAGGGAAGGGTTGGGCTGAGGACAGTTCACTCCAACACTTGCATGGCGCCCCAGCTTTCGCCGCAGCGAGCTTCGGTCGAGAGGGGGATGCTCATGGGATAGGCATTCATCATGGTTTCCTGTACCACGCGCGCGGTCTCTTTCATTTCATCCACCGGGCATTCAAGCACGAGTTCGTCATGTACCTGCAGGAGCATTTTGCCGCGCAGTCCTGCTTTCTTGAGCGCAGGCGGAATCTTGAGCATCGCGATCTTCATGATGTCCGCTGCGGTGCCCTGCACCGGGGAGTTGATGGCTTCGCGTTCTTCACGGTTCTTCATGGCAGGATTGAGTTTGGTCTGCAGAGCAGGGAAATACCTGCGGCGGCCAAGCAGCGTTTCCACGTATCCCTGCTGCGCGGCCAGCTTGCGTGTGTTGTCGAGATATTTTTTCACGCCCGGGAATTTTTCAAAATACGCTTTGACGAAATTCTCAGCCTCAGCCAGTGTGAGGTCGGTTGTGTTTTTGAGACCAAAGGTGGACATGCCATAGATCAGACCAAAGTTGATCGCCTTGGCATGGCGTCGCATGTTCTTGGTCACCGCATCTTTCTGGACCCCGTAGATGGCTGCCGCGGTTGTGGCATGGATGTCTTCCCCCGCACGGAATGCCGCTAACATCGCCTCATCCCCGGCCATGTGCGCGACGATGCGCAGTTCAATTTGCGAGTAGTCCACCGAGAGCAGGGTGTTGCCTGTGCCGGCAATAAATCCATTGCGGATGCGCCGCCCTTCCTCACTGCGGATGGGGATGTTTTGCAGGTTTGGATTCGATGAAGAAATGCGTCCCGTCACAGCGCCGGTCTGACTGTAGGACGTATGTACACGACCGGCGGAGTCCGCCGCGACGGGCAGTGCATCGAGATAGGTTGACTTGAGCTTTGACAGTTCACGATGCTCAAGCACCATATCCACAACAGGATGTTTTCCGCGCAGCGCATCCAACACGAAGGCATTTGTCGAGAAATGTCCGCTGGCGGTTTTGTGATTCTTATCCGGCGGCTCCAGGCGCAGCCGGGTAAAAAGGATCTCGGAGAGCTGTTGTGTGGAGTTGATGTTGAACGGCTTGCCCACGGCCTCATAAACCTTCTTTTCAATGTCAGCCATGCGCGCGCCGATCTGGGCTCCCATCTCTTGTAAGAAAGAGATATCGATCATAATACCGGTCATCTCCATGTCTGCGAGGACCGGCATCAACGGCATTTCGATATCGGCCATCAATCTCTCGCCGCCCACCCGCTGGAGTTCCTTCTCCATCACTTTCATCAATCGCAGGGTTGTCTCGGCGTCGGCCACTGCATAGGGTGCAGCCGACTCGATTGCTACTTCCGCCATGCTGATTTGCTTTTTTCCTTTACCGATCAGATCTTCGATGTGGGTCATCTCTTCCCCAAGGCGGTAGGCTGCCAGGTTCTTGAGTCCGAGGGCGCGAGAACCGGGATCAACGATGAACTCGGCCAGCATGGTATCGAAGGTGACCGGCGAGATGACCAGTCCATGCCGTGCAAGGACGATGTAATCATATTTAGCGTTGTGTGCCACCTTGCCGATCTTGGGATTGGTCAACGGCGGTTTCAGCGCTTCGATCACCTGCTTCAGTGGAAGGTTACTCCCGGCCCTGTGCCCGATGGGGATGTAATATCCCTGTCCTTCCTGCACCGAAAGCGAGATACCAACCAGCTCTGCTTCTATCTCTTCCGCGGAAGTTGTCTCAGTGTCAAAGGCGATCACCGTTGCGTTCGAGAGTTCTTCAACCAGGGCGGAAAGCTTCGCGCTGGTATCCACAATCACAACCTTGCTGTTGGAAGTCACCTTGGGCGCGTATACCGGTGGGGCTTCCTCCGCGAACATGGACATCTGTTGTCCGGGCTTTAGCTTGGGAGCCGGCGCAGCTTTCGCCGGCGGTTCGGGTGCCTGTCCGCTGAGAGTAGGAATTTTGGCGAGCAGAGAGCGAAACTCCAGCTCCTGAAAGATGCCCTCGAGCGCTTCAGCATTGACCGGGCTGACCTTTGCCTGTTCCAAGTCAAATTTCACTTTCAAATCCGTCCTGATCAGTGCAAGTTTGTAACTCAGGAAGGCAATATCCTTACTGCTTTCGAGCTTTCCCTTCCAGCGCGACTCCACCTCATCCAGGTGGGAGTAAATACCTTCCAGGGTTTTGAACCGCTGGAGCAGGGAGATTGCAGTCTTTTCACCGATGCCAGCGATGCCGGGAATGTTATCGGATTTGTCACCCACGATGGCTTTATAGTCCACCACCTGGTTCGGTCGAACACCCAGCTTTTTGATCACATCTTCGTCGGTGATGTAGTTTTGAACATCGCCCGCCAGATAAACCGTGGTGCGCTCGTTGACAAGCTGAAGCAAGTCACGGTCACCCGTGATAATGCGGACGCCAAGTCCCTTTTCGGCAGCGATCTTGGCAACCGTGCCAAGGACATCGTCCGCTTCAAAGCCTTCCATTTCAAGGCGCGGGATGTTGAAGGCATCCACCAATTGGCGGATGCGGCTGAACTGCTGTTGCAGGTCATCGGGCATCTTGGCCCGCGTAGCTTTGTATTGCGGGAAGATTTCGTCGCGGAATGTCTTGCCTGTATCGAAGGCGACAGCGAGATAATCCGGTTTTTCCTGTTCGAGCACGCGGATCAATTCACGCGCGAAGCCATACGTGCCGGCGGTGGGTTCCCCTGTGGATGTTTTCCAGCGCTGGCTGGATGCTCCAGCCGTGAGCGCGAAATACATGCGATATGCGAGAGCGTGTCCATCAATTAGATAAAGTGTGGGGGGCATGTGAATCCAGTTATCAGTTGTCAGTGAACATTGGTCGGTGGGGAACCGGTGGTCGAGTAGCCTGAGGCGACAGCCGAAGGCGTATCGAGGCCACACGTTTTAAGAACTCTTATGTTTGTATGTTAATTGTTAGTCTCGATACGCCCCGACTTACACAGGGCTACTCGACCAACGGATTCACTGCAAAATAAAAAGCGCAGAGCTAATTATACTCTGCGCTTCACAATTTCCATTTCAGTTACCGCGAGGTGGGGATTCTTGTCCCTGGCGCTGGCGGGTCTGGCGGATGTAATCACGCACGAGCTGCGGCGGATGGGGCTGTGTCCCGCCCATGATGAGATAGCCCGGCGCCCAGAAATCACCGGAGGGATTCTCTTTCTTGAGCCGCGTGAAATCGGAAAAGACTTTTTCTGAAGTTTGCTGGCGCATGATGCGCATGAGATAGCCGGGGGATGTGTTCGGCTGGACATTCACAACCCATTGCAGGTATTCCGGTCGTACAGCCAGAAATTCGAGTCGCCATCCAAAGGCCACACAGATGTTGGGGAGCCACTCTGAAAGCGCATCCGCTAGATCGCCGGTCAGGTAATGCGAGGAGAAGCGCGGCACGAGCAGACAGGCATATGTGAGATGATAAAGACCTGCTGTTGTGGGTTCGAGTTGGATCTTACGCGCCGCCTCCGTGGTTGGGCCGGGTCGTGTCACATCCAATTCTCCTGGTGCGGGTCTGGCAACTGGCGTTTCAGGACGCCGCCGTGATTTTGAGGGTGCCGTGACTTCGACCGAGTCCAACTGAGCCTGGGTCATCACGGTCTGATCTGGACTCGTATGTGGATCGGACGTAACCAGGTGATTCAGCGGGATGGCGGGAGACGGCTCACGGCTAAACGCTGTAGCGTTCGAGAGCGCTTTCGAAATACGAGTTTCACCAACAGCCGGGTCGAATTTTTCCCTGGTGAGCGGCAGCTCGTCACCGGCACTCAGCGAAGTGTCGCGCATGGACGCGGAAGGATTGGGCGCCGGTATATTCGTAAGAATATCCGAGATCGGCGGAATCTCCACCTCTTCGTCCTCATCCAATTGATCCGCCGGAAATTCGTTCATCAGATTCGGAATCGGGCGGGTCTTGATCTGGGCATCCGGGCGTTCGTTGCCGAGATTGGTCACGAGCGCGTTGGCTTGCGTGCGGATTGTGCTGAAGGGAGTCTCTGCATCGAAAACGAGAGCCAGTACCACGTCCGCGCCGAGGCGGGTGGCATAGAGCATATGCTCGGCTTTCGTGCTTTCGAGGCGGATAAAGCGCAGGAGGTCAGAGCCTTTTTGTCCATCCCAGTTACGCGTCACACTCTGAGCCACTTCCTGGGCCGCGCTCTGCGAGAGTCCACCCGCATAGGCCCACAGGTCATTTCGGCGTGTGATCAGCGCTGCCTGCGCAGAAGATTCAAGCGTGAGGCGGGTGAGATGCTGCGCAGCTCTGGTGACATCACCCAGCCAGGCAGGGGTATCGGAGGCGACGGCCGCCAGGGGGGTACTGGAAGTGGATTGATTAAGACTTTTCATGAGCTCTGCCGCACGGAATGGTTTCCGGACCAGAGTCCAGGGGCGAATGGCGTCGAGCGTTGGAGGGGTTGCACTGTCGTCGCAGAGAACGACCAGATTGATCTGCGGACGAATCGTGCGCAAGGCCTGACCGATCTCAACCACCCAACTCGTGCCCAGCGCAAGATCCAGCAAGGCAAGCTGGGTGGAGTGCTCATCAGCACGTACAACAGCCGAGGCCTTGTTGTTTACCACGTGGATGCGATAAGCATCCGTCGTCTCCAGTGCCTGGCGGACGGATTCTCCAAAGCTGGTTGATGGGGTGACCACAAGAATATCGACAGCCATTTGCACCGAGTTTATCACTTTAGGTATACAGGTGCAAGTCACCCCCTGGTACCCGAACCGCTTTAAATTGACGGGTAAAAGCGGCTGAAATTCGCCCCTTTTACCCTATATCTTCATGTTGTTCGGGTATTCAGGCTATTCATTGGCCAATTATATGTCTATACAACTTGAAATTATGCATTTTTTATGCTATTAAGGAAGTAATCTATTTGTGAGGGTAAGAAATGCATCGTGAACGAGTTTCGGAGAATGTCTTCTGGTTTCAGAGCGAAGTTTATGCGCAGGTCACCGCGGGTGTGATTGTGGGCCCGCAGTGGGCAGTGGTAATCGATACTCTTGCTCTGCCGGAAGAAACATTGGGTATGCGTGAATTCATAGAGCATGAGCTGGGGGTGCAGGCGCGTTATGTCATCAACACCCACTATCATGCAGATCACACGTGGGGCAATTGCTTCTTTCCTGGCGCGACCGTGATTGGCCATGCGCGCTGCCGAGAGCTGCTGCTTGAATATGGGAGGCCGTCCCTTGAGAACGCACGCAGACAGAACGCGAATCTGAGACAGGTCAAGATCGTCCCGCCGCACATGACCTTTGATTCCGGTGAGCTGACATTGCGCGTGGGCAAGAAGAATTTGACGATCTTCCCGGCCTTTGGTCACAGTGATGATGGAATCGCAGTGCTGGTGGAAGAAGACCGCGTGTTATTTGCGGGGGATGCATTCATGCCGCTGCCTCTTGTGGTCGACGGTGACGTGGACGACATGATCGCCTCCGTCAAGAAGATCGGGCGCATGGGCCTGGAAAACATCATCCAGGGACACGGTGACATTATCCTGCGCGGCGAGATCGACGCCGCCGTGAAGGAAAATCTGAACTATCTGGCTTGCATCAAAAAGATGGTAAAGGGCGCGACGCGGCGCAAAGCGGCCGATGAGTATCTGGATAGTATCAGTATTGAGTCGTGCGGCAAGAGCAGGGTTTACCTGGGCGGCCTCGCACAGACGTTGCATCAGCGGAATTTACATGCGTTGTATGAACAGATGGTTGAAGAAGAAGCTTAAGAGGCAGAGAAGTAAAGCAATTTGAATCTATTGCAGGTTGAGGCGTAAGTTTCAGCCTGCAATTTGTTTTTCAAGAGTAATCCGTGGGTCGAGTAGCCCTTGAAAGTCGGGGCAAACACTTGCACCAGCACGCAAGTGCAGGCGTCGAGACCAACGCGTAACATGGAAACATAATATTTCTTGAGACTGCTGGTCTCGATACGACACTCGCAAAGAATGCTCATGTCTACTCGACCACCAGAAGAAGGATCCATGCAAAAATCATCGCTGCGAAAACTTCATCCAAATATCTGGGTTGTGACAGCCACCTCCTTTCTCACAGACATCTCTTCCGAGATGCTTGTGTACCTGATTCCGCTGTTCCTGGCCAATGTGCTGGGGGTGAGGACCGCCGTTATCGGTCTGATCGACGGTGTGGCGGAAACAACGGCGAGCCTGTTGAAAATCTATTCTGGCGCTCTTTCCGACAAGCTGGGGGAGCGGAAGTGGCTGGCTGTCATCGGCTATGCCATTTCAACCATTGCCAAGCCCTTCCTGTACTTTGCGAACTCCTGGGGCTGGGTGATGGCTGTACGGTTTAGTGACCGGGCGGGCAAGGGCATCCGCACCGCGCCGCGGGATGCATTGGTCGCGGCGAGTACACAGTCAGAAGCACGCGGGCTGGCATTTGGACTGCACCGCGCGGGGGATACTGCCGGCGCGTTCCTTGGGATCGGCATCGCGGCCCTCATCATCTGGCTCACAGAAGCCAACGGAAACCTGCTCATCCCGCAGACATTCAGGCTGGCAGTGCTGGTGAGCATCATCCCGGCCATACTGGGAGTCATTGTTTTGGCAGCGGGAGCCAGGGAGGTGGCGCCGAAAGCAGGGGGAACGGGAGCAGGCCAGAAGTCCAGCGGGATTCGTTTGTCCTTAAGCGGAATGAATTCCCGTTTCAAAGCGTTCCTGTTTATCGTGGTGCTCTTCACCCTGGGGAATTCATCCGATTCCTTCATCATCTTGCGAGCTCAGGAGCGCGGCCTGACTGTCCTCCAGACGATGTTCATGTTGATGACCTTTACCGCCATTTACACGGTCCTTTCAGGGCCGCTTGGCGCACTCTCAGACCGAATTGGACGGCGCACATTAATCGTCGGGGGCTGGCTAGCCTACGGGCTGGTCTACCTTGGGTTTGCCCTGGCGAGCGCGGGCTGGCAGATCTGGACGCTTTTCGGCCTGTACGGAGTCTATTACGCGGCCACGGAAGGCGTCGCCAAGGCGCTGGTAGCAGATCTGGTGCCGGATGCGCAGCGGGGCACCGCATATGGGCTGTTCAACGCCGCCATCGGCATCACTGCCCTGCCAGCCTCACTCATCGCGGGGCTGCTCTGGCAGGGCGTCGGGGCATGGACCGGCTTTGGTCCAGCCGCGCCGTTCCTGTTTGGCTCATCACTGGCCCTGCTCGCAAGTATTTTGTTATGGTGGCGCGTCAAATAGCGCGCTATACTAGTTTTACCGGGCGTAGAGCAGATGCAAGGAAGAAAGCGGCCTTTCTTTTTTGCGGATAGACATTAACCATATATAGATTATGAAAACTGGGAAAAGCCCGAGAACAGGAGTGCGGGCGGACGCCCCCACACCTGTTATGAGATAAACCCACAAATTGGTGAATTGTTAATAAAGAAAGCAAAGAATGCAAAGGTATATGCG
>JAKOVF010000191.1 GCA_029782225.1 Chloroflexota bacterium | reverse complement strand
GAGGATCGGTTTCAGGACTCTATCGTCCACGCTCAGACTCAGGGTCAGGCCGTCTGCTGCGCTCGACTGATTTTTCTCCTCTTTGAAATGGAACAGGCCGGAGTTGTAACGCGCATCCGCTTTTTGGAAGAACTGGCACAGGGCCGGGTAAATGGACCCCCTCCCGGCCTCCCCCAAATCCGACTGGGGTTCGTCGGATTTGGGGGAGGTGCCCCGACTGGAAGGAGGGGCGGTGGGGGTCAGGGCGATCTCCTTCAACTGCTCGTCACGCTCCACCCCTCGATCTTCACAGATCCGCAAGAAGACGATGCGGTCAATCGTTATCTGCACAGCGTAATTCAGCTCGCGCACACTCAAATTCGGGTTGCGCAAAGCAATATTTTTGGCCAGCAGTTCGCGCCAGCGTTCGATCTCTGCCAGGAAAGCGTCATCTACCTCAGTTGTGCCTTTCCTGCCTTTCAACCCTTCGGCAAACTCATCAAAGGCGCCTTTCAACACTGCGTCCCGCGAGAAACGGGCCGCAATCTCATCCCACCTTTCGACGTAATCTCTGTACGAGAGCAGCATCACGCGGCCCGTCGCAGCCTTGTCCGTTTTATCGGGCTTCACGCGGCAGTCATACACCGCGAACTCCTCGAAGTCGGTCAGGATGGATAAAGGCAGCCTGGCCGACCAGGCATAGCGCCTGAGTTGAAAGGCTGGATGGATGTTCGATTCGATATTTACGGATGGCTTCTTGGCTTCCACAAAGAACTTGCGCGTTCCCCCGATGCGGAAGGCATAATCAGGCGCTTTGTTCTCCCCCTCGATCTCAAGGCTGTCTTCGTGAATGACATCCTTGTACATCTCGGCATAGTTCTGCTTGTTGAAAATGTCCCAGCCCAGCGCTTCAAAGAAAGGGTCCAGGAACTCTCTCCGCAACTGCGTCTCATTGTATCTTCCTGAACGATAGGCGTCACGGTGCTCCGCGAAGCGTGCTGTAAGGCTTTTTACAACGTCAGGTGCTGTCATGAGCAAATTTCATCCTGTTCCCAATGTTCGATTCCCAGATCTCATTGTGATCATAAGCATACAAGAAAACCACTGATCGGGCAAGTGCAAAAGCATTTCAACAAAAGCAGGTGACTGTCATTTGTTCGGATTCTGAAGGGACAGTCACCTTTGGAATCATAAAAAGACGGCTTAACCGTGTGATTAAGCCGTCTTTCATACAGGCAGGGAGATGAAAACGATGATTATCCTTCGGGCGCTGTCCCCAGATCGATCAGGTTACCGGGGTTTTCGGCATTCCACAGGTCAGCGATCTCCTGGGTGGTCTTGCCGATGTTGGTGCTATTGTTGATCTTGCCCGTAAAGGAACCCGGGACATTGAGCGCCGCAAGGATGCGCTTATCTACGCGCACGCTCACGCTCAGATTGCCTTCCAGGTCAATGGTGGGGGTGAAAATGGCGATGCCGGTATGGACGGGACGCCCCTCGCGGAGCAGGCCTGCAAGTGTTTCCACTTCACTTTCCTGCACGTTCTTGACCACACCCGTCGAGAGCGTGGTGCGCTGGGTGATCAATTCCATAAAA
>JAKOVF010000181.1 GCA_029782225.1 Chloroflexota bacterium | reverse complement strand
AAAATGTTTTTGCCTTCCAGCTGCACCTTACGGCCGGAGAGGATTCTAACGCCGAGCGTTTCCATAAACAGGCCCACAGGCGCAAGTCCATGCAGGGAGTTGTGTTCGCCGATGCCAGTCCCTTTTTCGGCATGATAGCGTTGAAAGAATGCCCCATTTTGTTTCAGGTTTTGGATGACCGCGTTCATCAAGTGCGCGGTCAGGCGCGCGGCTTCAACGCGAAAACCGTAGGCGAGCAGTCCTTCTCCGATCAGCGCGTTCCAGGGGAGATTAACGCTCATCGAAACGGTATCCGCCTCCGGGTCGGGCGGAAGCGGCACGGATGGAAATCCAAAGGGGCGGTCGAATCGTCCCGCGTCCAGAAGCGAGCGTCCGATCATTACCTGCGCATGCTGAATATCGGACACACCTCCCCAAAGCGGAAGCGCAAGAGTCAGATCCTCGCCGGTCATATCCACGATCCGCCCGATCACGCGGTCATCCGCTTCGACGCCAGTGACCGTGATGCGGCTGATGCGCGTGAAGACTTTCTGACTTGTGGCAACCAGTCCGCCGCTGTGCCACTGGAATTGGTGGCTCTCGATCAGCTCCATATTCCCATCAGTGCGTTTTACGAACTCGCTGATCTCCACTTCAGGCCGCTTCACCGCGGGACTTTTGGTCTGGACTTCGATCAACAGGCGGACCGGCGTCTCGGACGCAAAATTTGGGCGCATACTGCCTGGTCCCTTTCGTTTCGCGAGATCTTTGCCTTCCTGCATGATGCCTGTCTCGCGGTCACGATAGGCATAAAAGCCATTGCGTGCATTCCAGCTTGCTTCGATGGACGCTTTGAGCTTTTCGGCCTGTGCCTGGATCAGCGCAGTTTCTTCATCCGGCTTATTGAGTTTCCGGGCGATCTTTGCCAGGCTTTGCGCTTCACGATACAACATCGCTTCCAGGGCCGGGCTATGGACCAGAGAGATGTTCAACCCCTGGGACCAGGGATGCCACACATCGAAAATCGGATTGTCCTCAAAACCGGTCTGAAGGATGTGATCCCATTCGGGGATGCCGTCGCGATTGCGGTCATGTGCCGGCGAGAACCATGACCAGAAGAATTTCATCAGCTTTAAATAGTTTTCTGCAAGGAAAGGCTCATCGTTCGTGGCTTGATAATATTTCCACGTGAAGCTTGCCAGCATGGGAGCTGCAAGCAGTTTGGCGCGCTGACCGGCGATGCCGGGTTTATGGTCAATTTCGCCATTCTCAGTCTGCGCTGTAAGGAAGTTGACAAGCAACCCTTTCATGAACTGAGGCGCGCCGTGCAGGATGCTGGAAATGTAATAGCTTTCCAACGGCGATTGACCATTCCAGGCGGGTGAGTAGTCTGTGCCATCCCCTTTGCGGGAAAAACCATGGTCGGGATGCCGCGCCAGCACGAAAGATGGATTCTTCAGCCCACTGCTCCCGGCAAAGAAGAGATTGAACGCTGCCTTCTGGCTGAAAGCCAGCGCGGCGTCCCAGTCTGTATCGCCGGTGCGGATGTCGATCACTTGCGCGGCATCGAGCATTTCGATGCGGGCGCGTTCGGCCTCCCATGCCCGTGCGGCTGTATGCCGGGCCAGCTCAAACGAGTCAGGGATGCTTCCGAGCGCGGCCTCTGAAAAGGTGATCTGGCGCGTCGCACCAGGCCCCAGCTCCAGTTCCAGCATGAGCGAGGGATGGGGGCCGAGTCCGTGTTTGGGGCCACCGGTCATAAAGATGACGGGGATCAATCCGGTTGTCTGTCCGGCAAGGATGTTGACGAGTTGTTGTTGAGTTGCCGTGAGCGGTTGTCCATCGAGCGGAGCCAGCAGACTGCACACCTCCAGCCGGATCTGCCGGGTGGAGGTGCCGCGGTTGGTGAGCGCCACACGCCCCGCCACTGCATGGGATTCAGGGACCCAGAATTCAGCAGTGACAGACAGGTTTTCAATGGGAACAAAATCCAGCGTTGCGAGGTTTGGATAGAAGCGGCGCAGCCGCGGTTTTGTGACAAATGACTTTGGATCTACAACGGTGATGTCATCCTCTGTAAAGGAAAGGAACAAACGCATCGAGCGTGCCCGTAGACCAAAGGTTGTGTTTAAGCCGACAGCAGCTGGTTCGGATGCGCCTAGCTCCACCTCCCAAATGTGGTCATTCACGTAATCCGGTTTGCTGAGGCGTGCATCCGCCGCAAGCGTGAGATACAGCGGGTCGCCGGGATCAAGAGACCATTCGCGCATGGATATATTGTACGGTCAGAAGGTCAGGAGGTCAAAGGGTATAATTTCATGATTAGCTCCATCCGCCGCGGAGAGCATACAAAGACGAGGAGACAAACATGACCGGCCTTTATTTCGAGGAATTTTCTGTTGGTCAAACAATCGAAACTGTTGGACGCACGCTCAGCGAAGATGCGATTTTTACCTTTGCCGGTCTCACCGGTGACTACAACCAGATCCATACTGACGCCGAATTCAGCAGGAGGACCCAGTTTGGTCAGCGCATCGCGCATGGTCTCCTGGGGTTATCCATTGCCGTCGGCCTGATTATGCGGACAGGCAAGCTCGAAGGTACCGTGCTGGCTTTCCGCGAGATCAACGAATGGAAGTTCGTTAAACCATACTTTATCGGTGATACAGTTCATGCAGTTTTAAGGATTACAGAGATCAAGGCTCTGCCTCGCATCGGCGCCGGCGCGCTCACGGCACAGGTGGAGGCTCGCAATCAGAACGATGAAGTATGCCAGCGCGGTCTGCTGAACTTGCTTGTGCTCAGCAAGCCATCCTGATTATCTTCGCGCTGAGCGGAGTGTAACGAAATCGAAGCGCACGTCTCGACTGCGGTCTCGACGAACACGAAAACCTCCGCTCGACGCGAATAGATTGTGTAATGAATGATGAACAATAATAGTGATGATACTGACCGGATTCGTAGAATACTGAAATCTGAAGAAGAGACCCGGACTGATGGAAATTCCGTCACGCCTACCCCTCCGCGAAAATCTGATTCCGTTCCCCTGGCACATCCTGCTCTCGACAAAGATAATATGCCGCTGCCGCGCCGCGTGAATGAGATCGACCTGGATGGTACGCGTGTCACACGTGCAGCTTACGAACCCACTACGGACAGGCGACTCGCCGCCACGCGGGTGAGTCAGCCGCCTCCGCCGCCACCAGTCTCTTTTCTGGATACTTTCAGAAATTGGTTTGCAAATCTTAAGTGGCGTGGAAATATGGGCTGCATCCTCCGCACTTTGATCGCGCTGACGTTTGTCTTCGTTGTGATCGCCCTGTGCGCCGGGTCTTATCTCCTGCTCCAGTATTATTCGATTGCCCGCACCCTGCCGGATATCAACGATCTGCAGAATCACGCCTCTCAATTCGAGACGACGCGTATCCTCGACCGTAACGGGCAGGTTCTGTACGAAATCCTCGATCCCACTGCGGGCCGCCGCACTTACATTCCACTCGAAAATATCTCTCCCAATTTGGTCGCAGCGACGATTGCGACAGAAGACAAGGATTTTTACTCACACCCCGGTTTTGACTTTTGGGCCATGGTGCGCGCGCTCTGGCAAAACTATCGCAGCGGCGGCACGGTCTCTGGTGCCTCCACGATCACGCAGCAACTGGCGCGCGCGTTATTGCTTTCGCCCGAAGAACGCGCCCAGCGGACCTACTCCCGCAAAGCACGCGAGATCATCCTGGCGGCTGAGATTACACGCCGTTATACCAAGAATCAAATCCTTGAGTTGTATCTTAATGAAATCTATTATGGCAACCTTGCGTATGGCGTGGAAGCGGCTTCAGAGACTTATTTCGGGAAAAACGCCAAGGACCTGACGCTGGCAGAGGCCTCCTTCCTGGCCGGCCTGCCTCAATCTCCTGCAGTCTACGATATTTACACCAATCCCGAAGTGACCTTGATCCGCCAGCAGCAAGTGTTGGTGTTGATGTTCGAGTTGAGCCAGTCACAAAACTGTATTCACGTCAGCAACAGTGACTCGCCGGTCTGCGTGGACCCTGTTGCGGCCACTGATGCCGCCAATGCGATGAAAGCCTATACCTTCCGTCCGCCATCGTTCGACGCGCGCTATCCTCACTGGGTCAATTTTGTGCGCGAACAGTTGGAAGAGCAGTACGACGCGCAGACGATCTATCGTTCTGGCTTCACGGTCTACACAACACTGGACCCGACTTTGCAGGATCAGGCCCAGCAACTCGTCACCGATCAAATCGCCTCGATGGCAGATAAGAACGCACATAACGGCGCGCTGGTTGCCATTCGTCCATCCACGGGCGAGATCCTGGCGATGGTCGGTTCACCGGATTTTTACAACGATGCCATTGCCGGCCAGATCAACATGGCCGACAGTCCCACACGTCAGCCTGGTTCATCTATCAAACCGATCAACTATGTGGCCGCGTTCGAAAAGGGTTGGACACCCTCCACGCTGATCTGGGACGTGCCCAGCGAGTTCCCGCCTTCTGGCGACCCAAATGACACGCGCGAACCCTATATACCGGTAAACTATGATGGCAAATTCCACGGCCCGGTCACCGTCCGTGTTGCGCTCGCGAATTCGTTCAATATTCCCGCGGTGAAAACCCTCCAATTCGTCGGAATCTATGATGACCCGAATACGCCTCAGCCGGATGGCATGATTGCGATGGCGAAGCGCCTCGGCATTACTTCGCTTACGCGTGATGATTATGGCTTGTCTCTCACCCTCGGCGGCGGCGATGTCAGCTTGCTTGAATTGACCTCTGCGTATTCAGTCTTTGCCAATGCTGGTAAGCGCGTGCCTCCGGTTGCGATCCTCAAAATCACGGACTATTCCGGTAAAGTGGTGTACGAATACCAGCCGCAGCCCGGTGAACAGGTCATCCGCCCGGAACATGCCTATCTGATCTCGTCCATTCTTTCCGATAACAACGCGCGCTCCTGGATGTTCGGCACGAATTCGATGCTCAATCTTTCCTTCCCGGTTGCCGCCAAGACGGGTACGACCAACGACTTCCGCGATAACTGGACGCTTGGTTACACACCCGATCTTGTCACCGGTGTCTGGGTCGGCAACGCAGATTACACACCCATGGTCAACACGACAGGCTTGAGCGGCGCAGCTCCCATCTGGTCCCAGTTCATGGAGTATGCGGTTCCTTATGTGACGGGCGGCAATCCCACACCGTTCAGTCGTCCGCCCGGCATCATTGACCGCGTTGTTTGTTCCCTCTCCGGCACTGAGCCATCGCCCTGGTGTAAAAGTGGGCAGTACACTGAAATCTTCGCGGCGGATCAACCGCCTCTTCCGGCCTCGCAGGATCTGGTACGTCATATCAAGATCGATCTCTGGACCGGGCTGCAGGCATCGGATCAGTGCAAAGGACCCGCGGAGGATGTTGACGTTTTGAATGTTACAGATAAGTGGGCGCGCAAGTGGCTTGAAACTGGCCCGGGCCGCGACTGGCTCGACCAGATGGGCCTGCCGCGTAATCCATACTATGCTCCCGACCGTGAATGTACGGCGGGGGATCCGCAGGCGGTGCTTGATTTTGCTCTCACGGAGGGACAGGTCATCTCCTCGCCGACGTTCAACATCATTGGCACGGCCTATGCCGATGGTGCGTTCAAAAGCTGGAGGCTGGAATACGGCTTTGGCGACAATCCCGGATCATGGGCTTTGTTAACTGAAAGTCAGGTGCCGGTCAAAAATGGTCCGCTGTACACATGGGACTTGTCGAGCATCGCGAACGGGACCGTGACCCTGAAATTGACTGTGATTGGCGATAAGACCGAAGTCGAGAAAAGTATCCATTTGACCATTGGGCTGCCGCCCACCCCGGCTCCTCCTACGCCGACAGCGACCGCGTTCCCGCCTACTTTGGAGGCGCCGACCGAGATCCCAACCGAAACACCCACGTTGACGCCTTTCCCATCTGAAACACCAACAGAGACACCGACTCCTTAGTGACAGGAAATATAGGATGCGCCTCGAAGATCTCAATTGGATGGATGTTGAAGAATATCTCAAACGTGAGGATCGCCTCATGCTGCTTCTGGGCGCTTGTGAACAACATGCGTATTTGAGCATGTTGACGGATATAAGAATCCCGCTTGCACTTGCCGACGCTGCCTCGCAGCAAACAGGTGTCCTGATCGCACCGCCACTCAACTTTGGCATCTCGCCCTATTTCCTCGATTATCCCGGCACTCTCAGCTTGACTGTTCCCAGTATGGTCGGTGTAGTTGAAGATATTATCCGTTCTGCGTATCGTCATGGCTTTAGGCGTATTTTGATCGTGAATGGACATGGTGGAAATTCACCGGTCAAGAATCATCTTCACGCGGTGAACACAGATCTGCCTGGGCTTCGTCTGAATTGGTACGACTGGTGGCTGTCTCATTCCATCGAAGCAGTTGCCATCCACCATAATCTCAAACCGACTCATGCAAATTGGCTGGAGGCTTTTCCCTTCACCATTGTGGGGGAGATGCCAGCTGAGCCGAAAGTGCCGCCACGCGTACCCAGCGCTATCATGGATGCGAAAACTGCGCGAGAGGTTTATGGAGACGGTTCATTTGGCGGTCCTTATGTTGCCAGCGAAGAAATCCAGCATGAGCTGTTCGGTGCCGCTCTGGCCGATATTTTGGAACTGCTGAAGTTTGAATAAACCGTCGAAACAAGATCCGCCCCAAGTAGATCTGAAGCGCAGCTAAAAACTGCGCATAGCGAAGAAGTGCGATGACTTCTTCTACAACTCTAATAAAAAATTGCTTGACTTTCATCTAATTCCGCGTATAATCTTTTTGTTGTTGGATGTAGAAAACCGAGCAAAAACCAGCAAGCGCTTGAGAGAATGCTCTCAAAGCGCTTGCCTTTGTTTGTCTCTGATATGTGCCGACTATACGCCATATAGAGCCAAGGCTCGGAGCGCAAATTATCTGTTGTACTAGGAGAGGACCAGTGGAAACTAAAGGACTGACCGCACTCCGTATCAGCCTGGCTTCGCCGGAGACGATCCTTTCGTGGTCGTATGGTGAAGTATTAAAGCCCGAGACCATTAACTATCGCCGCCTGCGACCGGAGAAGGATGGATTATTCTGCGAGGCCATCTTTGGCCCCACCCGTGACTGGCAATGCTATTGCGGCAAATACAAGAACCCGCGCTATAAAGGCATCATCTGCGATAAATGCGGCGTGGAAGTGACGCGCGCCGCGGTCCGCCGCGAACGCATGGGACACATCACGCTTGCCACCCCGGTCGCACATATCTGGTATACGCGCCGCATCCCCTCACAATTGGGAATGCTGCTCGATATCTCGCGCCGCAACCTGGACCGCGTGCTGTATTTCGCTCAATACATTGTGACCTACGTGGATGAAGAAGCGCGCAAGAAAGCGCTGCAGCGTCTTGAAGATGAAATCTCCGTTTCCGAGCGCGAGCAGGCGGCCGAGGTCAACGCCAAGATCGCCGAGATCAAGACCAAGCGCGACCATACGCTGAATGAGCTGACGCAGAAACGCTCCGCCCTCGAGCAGGAATATGACGAGAAGATCGCCGAGGAAATGGACCCGATCATCAAGGAAGGCCAGAAGCTGGAGAAGCTGCTCCAGGGCCAGATGGGTGAAGCCGCCAAGAAGGCGGTCGTCTTTGAATTGACCGGTGAGAAGATTCTCGATACCGGCGATAAAGTCAATTCCAAGCACATCACGCATGTGCAGAAGAGCGCACAGCAAAAACTCGAAACCCTTGAGAACGAACTAAAGGACAAGAAGCAGCACGAACTGGACGAACTGAAAACCCGGGCCGCCACCATCAAAGCGCAGGCTGACCAGGAGATGGAAGCGCTGCGAAGCGAATTAGAGAATCAGACATCCGCTTCTTCGAATCAATCCTCGCGCATGCGTGATGAACTGTTGGAGCTTCGCCCCTTCACATTTATCAGCGAAATGCGCTACCGCGAGCTGAAGCAGCGCTGGGGACAGGTCTTCCGCGCCGATATGGGCGCTGAGGCCTTCTTTGATATTCTCGGCCGCCTTGACCTCGATCGGCTTTCGACTGAACTGTGGCATGAGGTCCGTACGACCAAGAGTAAGCAGAAGCGCAAAAAGGCCACGACTCGTTTGAAAGTAGTCGAAGCCTTCCGTCGTTCCGGCAATCGTCCCGAATGGATGGTATTAACTGTCCTCCCTGTCATTCCTCCGGATCTGCGCCCGATGGTTCAGCTGGATGGCGGCCGCTTCGCTACATCTGACCTCAATGATCTTTATCGCCGCGTGATCAATCGCAACAACCGCCTGAAGAGACTGCTCGAACTTGGCGCACCGGATGTCATCATCCGCAATGAGAAGCGTATGTTGCAGGAAGCTGTTGACAGCCTGATCGACAATTCACAGCGCGGCAAGGCGCTCTCCCGCCGTGGACGCCGCGAACTCAAGTCCTTGAGCGATATGCTCAAAGGCAAGAAGGGACGCTTCCGCCGTAACCTGTTGGGCAAGCGCGTGGACTACTCCGGCCGCTCTGTGATCGTGGTAGGTCCGCAGTTGAAACTCAATCAATGCGGTCTGCCCAAGACCATGGCCCTGGAGCTTTATCGCCCGTTCGTGATCGCGCGTCTCGTGCAGAATAATTATGCAGCGAATGTCAAAGGTGCGCGGCGTTTGATCGAGCGCAACAGGCCGGAAGTCTGGGAAGCGCTCGAGAGCGTGATCGGTGAACGCCCTGTCTTGTTGAATCGTGCACCGACTCTGCACCGTCTGGGCATCCAGGCATTTGAGCCGATCCTGATCGAAGGTTCCGCGATCCAACTGCATCCGCTGGTTACTACTGCTTTCAACGCGGACTTCGACGGTGACCAGATGGCTGTGCACGTCCCGCTTTCCCAGAAGGCGGTGCAGGAAGCCCGTGAATTGATGCTGGCTTCCAAGAATCTGCTCAAACCCGCAGACGGTGAGCCGATCATTTCGCCTTCCAAGGATATGGTGCTTGGTGTGTACTACCTCACCATGGCGCAGAAAGCTGCCCACCGAGGCGATGGACGCGCTTTTTCTGACTTTGACGATGTCGAACTCGCTTATGCCCTTGGCCAGGTTGAAGTCCACACCGAAATCAAACTGCAGGCGAAGACCTGGTATAACGACAAAGGTGATCGGCTGCCCCAGCCGGAAGTGCGCGTGATCGATACGACTGTTGGCCGTGTGCTGTTCAACCGTGTCCTGCCGGAGCAGGTGCAGTTCATCAATGAGAAACTTGACAAAGGCGGTGTGAAGGACTTGATCGCCGATGTCTACGAACTGTGTGGGCAGGAAGTTACCACCAACGTAGCTGACCGCGTCAAAGGCATTGGATTTGAGTATGCAATGAGGTCCGGTACCACACTGGCTGTGGCTGACATTTCCATCCCGCCGGAACGCAAGGCGATCATTGATGAAGCGCTCAAATCTGTTGAAGTTGTCAACCGCGACTTTCGCCGTGGTCTCTTGACCGAACAGGAAAAGAACGAACGTGAGATCGGCATCTGGCAGGAAACCACTGACAAAGTTGGTGATGCTGTCAAGCGGCACATGGATCCCGATGGAAACCTCTCCACAATGGCAACCTCCGGCGCGACGAAAGGTGGTTTCTCCACCATTTCGCAGCTCGCAGGTATGCGCGGCCTGATGGCTGACCCTTCCGGACGCATCATCCCGATGCCGATCCGTTCCAACTTCCGCGAAGGCCTCACAGCGCAGGAATACTTTATCTCGACACACGGCGCTCGTAAAGGCCTCGCCGATACCGCCCTCCGCACCGCGGACGCTGGTTACCTGACCCGCCGCCTCGTGGACATCGCCCAGGACATTATCATCAACGAACATGATTGTGGTACGCATGAAGGCGTGTGGATCCGCAAAGCGGACGATGTCGCTGGTCAATCTATGGCTAGCCGTATGTACAGCCGCCTCGTGGCCGAGCGCATACTCGACCCCAAGACCGGTGAGGTCCTTGCCGAATACAACGACGAGATCACACATGACCTTGCGCGCAAGATTGCAATGGCTGGCGTGACCGAGGTCAAGCTCCGCTCTCCAATGACCTGTGAACTGACTCACGGCATCTGTGCCAAATGCTATGGCATTGACCTGGGCCGTGGCGATATGGTTGAACTGGGTGCTGCAGTGGGTATCGTGGCTGCCCAATCCATCGGTGAGCCCGGCACACAGTTGACCCTCCGCACCTTCCACACCGGCGGTGTGGCCGCTGGCGGCGCCGACATTACAACGGGTCTGCCCCGCGTAGAGGAACTCTTTGAAGCCCGAAAGATGCCGAAAGGCGAAGCAGTTGTCGCCGAGATCGGTGGCGTAGTCCGCATCATCATGTCTGAGAAATATGCCGACCTGCGTGAAGTCCGCATCGAGCACTCCGAGATGGTGCACGATGAATATGCAATCCCTGAGGACTGGAAGATCGCTGCAAAGGACGAGACCGAAGTCAAGATTGGCGATATTCTGGCTACCAAGGACAAGGCAACCATCACGGCCCAGCACGGCGGACGCGTGGCTGTTGAAAAGAAACAACACAAGGTGATTGTTTCCTACGAACAGCGCGAAGAGAAGATCGAAGAGATTCCCACCACAGCCCGCCTGCTCATCAAGGATGGCGCGCACGTGGAAGCAGGACAACCTCTCACCGAAGGTTCCCTCAACCCACACCGCGTTTTGAAGATCCAGGGACGCGATGCCTGCCAGATGTACCTCCTGACTGAAGTCCAGAAGGTCTACCGTTCACAGGGTCAGAACATCCACGACAAGCATTTCGAGGTCATCATCCGCAAGATGCTGAGCAAGGTGCAAGTGACCCGTCCAGGTGATACCAAGTATCTGCCCGGCGACGCTGTAGATCGCCTCGAGATCCGCAGGATCAACGAGCAGCTCCTGTCCGAAGGCAAGCAGCCTGCGAAATTCAGCGAGGTCCTGCTTGGCGTGACGAAGGCCTCTCTCAGCACTGACTCGTTCCTCTCGGCCTCTTCATTCCAGCACACCATCAAGGTGCTGGCAGGGGCGGCCATCGGCTCAACGACCGATCCGCTCTACGGCCTGAAAGAGAACGTGATCATCGGCAAGCTCATCCCGGCAGGCACAGGTTTCGTGCCGGACCGCTTCAAAAACAGCGACGAAACCGGCGGTGCCCCTTCGCAGTGGACAGAACTACCGTCCGATACCACTGCGGGTGACTAACCCAATTTCAAGAAACGGAGACGCCAGAAATGGCGTCTCTGCTTTTATAATCCCACCATGCCTCACGTTGTTTCAAAGAAACCAGTGGGACTTCCCACCCGCGGCAAGACCGCTTCGAACCGCCTCCGTCGCGTCGACAATTTCATCCTGCTCTATGAGCCATCGCTTCTCACGCGGACCGATGGCCTGTTCGCGCGTTCCCACTATGTGGACCTCGGCTACGGCTTTGACGCGCGTACCACCCTCGAGAGCGCCGCACGCTTCCGCCGCGTTAACCCCAATCTTCCGATCCTCGGCGTTGAAATTGACCCGGAACGCGTTGCGGCCGCGCAACCCTTCGAGGATGAGATCACCCATTTTCGGCTGGGCGGATTCAACTTGCCATTACGAGCAGGCGAATCGGTGAGATTGATCCGGGCATTTAATGTCCTTCGTCAATATGAAGAAAGGGATTTTGCTTCTGCCTACGAGCGTCTCGCGGAATTCGTCCTGCCCGGTGGGTTGATGATCGAGGGCACGTCGAATCCGTTTGGGAGCATTTGGGTGGCGAACGTGGCGAGGAGGCCTTTGGAGTCCAGAAGCTCGCTTCTGGGAAACCGACAGCAAGCTGTCGGGGTCCAGAATTGGAAATTTGAGGCGCTTGTTTTCAGCACCAACTTCCGAATGGGCTTTGAGATCACCGATTTTCAGGCAGTGCTGCCGAAAAACTACATCCATCATGTATTGCGGGGCGAACCCATTTATGATTTCTTTGAAGCCTGGAAACGATGCACCGCTGAAACATCCGCCACAAAGGTGTTTGGGCTCAGACAGTGGTTCGTGGCATCGGCTCAACGGCTGGCTCAAGAGGGGTACAATATTTCCATCGAGCGCAAGTGGCTCTCGAAAGGGTATCTTATCTGGAAGTTGTTCTAATTGAATTTGGGGAACTCGCTTTAGCGTACCAGCGTCTCAGTTAATATCAACATGTTGTTGAGGAGGAAGTATGCGGCGACCTGGTCGAATTCTGAGTTTCGCAACCCTTTTATTGATTCTCACCCTGGCCTGCAACAGCACAGCCATTACTACACCAGACGCAAACCAGCTGGGCACGTCCGTTGCCCGGACAGCATATGCAGCCTTTACCTTGACCGCACAGTCTGCCTCGGCGATTTCCCCTGGCGAGACTGCCAGTGCCACTCTGCCTCCGACATCCACTTCCACGTTTACGCCTGAACCGCCAACGCTGACTCCCACTACCACGCTTTCGCCGACGCCCATTTTTACCTCTACCCCGATGGTCCCCCTGATCAGCGTCTCGGTTGCCACCAATTGCCGCAATGGACCGGGCAAGGTCTACGATTATCGAGGCGCGTTGCTGGTGGGAGAAAGCGCAGAGGTGGTTGCCCGCGACGCCACCGGCAACTACTGGTATATCCGCAATCCCGATGCGGCAGGGAGCTTCTGCTGGCTGTGGGGCAACTACGCGACCATCAGCGGCAACACGTCTATTCTGCCGATCTATACTCCGCCGCCCACGCCTACGCCAACTCTTACGCCGACGCCCTCACCATCTTTCAATGCTTCGTATGCGGGCCTGGATACCTGCACTACAAGCTGGTGGATAGAGGTCAAAATCAGGAACAATGGCTCGATCTCATTCAAGTCGGTCAGCATTTCAGTGCGCGATACTGTTTCTGGCGTCGAGGTGGTGGATCTTTCCGATGGGTTCACTGATGTAGATGGCTGCCTGAAAACCACCACAAAGGATGTCATTGCCCCCGGAGACACGTATCTCCTCAGTGGACCGCCATTTTCATATAACCCGACGGGGCATCAGCTCCGCGTCAACCTGACGCTGTGTTCTGATACCGGTCAAAAGGGACAGTGTCTCACCGACAAATTCGATGTGACTCCGTAGGAATACAAAAGGCAGGCCTAAAACCTGCCTTTTGATTTGCCGACCTTTCATCCTGAGGAGCGCTTGACCTGTCTCAATGCGCTTTCGGGATGTGACCGAAGGCTCTCGTACGTCATGGCATGGTTTATACCTCATCCAACTCAGCGGACTCATCCGCGGCGACCTCGCGCTTGAGCAGGAAGTAGGCGCCCGAAAGGTATTGGTCTGCACCGCCGAGTTGCTGACTATGGCGCGGCATCATATTGACCATCTCCCAGCCTTCGAAACCAAGATTGATTAACCCGGGGATATAAAAGCCTTCACTGGCCGGGTCTTCGTCCAGCAACTCACCTATGGGAAGAAAAACCATCTTATAGAGAAAAACCTTCTTGCCTTTTTGAAGGCGCTTGCGGGCAGTTTCAACCATGCCATGGCGCTCGCGCCTTTCCTCTGCCTTGATATCCTCAATCATCCTCTTGATCGCAGGCGAGTCAAGGATTTCCCTGGCAACACTCCGGATTTCTGTGTCTTCGCTTTCCTTGGTGCTGAGGACGAAGTCTAAACCCCGGCGATCACCGAGTTTGACCAATCCCTCCGCGGCATCGAGTTGTATCATCCAATCCTCATCTTCAGACATTAACTCGTATAGGGTTTCCGTATCCCGCATTCTAACCAGATCATCAACTTGTGAACTCATGCTTGCCTCCTTGATAGTGTTTACGTCGATTCTATCATCTAGAAAGATATACGCTGTTCCTGAGGAAGGGATGTGAATAGTTTTGCCCTTCTATCATCGGCACTTGACGCCTTCGCTCTTTCCCCGTAAGATTGACGCCGCAATAGAACATTCTTTCAGCAAAGGAAACTATATTTACTGCGAAGTAACGGTTAAACACCTGCAGAAAAGAACTGAAGCCCTTCGTGGTACCGAGAGGAATAGATTATGGAACTGGGTATAGTACGCAAAATCGATATTGACAATGAAATGCAGCAGGCGTATCTCGATTACGCCATGTCCGTGATCGTGGCAAGGGCACTTCCCGATGCGCGGGATGGGATGAAACCTGTCCAGCGGCGCATCCTGTACGCGATGTATGACATGGGCATCCGGGCAGATTCACCTTACAAGAAGTCTGCTCGTATCGTAGGCGAAGTATTGGGCAAATATCACCCGCACGGCGACTCATCTGTGTATGAAGCCATGGCGCGCATGGCACAGGATTTTTCGATGCGCACCATGCTGGTGGATGGACAGGGTAACTTTGGCTCTGTGGATGGCGATCCGCCTGCGGCCATGCGCTATACCGAAGCGCGCCTCGCTGCACCCGCCGTTGACATCCTTGCTGATATTAACAAAAACACGGTGGATTTCATCGGCAACTTCGATGACACATTGCTGGAACCTTCGGTCCTTCCATCTGCCATTCCGAATCTTCTGGTCAACGGTGCGACGGGCATTGCAGTAGGCATGGCAACTTCCATTCCGCCGCATAATCTGGGCGAAGTCGTTGACGCGCTCGTCTACATGCTTGAGAAATGGGAAAAGCTCGATGACATTGATGTCGAGACCTTGATGGAATTCGTGCAGGGCCCCGACTTCCCGACGGGTGGCATGATCCTTCAGGACTCCGGTGAAGAGGGTCTCGAATCCGCGTATGGCTCGGGGCGCGGACGGATCACGGTCCAGGCTAAGGCTCACGTCGAGGAGATGGAACGCGGCAAGAACCGGATTATCGTCACCGAATTGCCGTACATGGTCAACAAGTCCAGTTTGATCGAGCGCATTGCTGAGCTGGCGCGGGAAGGTCACCTTGAAGGTCTCTCTGATCTGCGCGACGAATCGGACCGTCAGGGCATGCGTATCGTCATCGAGATGACGAAGAACGCCGACCCGGAAATCGTCCTGCGCGAGCTTTACAAGCGCACGCCCATGCAGACCACGTTCAGCATCAACCTGCTGGCATTGGTAGATGGCGAGCCGCGCACGCTCACCCTGAAGCAGGCACTGCGCGTCTACATCGAGCACAGGCTGACGGTCATCAAAAGACGCGCTGAATTCGATCTGGACAAAGCCAGACAGCGGCAGCATATCCTCGAGGGATATCTGATCGCGCTGAAGAATCTGGACGAAGTCATTAACATCATCCGCTCGGCCTCTGACGTGGATGTGGCCCGGCAGAAACTTATGAAGCGCTTCAAGCTGACAGAGGTCCAGGCAAGCGCGATCCTCGATCTGCAGTTGCGCAGGCTGGCCGCGCTCGAACGCAGGAAGATCGAGACCGAATACAAGGAAGTGACCGCGACCATCAAAGACCTGACCGACCTGCTCAAATCTCCAAAGCGGATGCGCGGGGTGGTGGCGCAGGAACTGTTGAAGGTCAAGGACGCTTACGGTGATCGCCGCCGTACACAGATCATTGACTTGAAGAAGAACGGCAAGGGCGCAAAATCCTTAACCACGCACGACCTGATGCCCAAACAGACAGTTTGGATTGGCGTGACCTCTGATGGCGTGGTCTCTCGCACACGCGATGACAAGGAACCGCGTCACTCCGGCAACGACGCGCCGCGCTGGCTGGTGAGGGCCACAACTACGGACACCATTTATTTCGTGAGCAAGCTGGGCAAGGCTGCCGCGGTAGCCACGCATCTGATCCCGGAAGCAGCGAAACTCAGCGGCGGCTCCATGTTCCATCGTGTGTCGCCGTTGCAGGATACGGATATACTCGCGGCCGTCTTTGTGTTGCCTGCCAATAAATCGGAATTGGGTGAAGAAACCTGTGTCCTCACGGTGACGCGTTATGGAATGATCAAGAAATCGTTGATCAGTGAATTGCCGGGACCATCGTCTCAAACATTCCCGCTGGTCAGGGTGAATGAAGGGGATGTGCTCCTATCTGTGGGTCTCACCGATGGGAAGAAGGATATTTTGCTCGCCACCGCGCAAGGAATGGCGATCCGTTTCAAGGAGGATGAAGTGCGCCCGATGGGATTGGTCGCGGCCGGTGTCAATGGCATCAAGCTGGATGACAAGGACGAAGTCGTTGGCGTGGAAATCTTGCCCGCAGAAGGCGAGATCTTTGTCGTTACATCGGATGGCAAGGCCAAACGGGTTGATGAAAAGGACTTCCCCGTGCAGGGACGTTATGGCAAGGGTGTCATCGTCTGGGATCTGCCTGAAAAAGTAAAGATCGCGGGCATTGCCACTGACAAACCAAATCACATGGCGACCATTCACTTAAGCAAAGGCGCGGCAAAATCCACAAGGCTGGATGCAGCCGGAGTCCGCAAGCGCGCCTCCACCAAAGGCGACCTGGTTGCAGAAGTGAAGCCGGGTGAGGAAGTCACCTCCGTGGTGGTGGGGTGGAGCGTGGATAAGTTTGTGCAGGTGGAAGCGGAGAAGCCGGCGAGGAAAAAGGCATCCCCGAACGGAAAGACGGCTGCGGCGGTGAATAAAGCAAGAAAGATGAAAGAAACAAAGAGGGCCGCGCCGAAGGGAGCAAAGAAATCAACAGCGAAGAAGGCTTCAAAGCCGGTGAAAAAAAAGAAGTAAGCTCTTTCAGGACAGGACAGACACCTGTCCTGAATTTTTTAAGGTTATAGCCTATTGACTCGTACATAAAACCTACTAAAATAACGATATAACACTAATAGACGTTATAACAAAATAACAAAAGGAGTTTCGTATGACAAACACGGATCCATTAGAACAAATATATGTCAGAACAGAGCAAGTGGAAGGCGAAGAAAGAGCTATCCTTGCAGAATTAATTCTTCCATTTGCTGGTGTCAACCCTGAAACAGGAGATGTCTATTTCAAGTCCATCGCTGATGAATTGCTAAATGCAAAACAGAAAATACTCGTGTATTTGTTATGCCGTCTAGCATTGGCATCGAAGCCAGATACCTCCTTCTCCAAGTATGTTTCGCCAAAAGAGATTGAAGTGGCAATACGCCTACCTGGTGGCACGGTTCGCCCTAAATTATCTCAACTTGTATCTGAGGATAAAGTTGTCGTCAAGAGCGGTGAAGGGTATGTAGTTCCTGCCAGTTACTTAAATCAAATCCGCTCAAAAAAACTTCTGCCTATTGAATAGAAAGGAATATGAAAATGAGTATTGAATTCACAAATGTATTGACATGGGAGGAGTTTGCTTCATCCCTTCCCAAAAACGCGACTGACACAGATAAACTGATGGCCGCGATGTGTTTCCACTTTGAGACAGAAAATAGCGACAGCGCTGAGATTAGAACAATCACGAATAACTACTTCCGCCGTGCTCGCTGGTCTCGTCCTGTCAACTTGTCCGCAACAGCTAATTACTGTGCAGGCAAAGGCTGGCTTTCAGAGGTTGGAAAGTCAAATACTCAAAAACTCTGGAAAATTACTAAACGAGGATATGAAACGATAAAAGCTAAAATGATTCATGCATAAGGAGGTCAGAATGAAAACAAGAAAACAAGGAGTCAAGTATCCAAATTCGCGCTTGAAAGGGCTCGGTGAATTCATGCTCTTTCTTCAAGAGCCGGCTTGGAAACCGTCACTGATAAACATTGATTTGTTCAAGAGACTAAATCTGGCTAAAGGAAAAGAGGGGGAAGCAGTGTATACCCTCAAATTCCTTGGAATTATCAGCCCTGATGGAAATCCGACAGAAGAATTCGATAATCTGAAAAAGAACTATCAAGGTACATTAAGAAGGCTTGTGCAGGAGAAATATGCGGAATTGTTTAGCCTTATTCCGCCTAAGCTTGCGAACCAAGCGCGTCTGGTCAAATTCTTTGGCGACCCAGTTGAAACTGCAGAATATCAGGCGAAGTTGTTTGTATGGTTGTGTAATCAAGCGGGAATTGAGTTGCCAAACGTTGAAGAGCATTTCCATCGTGCACGGTTTGATAAACAAGACGCGGAATAAATGGATTTCACTTAAAAACACGGGTGAGCACCAGCCAAATTATGCCCTAAGATAGTTTTTCACCACCTGCATGAATTCTTCCGCCCATTGAAAGGATAACTTGGCCTCTTCATCTGTCACGTCTTCGCCTTCGCCGCCATAATGCCCAGTCTCGCGGAGTTCTTGGGCATCAATGATATAGCGATGGAACTTTGGGTCCAGTAGGCCGGACTTGGAGAACTCCTTACCGTACGCGGCAACAACCGCTGAATGGCTGGAAAAAGTCAAACCTTTTGACAATAACATTGCCTGCGCCAGATAAAAAATCGTATAGTACGATTGTGCGGCAGCAAAGCGGGTATGACCCATATCAATCAACACTTTAGCCACTTGATGACTTTCGTCGGCCAAATCTAGAAAATGCTGGATTTCCGATGAGATCACACTGCCACTCCTTCATTGCGGACATTTATGTATAACGGCATCTTACTGTGGGCGTATGTGTTTTCCGATGCAAATTTGCGTGAAATCAACACATCATTTTCCAAAGATAA
This sequence comes from Chloroflexota bacterium, assembly GCA_029782225.1. Lineage (GTDB taxonomy): Bacteria > Chloroflexota > Anaerolineae > Anaerolineales > Villigracilaceae > JAKOVF01. The sequence continues at coordinate 13,311 of JAKOVF010000181.1, read as the reverse complement.
TGAAGCTATTAATTCAGATGAGCGTTGTGAAACTTCCCGGTGATTGAACTCTCCCTTTAACACGATCATCACGTCAATATCCGAATCTGGAAGCCTTCCCTCGCCGCGTGCGAACGAGCCGAAGAGGATCACGGCCTGTAGCTGGTCGCCGTAGATCTTGACCAGTCCCTTCTTGAGTTCGCGCAGGATTTTCCTGATGTTTCTGGGCATTGCAAAATCCGTTCTTGTTCTATATTCCTGCTTAAATTATACGTCATTCTGAAAACAAAAAAGGCAACCTTTGAGGTCGCCTCCTTATTTGGGGCGGACCTTGCGTCCGTCCTACGTTTTCCTCGCCAGCCTCAAATAGACCGCGCCGCGCGCATCCAGAATAATTTCATCCGGGGTCTGGACGATGCGCAGGACCACGTTCTCACAGGTCTTGCAGCGCAGGATGATACCGGGTCCCTGGGTGAAAGCCAGAAGCTCTCCGACCTCGCCTTCCTGGCCGCAACTGGCGCACTCGGTGGGGGAGGCGGTCATTTCAATACCAAAAATCTCGTAAAGCAGGCCGGCGGTCGCATTTGCATCGAGCATAAGCTCATGGTTTATGTCTGTCATCTCGTCCATGTCATCCTCCGGTAGGACCAAACCGCTCGGCGCGGATCTGATCCGGCTTGATTCCAATTTTGACCAGCGCATTCGCCGCCGATTCGACCAGGAGAGTTGGCCCACAAATGTAAACTTCGACAGATTTGCCAAGCGGCCGGGCGACCTCTTTCAGCATGTCCTCGTCAATACGGCGGGCATAGCCTTTCCAATCAGCAGGCTGGGAGCGGGTGAGCGTATGAAAGACTTGCAGTCCGTTGTTCGCGGAACGCAGCAGTTCCAGTTCCTTGTAATAAATGATGTCTTCAAATGCCCGCGAGCTGTAAAGCAGGCTCGTCGGATTCTTTCCGCCGACAGCGGAGCGATGACGGATCATGGACATCAGGGGCACAATACCCGATCCGCCGGCGATCAGGAGCAGCGGATTGTTCATTGTCGCTTCCCAGACAAAATATCCGCCAATTGGTCCGCGGACCTCGATGCGGTCACCGGGAACTGCGACATCATGCAAATAAGTTGAAACTTCTCCGTCATTGATGCGCTCAACGGTAATGTCCACTTCACCCTGGCGCTCCGGTTCGGATGCGATGGAATAACTGCGCTGAGCCTGATAGCCATCTTCGGCTGTGAGGCGGAGATCGTAGTGCTGCCCCGGGCGGTGACGGGTCCACGCGGGAAGTGTCAGCGTGAAGGATTTGACGGTAGCGGTTTCAGGCCGAATGTCCCGGATGGAGGCGATTTGCCAGTCAATGGTGGGTTTCATTACTGCTCCTGTGTCATTGCCACGCCTGCCTTCGGCGGCGTGGCAATCTCCCACTTGGCAGGAGATTGCTTCGGGCTAGGCCCTCGCAATGACATTAATCATTCCAATATCTCTGTTCCTTCCACGGATCGGCGTGGTTGTGATAGCCAGCGGTTTCCCAGAAGCCGGGCTTGTCCTTCTCCATCAGGCGGATGCCGCGAATCCATTTCGCGCTTTTCCAGAAATATAAATGTGGGACAACCATGCGTGCCGGACCGCCATGTTCGGGTGCGAGAGGTTTGTCGTCGTATTGGAGAGCGATGAAAGATTGACCGTTGATGATATCGGTGAGAGGGATATTCGTAGTGTAGCCGCCATCGCTGAAGGCGGTGACGAACATTGCCTTGCGGTCGACGTCGGCATGTTCAAGCAAGGTATCGAGGCTGATGCCTTCCCACTTCATATCGAGATGAGTCCACTTGGTAACGCAGGAGATATCCACAATGTAATTCTGCATCGGAAGCTTGAGGAATTCCTCCCATATCCACGAGACCTTGTCTTTGACAAGGCCCTCGATGGTGAATGTCCATTGGTTGAGAGGGGTATGGGGAGTGGGCCCGGCCGAGAGGACCGGAAAATCGTCTGTAAGATACTGGCCAGGCGGAATGCGGTTCTGTTTTTCCCCTCCACGCCGTTTACCGACGAAGCCGCGCGAGATAAAGCGTTGCTCAGACATCGTGCCTCCTCTACCAGTAAAGTTGACTGCCAAAGCTTCCAGATTGAGTTTATAACGCTGCAAGGCCGGAGTCAAGCAGAAAAACCAATCGCTTGTCGCCTGTCCTCTCTCTGGTTATACTTGGCTGTATGGCATTGAAGCAGATTGGGCGTTATGAGATCAAACAGGAATTGGGACGGGGCGGGATGGCGACCGTGTATCGTGCCTATGATCCAAAGTTCGATCGGGAAGTGGCGATCAAAGCCCTGCCGCGCGAATTCATGCACGATCCGCAATTTCTCAAACGTTTTCAAAGCGAGATCAAGACCATTGCTTCGCTCGAGCATCCGGCCATTGTACCGGTCTACGATGCCGGGGAAGAGGATGGCCTCCCTTATTTTGTCATGCGGTATATGCCGGGCGGGTCGCTTTCAGACTGGCTCGACAAGAGTCCTTTCTCTCTCACGGATACGGCCCGCATTGTGGAGAGGATCGCTCAAGCCCTGGCATATGCCCATCGCAAGGGCATCATTCACCGCGATATCAAACCCGATAACATCCTGTTCGATGATACGGACACACCGTTCATATCGGACTTTGGCGTGGCCAAGCTGGTCGAGTCAGTTGGCACCTTGAGTGGATTGAATGCAATGGGGATGTCGGCAGGCACACCAGCTTATATGAGCCCTGAGCAGGCGCGCGGCGAGGCGGTGGACGAACGCAGCGACGTTTATGGTCTGGGCGTGCTGATCTACCAGATGTTGACCGGCAGGCAGCCCTATGTTGCGGAAACGCCTTTGGGCCTGGCCCATAAACATGTCAGCGATCCGGTCCCTGACATATTGAAGGCCGCGCCGGATTTGCCGGAGGACATGGATATGGTCATTAAGACCGCCATGGCCAAAGATAAGAAAGATCGCTATCCGACAGCCATCGATCTCTCCCGTGCACTCAACCTGGTGGTCTTTGGCACGGAGCTGTCTTCGCCAACGCGCCCGGTCGAAACCCGTCTGGATAGGGGCGCACCAGGCTCATTAGGCATCATGGCGCCAATCATCGCCGGGGCTGTGCTCCTGGTGGTGGCGGCAGGAATATATTTTTTACGGAACCAGCTGTTCGTCCCGGCTGAAGCGACCGCGACGCCCACAGTGATCGAGGCCACATCCACCCTCGTGCCTCCCACGCCTACGCTCGAAATCACCGCTGCACCTGTGGTCGACGTCGCCACCGCGACAACGATCCCCTTTGCTCCGCAGTGTGCTGCGGCAAACATTCCCGAGGTCGCTATTCCCGATCCGAAAGAGACGAATAGCACTTGTGTGTTGAAATCACCTTACAAGACAATTTCCATTCCCAACAATGCATCTTATGTGCCTCAGTCATCCCAACTGAAATGCTCACAAGTGTCGGTGAAAGGCGATAGGATTTTGATTTCGTGCACGGGCAGGGAGGCTTTCACTTACGAGCTTAAGCTGTGTTATCTTCCTCCCGCGCCATCGGCCGAATTCGCAGATAAGTGCGCGCAGACGGACTTCTACAACGAAGCCGGTCAATGCTGTTATCCTGCTCCAGCTCTGGATGCCGGCTGCATGATCTATAAAGTAGACCTGCGCGCCTGTCCGTAGAAATTGTATGGGCACGCTCTATCTCGTTCCCACTCCCATCGGAAATCTCGAAGACATGTCTCCGCGTGCGGTGCGGATTTTGCGTGAAGCGAAATTGATCGCGGCGGAGGACACGCGTCATACAGGCATGCTGCTCAAGCATTTTGGCATTGAGACTCCCCTCACTAGTTATTTTGAACACAACAAACTCCGGAAGCTCGATTCGATCCTCGCGACCCTGGCAGAGGGAGATGTGGCTCTGGTCTCGGACGCGGGGATGCCTGCCATCAACGACCCCGGCTACGAACTGGTCAGAGCCGCGCTCGCTTCAGGTCTGGACGTCCGGCCTGTTCCCGGGCCATCGGCACCGATCTCAGCCCTGGCAGTCTCCGGCCTTCCCACGGACAGTTTCCTCTATCTTGGTTATCTTCCTCACAAGGCGACAGATCGTCGCAAGGCTCTGGAACAAGTTGCTCACTTATCCTACACGCTGATCTTTCTTGAGTCTCCTTATCGAGTCGTTGAATCACTGGAAGATATTCTCTCTGTTCTGGGGGACCGCCAAATCTGTGTGGCTCGCGAAATGACGAAGATGTTCGAAGAATACTGGCGTGGATCGGTGAGCGATGCTGCCGCACATTTCAAGCGCGAGCCGGCGCGCGGGGAGTTTACGTTTGTGATCGAAGGAAAGGGGAAAGAAGAAAGAAGGGTTTGGACGGAACAGGAATTGCGTGCCGAGATCAAGAAGCGGTTGAAGAAAGATCAGTCTACGAAGGAACTTGCCGGAGAACTTTCCGAGATCTCAGGGTGGAATAAACGGGACATCTATAAGCTGGTCACCAAACAATAGAGGGTTTGGGCCAGGATAAAGAACTGCGCTCTCTGCGCTCACTGTATCCCCTTTGGGGATCAGCAGCCCGAATCAGGGTTTTAGGAATTTTTGATAGAATCAAGCCGAGAATTGACAAGGAGCCCAACATGCCCGAAGTAACTGAATCAAAGACCACTGAAGTCAAGAAAGAAGAAAAGCCCACTCCCAAAGACAATCTTGTCGAGACCAAACACACGATCAAGATGGGAGGGAAAGAGATCAAGTACACCGCCACCAGCGGGACCATGGTCCTCAAAGAGGATGTCCTCGATAAGGAGAAGGATACCGAAGTCGAGAAGCCGCGTGCGCAGTTCTTCTTCACTGCCTACACCAAAGATGGCGTAAGCGACAAAGCCAAACGCCCGATTACTTTCTCCTTCAACGGTGGGCCGGGCTCATCGTCCGTGTGGCTGCACCTCGGTGCGCTGGGTCCCCGGCGTGTGGTCTTGACCGATGACGGCGAACTGCCTCCGCCTCCATTCAAATTAGTCGATAATCAATATTCCGTCCTCGACGAAACAGACCTCGTCTTCATTGACCCAATCGGCACGGGCTACAGCCGTCCCGTGGAAGGGGAGAAATCAAAGGAGTGGCTCGGCTTCAAAAAGGATATTGAGTCCGTTGGCGATTTCATCCGTCTGTACGTCACTCGCTATAACCGCTGGCTCTCGCCGAAATTCCTGGCTGGCGAATCCTATGGGACGACACGCGCGGCGGGTCTCTCTGGCTACCTGCAGGACCGTCACGGCATGTACCTCAACGGTATCATGCTGATCTCGGCCGTGCTCGATTTCACCACAATTGACTTCAATCTCAATAATGAACTGCCCTATATCATGTTCCTGCCCGCCTACGCCGCGGCCGCGTGGTATCACGGCAAGCTCAGCTTCAAGACGCCGCTGCAAACCCTGCTCAAGGAGGTGGAAGAGTTTGCAGTGGGGCCTTATACGGCCGCGTTGCTCAAAGGCGACGCGCTTACTCCCGAAGAGCGCGCCAATATTGTCGAGAAGATGTCGCGCTACACCGGTATCTCTCGGGAATTCATCGAGCGCAGCAATTTGCGCATTAATGACCAGCACTTTTTCAAGGAATTGCTGCGTGACCGCGGCCGTACAATCGGCCGCCTCGATGGTCGTTTCACTGCCATTGACCGCCTCGGCGTGACCGAACGCCCTGAGTTCGATCCACTCCTGACCAATGTACTGGGACCTTACACCGCCGCCTTCAATGACTACATCCGCTCCGAACTGAAATTCGAGTCCGACTGGCTTTATGAAATCCTCAGCGAGAAGGTCGGGATGAACTGGTCATACAAGGAATTCGAGAATGCCTACGTCCATGTGGTGGAGACGTTGCGCGGGGCGATGACGCGCAATCCTTATCTCAAGATCTTCGTTGCCAATGGCTACTATGACCTTGGCACGCCGTACTTTGCCACGGAGTACACCTTCAACCATCTCGGCCTGGACGAGTCCCTGCGCAAGAATATCAGCATGGAATATTACGATGCGGGACACATGATCTACATTCACCTGCCATCGCTCAAGCAGTTGAAGAAGGACCTATCGGCTTTTATCAAGAGCGCAATCTAGCCTTAAAAGCAAGGTGACAGTCACTTTCGCGAAGCACCCTGAGCGCAACGAGGGGCCGGGTGACTGTCACCTTTTTCGTTTAATGGGGCATCCTACGGGCTCGAAACGTAATGAATGGTTCCATACAGATAAGGTTGTCCATTCACGTATTCGAAACCAACCAGCCACACCTTCCAGTCAAAAGTATTCGTCGGTAGTTTGACAACCGAGTAGTAGTCAATACCGGGATATGGCCACGCATTGGGATACATGGACGCATAGGAAGGGTCATTGCACTTCAACTGGTAGTTCGAGTTGAACACATCAACCAGGTCTGGCTGGACGATCTGGGCAAAAGTGCCAGAATGACCCGGTCCACCCTCCCCCGGCGCTGATCCCCAATTAACCACTGTTGGATCGGTGAAAATATTTTGTGCAGTGGTAGTTGTGTAATTGATGATTGTTCCGCCGGGCCAAAACGTGATGTCCATACCGTGCTGCGGACTCACGAGCGAGGCAAAGGCGGCTCCGTCGGAGGCTGTCATTGACTGTTTCAACTGAACAATCAGTGGGGCAATACGCGTATCGGTACAAAAAGCGGTAGTGCCATTCGCTGCGAAACCCGTGGGCGCAATCAGCACGCTATGCCAGTACACGCTGCCATCCGAGCGCGTTGTGACAAACAGAATAGCCTCACCCTTGCCATCCAACCCCCAGCCGGAGACAAACAAGGCCTGTGACCTGGCCGGATCGAGGCCCATGACCGAGTAGGGATTCATGCCACCCAATAGTGTGACCAAATCCTTGTTAGGATCTGGGGAGAGATGTGTGTTTGGGCCGATGTAGTTGGTCTGCAATTGCTGAATGGCGAGATCCGGCGTATAGGAAGTTCCCTCCGAGCCCCAGAAGGCAAAGCCGAAGGTCTGGTACATCAGGGCCTTCACTGCATCGAAGCTCTGTGTATTCAGGGCATTCACAACCGCAGTGAGCGTAGCTGTGGGGCTGGGCGGTGGCCATGCAAACGTCGCAACAATATCCTGGAATATGGCACTCTCAGCAGCCATGTCAAAGACAGGCGGCGGAGGGTCGAGGACGCCCGGGTTAATGGAGTGCAGGACGAAATCCAGACTGATGCAGGTGCTGCCCTGTGCAGTCGAATAGGCGATCCAATTGTGGTAATTGCCCGCGCCTCCATCTTCGCCCGTTTCCTTCAGGAACGAGATGCCGTTGATCGTGACCGTCTCCGACGAGGTGAGCATGGACTGCGTTGCAAGCGGGCTGCGGCAGGTTGTAACGTTCTCAGCCACAATGATCTCCAGGTATTTCTCCCTGAGATTCGTGCCTGCCGCAAACGGCAGGGCGATGATCGCGTGCGCGTCCTCCTGGGTCGTGATCTGCCCCTCTGCTGGATACATCAATTTGAACCCGTATTTGCTGTTGGTATAGGTCAGCCAGTTCGTCGATGGCGGCAATTGAGGCCACTGGAAGGTCGCAAGCATATTCTCGAACACAGCAGTTTCGGCTGCCATGTCAAACTCGGGCAGCGGGGGATCGACATTGCCGGCGGCGATCGAGTGCAGGATGAAGACGAAGCTAATACATGTGCTTCCCCGGGGGATGGAGTACACCACTAAATTATAGTGATTGCCAGCCGCGGCGTCTACGCTGGTCTCTTTGAGAAAAGCCAGGCCGTTGATCGTCACCGTCTCGGATGTGCCCATCGGTGGCGGCGCCATCTGAACTGGACTGTGGCATGTAGCCGCATTTTCAACCACACCCAGATCCAGGTATTTTTCTTTGAGATTTGTGCCAGGAATAATTGGCAGGGTGATGTGAGCCCCATTGTCATTCTGCGAAGTGATCTGACCTTCAGGGGGATACATGAAGCTAAATCCATACTTCGCATTGGTATAGGTCTGCCAACTGCTGTTTGAATTTGTCCATGTAAATGTTGAAACGATGCTTTCGAATATGGCGCTCTCGGCGGTCTTGTCAAAGACGGGTGGCGGCGTGGGGAAATTCCCTGCGTTGAGTGAATGCAGAATAAAGTCCAGGCTGACACAGTTGCTTCCCTGGACAATGGAATACGCGACCCACTCATGCAGGTGACCGGCACCCCCATCACCGCCGGTTTCCTTGAGGAAGGTCAGCCCGTTGATCGTCACATTTTCCGATGTGTTGAGGATCGAAGTCGTACCGAGTGGACTTCGACAGGTCGTGGTGTTCTGGGTCGCAATCACCTCCAGATATTTCTCCACCAAGTTCGTGCCCGCTTGGAACGGCAGATTGATCCGCGTGTAATTGTCATTGCCGCCGCTCACTTTTTGCGCATCCGGCGGATACATGAGCTGGAAGCCATAAGTGGGATTGAGCAAGGTCAACCAGTTGACGGCTGGAGGCGTGGGTGTCAGCGTAGGCGTTGGAGTGAATGTGGGCGTAAAGGTTGGTGTGATCGTGATCGGGACGGGCGGCATACCCGTGCGCGCGATCCTCGGCGCGGCCCAGACCGCGCGGTCACCGGCGGGACTGCCGCTTGAGAAGAGCGTCAGAATGAATCGCACACTCCGCCCGGCAAGCGGCGTAAGGTCAACGTCCGCGCTGTAGTAGCGACCGTCGTTTTGTTCACGCCAGCTCCAGAAGTTGCTGATCGAACCGCTGGCGGTCATGTAATCCAGCCTGAAGGTCACATAACAGGAGGAACCGTATTCGCATCCGACCCCGGCTTGAAAGCGGTCACCAGGCTGAACTGTGAAGGCGGGATAGAATCCCTGAATGATTCCGTTGTACTTGTACTGTGGGGCCATCAACAATGAAGGGGCAGGGCCCCTGGTTCCATCCTCCAATTGGGTCGAATTGAGTGGAAGCACGAATCCGCTCAGGTCACCATCCTGGCCCGGACATGCCAGTACACCTGCTCCAGAACCTGTTCCAGTGGTCCAGTACGCGGCACAGGCGTTTTTGACGAAGTTATACAGGCCCTCCTGCGGAGCCTCGCCTGCCACGCGGATTTCCACCCACACCGGCATGGTTGCATTCTTTCCAATGCCGAAGAGCGCACCGCTTGCATTCTGCAGGATCCAGTTGCCTCGGTAAACGCCTTCTACCGGAGGCGCGACCATGTTGAGGGCCAGGTCCACTGTTTCCCCCGGCGAAACAACACGCGGCAGTCTGAGCACGGTCGGCCCGCTCATCTGACTGCCGCTGTAATAAACAAAATTATAGGAAGTGGTCCACGCACAGGAACCGCTGTTCTTCAAACGCCAGGTCTTGGTAAAGGCTGCACCCGGCGTGAAGAATGCGCCATCCGGAACTGTGATGTCCGCGACGAAGGTCGCCCTTTCACAAGCAGCAGGCGAAAGAGGCGGTGGTGTTGAGAATGGCGTGGGGGTGGGCGTGAGCGCGGGAAGTGGAGTCAAGGTGGGCGCAGGCGCGGGCGGTTCTACTATGTCGGCGCGGACGATGCGCGGCGCGCCCCAGAGCGCGCGGTCGCCGCTGGCGGAGCCGGACGATGAAACGCTGAGGATGAAGCGGACCTTTTGGCCCGCCAGCCGACTCAAATCGATATCTGCGCGATAGAAGCGTCCTTCGTAGGCTTCCTTCCAGGACCAGAATGTTTTGACTGATCCGGTCGTGGTCATGTAATTGAGGTTGAAAGTCACATAGCAACCGGTCGCGCCAAATTCACAATTGACCAGACTTTGAAAATGATCTCCCTGCTCCACAAGGAATTCAGGGTAAGTCGCCTGGATATAGCCGTTATATTTGTTGTGTGGAACCATTAACAGGCCAGGCAGCGTGTCGAATGAATTATCTTCCAGATGCGGATTGTTTACCTGGAATGAATAGCCGCGGCTGTCACCACTTGTGCCGGGGTATGGCAACATGCCCGCCGCGCTCTTCCACTCTGCATAGGGTGCGTTCGCAACAAAATCATAGATGACTGTAGATGACGCTGCCGCAACCCGCGGGATAGATTGTGAAAACAGAACCCCGATCAACGCAACGAGGCCGACATATTTTCGCCAATGCATGGAATCTCCTCCACGTTTGCTCATCTTCTGCAAGATTTTCACCCCCGATGAGCAAATCCGACTAAACTTCCTTTCAAATCATCGCGCACAGCCTACGGTTGTACATTAAAATGGGCCTGTCGCAACCTGACAACTTCATTCCAATTTTGAGGCGGCTAAAACCGCAATTTAGAGATGGAGCAACTATGGACCTTGATGACCTTGATCGTTTCAAACAGCTTGACACGCTCAATATGCTTGGTGAAATCGATGGGCTTCCGGACCAATTGCAGAAAGCATGGGACTTGGGACAGACTGAGCCGTTGCCTGAAGTACCGGAGATTCATTCCATTGTGATCTGCGGACTGGGCGGCTCAGCGATCGGCGCGGACCTGGTAGCCGCCGCCGTTGCCCAGAGCATTCGCGTCCCTGTGATCGTTCACCGTGACTATGATCTTCCCGCGTTTGCGCGCGGCAAGCAGACTCTTGTGATCTGCTCGTCTCATTCGGGCAACACCGAAGAGACTTTGAGTTCCTTCGAATCCGCGCTTAAAAATGATTGCAGTATTGTCGTGATTTCCACGGGTGGAGAATTGGCGAAGCGCGCGGAGGCGAAGAAAATCCCCGTTTGGAGATTCGATCACAAGGGACAGCCCCGCGCCGCGGTTGGATTCTCCTTTGGTCTGCTGCTTTCCTTATTTGCGCGCTTAGGCTTTATTCCCGATGCTTCAAAGGATATTGCTGAGGCTGTAGCCGCGATGAAGAAATCGCAGGAACATTTGAATGTGGCTATCCCCGCTGCACATAATTCTGCAAAAAGATATGCAGGTCAATTGCTGGGGAGGTGGGTGACTGTGATGGGTGCGGGGATTCTTGCGCCCGTCGCCCGCCGCTGGAAGGGACAGATGAATGAGGTCGCCAAGGCCGCCGCGAATTTTGAGTTCCTGCCCGAGGCTGATCACAACGCGCTGGCTGGCACTTTGAATCCCCCGGATCTGCTTATGCCTCATACGATGACCATGTTCCTGCGTGCACCCTCCGATCATCCGCGCAACCGCCTGCGCGAGGATTTGACGCGTGAGGCGTTCATGGTGGAAGGCCTCAACACGGACATGATCGACGCGCGCGGAAAGAGCCCCATTGCTCACATGTGGACATTGATCCTATTTGGCGATTATATGGCTTACTATTTGGCGATGGCCTACGGCGTGGATCCTACCCCTGTGGAGGCATTGGTACATTTCAAAGAAGCGATGGCAAAAACTTGATGTCATTGCGAGCGTTCTTCGCGAAGCAATCCCCCATTTGACGGGTAAATCTTACTGGAAGGATTCACCGTTTAGGCGGAGATTGCTTCGCCGCCAAAGTACGGCGGCTCGCAATGACATTGTTCTAGGCAAATTGCTCCAGATTGACTGCCACCAGCGGCAGCGCCTCGTCCACGAATGTTTCGAGGGCGGGGCGTTTTTTTAAATGACTGTAATACGAAGCCAGGCCATAAATGGCCCATGTCGCAACCGTTGCAGGAATGTCCGTCGAAATGGGGGACTTCGTTTGTTTCAGCCACAAACTCAGCAACTCATAAATCTGTTTCTTGATCTGCGTTTCGACCAGTGACTCAAACTGCTGATGCGGCTGCGCACATTCATGATGTAGCTTAGAGAGGAACTCACAGACTGCCAGGATCAGGCTCCGCAAATTCTCGGGCGTGTAATGACAGGCATTCAAAGTCCGTTTATCGATTTCCTGCCGGAACATTTGAGTGATCGAATAATCCAACAGCGCATATTTATCTTCAAAGTGAGCGTAAAACGTGGCGCGATTGACCTGGGCTTTCTCGGTCACATCCTGTACAGAGATATTCTCGAAGTTTTTCTCGGCCAGGAGACTCTCGAAGGCTTGCAGAATCAAGCCTCGGGTCCGTTTGACGCGGGGGTCAAGTTTTTCGTTAGTTGGCAACATTTTGGCTCCAGTGTTGCTTAGTCAACAAAGCGAAGGTTTTGTTGGTTGACCTTCCTCGTAAGAATTGGTAAATTAACAACATCTGTTGAGTAAACAACAGATGTATATTACCAAATAATTCAAGGAGAGTCAAGATGAACGTAACGATCATTGGTGCAGGAAATATGGGACGCGGTATTGGGACCCGTCTTGTTGCGGGCGGGCATTCGGTCACTTTTGTGGATGCGAATCCTGAAGTCGCTGAAAAGACCGCCGCGGACGTGAAGCCCTCAACGAAGAATGGCGCGAAGGTTTCCACTGCGAGCCTCGGCAATGCTGAGCTTGGTGACGTGGTGGTGCTGGCCGTGTGGTATGGCGTCAATATTGACATTGCGAAGCAACTGGGTAAGAAACTGGCAGGCAAGGTGGTTGTGGATATTGCCAACCCGTTGAACTCCACTTTTGATGGACTTGCCACTGCCCCCGATTCATCTTCGGCGGAGGATCTGGCGAAGGCGATTGCATCCGGTGCAAAAGTAGTCAAGGCATTCAACACGACTTATGCCGGCACGCTTCTCGCGGGACAGGTAGCTGGTCAGCCGCTCGACGTATTCATCGCCGGCGACGACGCGGATGCCAAGGCCAGGGTTGCGCAGTTGGTGAAGGATGGCGGTATGCGCCCGGTGGACACCGGTCCCTTGAGCCGCGCACGCCAGATCGAAGGAATGCAGTTCCTTCACATCGTCGCACAAAACACACTCGGTACAAACTGGGGCAGTACGATCAAAATCCTAAATTAATGGTTGCTTAGTTTCTCCCGCGCCTCATACCGGGGCGCGGGATGAATCGTTAATCTGATTGAGAAAGGAAAGACTTACATATGTTGAATACACATGACATTACTACAAGTCTGGTTCCCAAGCGGGAATTTTCACAACTGGCCAGCGATGAACAGATCGAGCGAACCGCGCTGGCTCTTCAGGCCAATAATATCCATGTGCTGATCGCCGAAAATGGGGCAGAGGCGAAGCGCATGTTCTTTGAACTGATTCCTGAAGGCTCAGAGGTGTTTCTTGGAGCGTCGGTTACTTTGGAAACACTTGGTATCAAAGAGGAAATCGATAAGTCGGGCAAGTATGAGGCCCTGCGCCCAAAGATGTTCGCCATGGATCGTGCCACACAGGGACGCGAGATCCGTAAGCTGGGCGGCGCGCCGGATTACGCGGCAGGCAGTGTCCATGCCGTGACGGAGGAAGGGCAGGTGCTGAT
>JAKOVF010000173.1 GCA_029782225.1 Chloroflexota bacterium | reverse complement strand
TGTGCCGGTAATTGAGACTGAATCGACGCGCAGGTTGCCGCCAAAGGAACCTGACGGAGGGGTAAGCCCATTTGCGACAGTGAGATTGTTAGCCACTATCGCGTGGTGCGAGCCCGTGTTGCCTTCGAAGTTAATCCCGGTCGTCCCGTTGCCCTGAATTGTGTTGCCGACGATGGTGTTGTAGGGCGAATCGTTGTTGTCAATGCCGTGATCGCCGTTGCCGTAGCTGAGGTTGCCCACGACCACGTTGTAGCTGGACGGCACACTGCTGGAGTTCACATACAGGTTGATGCCGCTGTCTTCATTGCCGTAGGTGATGTTGTTGATCACGGTATTGTGGCTGCTGCCGGTCATTTCAATGCCGGCCCCATCCGAAACCTGCACTACTGGATAGGCAATGTAAGAAGCATTGGCAAAGGAAATGTTGTTGCTGATGGTGTTGTAATCACTGCCATTGATCAGCCGGATGCCGATGCACGAGTTATGATCGGTGATGTTCCCGGTGATCAAAGAGTTGTCCGTGTTGCGCACAAAGATGCCCTGCTGGTGCGTAGACGCGCTGGTATCCGCGCCCGCGTAGGTGACGTGGTTGTGCGAGATCGTGATGTAGTTCGAACTGTCTACGTAGATACCTTTGTATTTGGTGTGGTAGACGTTGAAGCCATCAACGACAATATAGCTCTGGCTGCTGATTGCAAAGGCGCTGCCGAAGCCGGCGCTATCTCCGGTCACGGTGACGCCCGGCGCTGCCTGGAAGGTGATCGGATTTCCGTCAGTGCCGCTGTGCTGTAGGAATGCGGTCTCAGCGTACGTACCGTTCAGGACGTATACCGTATCGCCGGGGTTCAGGGCCACGTCTGCCCCCCTCTGGATATGACAGAAAGGAAGTTGGGGCGTCAGGCCGGTGCCCGAATCAGAGCATGCAGCGTTGGTGTTATCCACATAATAGGTTGGGCCAGTTGGAGTGACGCTGACACCCAAGTTGTACGGGCCGCTATCTGCTGCGCCGTCATTGACTTTGACAGGAACGGCCAATGTTCCCACGAAACCGGCGGCAGGCGTGATAGTGTTGCCGACAAAGGTGTAGTTCGTGCCTGCAAGGACGGTCAACGTGAAACCAGTCGGATAGGTGTTATCCACATCGGTGACCGTCAGGTTAGCCAGCGTGATTGCCAGCGGCGTGTTTTCAGGCGTGGTCAGCGTGCTCTGCCCCGTGATCACCGGCGGATCGTTGACAGCGGTCACTGTCAATGCGGCGGCATCCTCATCGAAGAGCGCTCCGGGGTCGGTCGCCCTGAAGGTGATCGTCTCCGCGCCGTTCCAGTCAGCATTTGGCGCGGTGATCGTGGCAACCCGGTTGATGATGCTCACGGTCAGGTTCGTGTTGCCGCTGTAGGTCCAGGTCATCTCGGCGTCCGTGTTATCGACATCCGAGACGTAGTCGTCCAGATTGATGGCGGCAAAGCTGGCGCCCTCGGAGATGGTCTGGTCAGGGATATCGGTGACAGCCGGCGCAGTATTCCCCAGCAGTGCCTGGATCTCGGCCGGACTCAGCGCCCGGTTGTAGACACGCGCATCGTCGATCCCGCCCTGGAACCAGCGGCTGACCGTGGCGCCATCCTGCGCGCCGATCGTCAGCGGCAGGTTGTTGGTCACGATTGGGACCGTGGTGGCAAGACTGGCTTCCTCAGTGCCATTGATATACAGGCGCATGGTTGCGCCATCATACGTGGCCGCAACGTGTATCCAGGTAGTTCCGTCAACTGGGTAGAGTGTGTTCGAATTGATTCGATATGTGTCACCATTGGATGCCTGGTTGATACGGAAGAACACTTTTTGGGGCCAGGTTGAACCGGTTGACGACAGGGTCAACTCATAACCGTCCGTTGCGTCAATTGCTGCCTTCTTGATCAGATCCTGTGGATTGGCAGTGAAGGCCTCGGGCCTGATCCATGCCGCGATCGTGACCTGATTGGTAAGGTCAAGCGATGTGTCATCCGGGACAACCCCATGCTGCGATGTGCCATTCAGGTCGAGTGAATAGGTTCCAACCTTGCCGGCAGCCCACACAGGCGAGCCAATAAGACTTGCATCGTTGGTGAACGATGAACCATCCACGAGCACGGAGCCTGTTCCCTCTTCCATCTGCCAGCAGCCGACCAGCGTTGAATCAGAGCCGCAGGTTGTGCCGTCAGCGATGATCGTGTCTGTATCGCTGGCAGTATTATTGCTCATGTTTGGATCGGTCATGCCCGCAGGTGGAGTCACACTGGCAGTGTTCGCAACTGAGCCGCGTGCTCCGAGATCCAGCGTTGCGGATACAGTGTAGGTGACCGAGGCATTCAGTGGCAGATTGATCGTGTCGCTGATACTGCCCGAGCCGCTGGCGGTGCATGTCCCGCCGCCAGTGCCGGCACAGGTCCACGAGACAGTTGTCAGGGCAGAGGGAGGCGTATCTGCCACTGTCGCGCCGCTGACAGCTTCCGGCCCGTTGTTCGTCACCTGAATGGTATAGGTCAACGTATCGCCCGGTCGCAGGGCAGAGATGCCGTCAGTTTTAGTGATGGACAGATCCGCGCCACTGACAGCCGTGGGTGAACAGAGTTGCCCCGCCACTGCACTTGAACTCCAGTAGAGCACGACAAATCCATCGGTGTAATTCGCCTTCATGCTGGATACATCATTAAAGGATCCGGCACGCAGGGTTGCACGTGGAGTGAAATTGATGCTTTGTGTAGGGGACTGGCGATAGACGATCGGGTTGTACCCCTCGCTGGAGGTGTAGATATAGGTCAGATAGCCATGAACCTCATCCAGCAGGACAATCGGCCGAGTGCCGGCTTCATCTACGCCATATAGATCATCCCAGTTGCCGCTTGGTTGTCTGATCAGCAAGGCCATCCTGGGATAGCCAGCGGTATCGTAGCTGGTTTTGACAGCCGAATACAGGGTGCCATCGGATGCCACCGCAAAATTCAAATGATCATCTGCTACACCATAGGTCGGGTTGCCGCTGCCAAGATTCTGCCAGTCCGGGTTGTACGGCGGGGTTTCGGTCGTCCAGGTCCCTGGATCCGTGCCGTCATCGTGCACAAAGAATCTGAAGACCCGAGCGTACTGATTTCCCCACAACACGCCCACTTTATTGATTCCCGGCAGGGCAACCACGGCTGTCTGGTCATCATCCCACACATTCGCTGCCGCCAGAGTGACCGGCCCGCTCCAGGTGGAATAGGGACTGTCGCTGTAGTACACCCTGACCCCGTTTGTTGCATTGGATGTAGATACCCACATGCGCCCGTTGGAATCAATATCGAGCGTTGCCATCTCGCTGGAGCCTGACATTGAGAGTACATCAGAGATGGCCGGGGCCCCATAGGTTCCCCCACTGAACTGCAAGGCAGCGAGTTTCGCGGAAGTCGGTCCTGAACCATCAAACAGCAGGATGTAAGCCACGTCTCCGAACGGTTTCACATCCGCTTTCAGATTGGTGCTGGTCGAAAGCTTCTGAACTTCCATCCAGGTGGTGCCCTCCAGCTTCCACAACCAGGTGCCGGCTGAGCTGGCGCCAGATGCGCTTGTGGAGAAGATGGCCCACCATGTATTATCGTACTGCCAGACTCTTGACTGGGGTTTATGGCCGGACGAATCGTATTCGGCGAGCCCTGGTTTGGGATCTAGTGTGGTGCAGGTTAAGCCGCTGGGCGGCGCAGTAACGGGAGTCGCTACGTAATCCTGACCGGGCTGGTCGGACATCACACTGGTGTAGGGAATACTGGGAGGCTCAAAAGTATAGCCCGTCAGCGAAGGAGTAACCGTGCCGGACCAACCGGACAGAACCGCGAAGGAATAGTCGCCGCTGCCGTTGGCAGTGGTGGAACCTCCTGTGTATGCGATGATCGCACCGGCTACGCCGGCGTTTCCGGAAATCGTGTACTGGCTCTGAATATAGTTCACACCGGCGGTATGAAGACCAGCCGGCATAGTCACAGTGTTCGTATCTGCGGTACTGGCATTATTGGTGGTGCCTGTCCAGCCGCTGATCTGCCAGCCTGCGGCCGGCACAGCACCGCTCAAGTTGATGGAGGCACCGGCAATGTATTGACCTACTGTACAGCCTTCAGAGTTGGTCGGGCTGGCAACCGGGTTGCTGCCTTCGCCGGTATGACTGAGCGTCAAGGCATAACAGGCGGGAGTCACACCTGCCAAAGCTTGAACTTCTTCAAGGCTAAGAGCGCGGTTGTAAACGCGCACATCATCCATTGCCCCCTGGAATAGATTAATGGGTGCAACGGCAGGTTCAGCGCCAATGCCAAGGTTGGTAGTATTTATACCAATCGTAAAGGTAACCGGGCTGCTCGTTTCAAGCACACCATTGATATACAATTTGATGGTTGTGCCATCATAGGTGGCAGCAATGTGCATCCAGGCAGTGCCGTTGAGTGGGTAGGAAGTGGCTGAGTCAACTCGTAGACCATTAGCAACTGTACCGCCATTAAAGCGTGTGAAGACTTTTCCAGCACTGGAGAGCGAAAGCTCATAGCCGTTGGTAGTAGTCGTTCCTATTACCTTCTTGATAATGTTTTGTGTAGCAAAAACGGTTCTCGTCGGCTTGACCCAGGCAGCCAGGGTGATTGAATTGGTGGCGTCCAGGCTGTTGCTGTCCGGAACGATCGCATATTGACCTGTGCCGCTCAAATTCAGTGCCTGGCCATTTTTGCCGGTTACCCACGTTGGACTGCCGGTGATATTGGCATCATTCCCAAAGGTGGAAGCATCAAGCAAAACTGAACCGCTGCCTTCTTCCATGGGCCAGCAGCCAACCAGATTGGCATCGCTTCCGCATAGAGCAGCGGTGACCGTCACATTGACTGTGGCTGTGTTGCTGTCAGTATGAGTATCGTTGGCCTTATAGGTGAAGCTGTCGGGACCGCTGTAGCTGGCAGCCGGGCTATAGTTCAATTTGCCGGCCACCACAGAGGCAGATCCGTGAACCGGTTGGGCAACAATACTGTAGGTAAGCGTATCGCCAGCATCCACATCGGTGCAGGATGGGGTGGCCTCGCCGGCTGTATCCTGACGGGTGGTGAGCGTCGTATCCGAGCAGACCGGTGCATCATTGACAGGCTGAATGGTGACGTTGACCGTGATCGTATCAATGCCGCCCTTGCCATCTGATACCTGCACAACGAAGCTGTCGGAGCCGTTGTAATTAAGGTTAGGGACGTAAGAGATCGCTTTCGATGTCCCGGTGCCGCTGGCGGAGGCTGTGCCGTTGGATGCCGGAGTTGAAACGCTCCAGGTCAATGTATCCCCATCAACATCTGTGGCGTTGAGAGTCTTGCTGAAGGCGGTGGGAGAACCGTCTTCAGACATGGTCACGCTGGTCGACGTCCCCTCGGTGATGACCGGCGGATTATTACCTGTCGCCGCGGTGGTGAAGCTCCAGGTCGGGCTGACGGTAGCCGCTCCGCCGTTATCTGCGACAGCATACCATTCATAGGCCTTGTTGTTCGCCAGGCCAGACCAGGTGGCCGTCGCATCGGAGCCGGACGGAGCGTTGGTGCTGCCAATCAGGTTGAATGGAGCGACGCCGTCCATATCATAGGGCAGGTCGAATGCATTGTTGTTGATCGTGCGGTAGACACCCTGGTTCGGCGAATAGGTGGTGACATGGATCACGTCACTCGCCGGGGAGAAGTTCATGATGCGCAGATACCCGCTCTGCTGGCTGTCGATAAACTGGTAATCGGAGCGCAGGGCATAGACCGTTCGTCCTTCATATACATAGGAATTTTGCCCGGTCTCGTCGAGGTGGCCGCCGAGCATCAGGAATAGATTGGGCTGATCCTTGAGCGCATCGTAGATGGCCTGCCCCTGTGCAGTAAGGTTGTTCCCACTGAGCAGATTGTGAGTGACAACGATGGCGCGTTTGGTGGGGTTGGCGGCAAGGATGCCGTCTGCCCAGACGAGGACGGGGTTGCTGGTGCTGGTCATGCTGTCATCATATTCAATGAACAGCACGATGAAATTCATGCCGCTGGCAGAGAAGGTGGCATAGGTGTTGTCGTAATCACTGGTGCCGTAGCGCCCGCCATAGGTCGGCTGGCCGGAGATGCGGGAGCCGAAATATGTATTGAAATTCGCGGTGCCGGAAGGGGCCCCATCATGGTTGCCGAGGGTCAGCCCGTACGGTACGCTGCCAGCCGTCAGAAGATCCCAGGCGGCAGCCGCAGTCGTCCATTCGGATGTATTGGCCGCGGTATTCACGTTATCGCCCAGAGACATCACGAACTGAATATTACGCGCGGCCTTTTGAGTGACCACCCAGTCCATCTGCGCATTGTAGATCGAGGGATACATTGAGGCATAATACTGGGGATCGGGGATGGCGATGAGTGTGAAATCTGCACCACCTATTGCATTCTTCTCCCGGCCGTAGAACGAGACGGTCAAATTGCTGTCCCGAGCATCGGTCACATGGACGGTGAGCGGGGTGGGTACCGTCACATTCGTGGCCAAATCTGCAGGGGAGACGAGCAAAGGTGCATCGGGGGTAACGTCCAGGTCGAAGGGAGCCCCGGGGACCCAGGCAAAATTGGAACCGGTGATTGTTCCATTTGCTGCCGTAGCTACCGAATCCCCCACTGCGGTTCCAGTGCCTTCGTTGAGACCCCAGCGGGCTACGAGACCCGAACCGCTCGTAACCTGATGGTTGATGTTCGTGATGATCTCTGTCTGCGTGAGAGCGCGGTTCCAGACTCGGGCTTCATCGAGAACGCCCCGGAAGAACCCATTCGTGCCCCCGGTTGTATTCAGCATGGTTCCCAGCGAAGCATGCTGGGTGGTATCCGAACGCGGGGCTGCGCCTACCAGCAGGGATGTTTCCAGTTTCCCGTCGAGGTACAGTTTCCAGGTGGCGCCGTCGTAAGTGGCCGCGGCATGGTGCCAGGTATTGTCCACGATAGGGGTGACGCCGTACACAGGGTGATTCGCCCCGGTCGCCATATCCTCAAAATCTGCCGCAAGGGTGTCGGTCGCGTCGTCGATCACCAGCATCCAGTTGGCATCGACCGTACCGCCCTCAGACTGCTGCGCGCCGTGAGCTACGAGCGGAATGGCCTGGGCAATTCCACTACTTCCGGTGGTGATGGATGTTCCGTTGCCCGTCCTCTTGAACCAGGTTTCGATGGTGAAGGTCGCCAGGTCCAGTTTGGCCGGGTCGCCAAAAGTGACATACGTGCCTGAATCAGTCGTAAATGCCAGGGCCGAACCCGCTTCCAATTGCGGGATGGCGTAGGCCTCGTTCGAGTCAATGGATTCGTTGTTCGAAGTATCCATTGCCCGGATTGCGTAATAGTACTCGGTGCCATTGGTCAGGCCGGTGTCTGAATAAGCCGAAGCGGTGACGAGGCTGGCATTGACTTTTGTATACACGCCAGGCGTTGTGCCGCGATATACATTGTAGCCAGCCAGGTCGGAGTCGGTATTATCGTTCCAGTCCAGTGCAACACTGCGGTTGGCGCCGATGGCGAACAGGCCCGTCGGGGCGGCGGGAGGGTTGGTGTCGAAGCTGAGATTGAACGGCGCGCCGGGCGTGACCCAGATAGGAGCAGGTAAGACAGTGCTCATCAGCGTGCCGGGGAAGCTGCCAACAGAACTATAGGTGGTGGTTGCGCCTGTGCCTTCAGAGAGACCCCAGCGCGCCACCAGCCCGGTACCAGAATAAAGCTGCTTGTTGATATCGGCTCTAATTTCTGGCTGGGTGCGCACTAAATTCCAGATACGCACTTCATCCAGTTTCCCCTGGAAGTAACCGGCTGGCGCACCAGTGGAGGTCATAGCCGACGCAATGCCAGCATGCTGAATACTATCTGAACGGGGGAGGATATTGTCCCCTATATCTTTGGTCCCCGCAATGTTGCCATCGAGATACAGGGTGTATACCCCAGTGATGCTATCGTAAGTGACTGCGGCATGATGCCAGGTATTGGTAGATACGGCAGTTGTGCCGATAAAGGGCCAATTCATGCCGGTTGCCATATCTTCAAAATCAACCGCCAATCTGCCGGTGGCAGAATCTATCCCCAGGAAGTAGTTCATATCCACATTATTGCCATCCGCTTCGCCACGTCCTTTAGAGATGAGCGGATAGACAGAGGGAAGACCCTGCGTGCCGGAAGTGGTCATGGTGACGCCGCCGCCGGTCCAGTACAACCAGGTTTCAAGGGTGAAGTTGGTGACCCCCAACCCTGACACATTACCAAATGTCACATAATCATCTACGCCGTCAAACTGCAGCGCGGAAGAAGCTTCCGCAAGCGTGGTGGCGCAGGCTGGACTGGTGTAAGCCGATTGTCCTGCACCATTGATGGCACGCACCCGGTAGCAGTATTCTGTAAGGGGAGTCAAACCGCTGTTGGGATAGGTGACCACACCTGCAGCCGTGGTGGTCAGCAGAGTATATGAACCACCTGAACCGGTCGTGGAGCGTTCTATTTCAAAGCCCGTCTCATTGTTCGAGTTATCGGTCCAGGTGAGCGTGACCACTGCAGAGCTGGTTGCTGCTGCACCCAAACCTGACGGCGCGGCGGGAGGGGTCAAATCTGTAGTGACCCATACGGGGCCGTTTGTGAGGGTGCCGGGGAAGGTCCCGACCGAGCTGTTGACGGTCGTTCCACTTCCTTCATTGAGCCCCCAACGTGCAATCAGACCGGTGCCGCTGGTGAGTTCAAGGTCTTTGTTTGCAAGGATCTCGCTGGCACCGAGAGCGCGGCTCCAAACCCGCGCTTCATCAATGGCGCCGGAGAAATACCCTGTGCCAAGGCCGCCTGTTGAATTAATGCCTGCTGACAGCCCGGCACGCTGGTAGCTGGTGGACTCAGGCGTGGCATTTGGGCATGAGACTGCTGCTGCATTCAATGGATCGGGGTTGCCATCCACGTAAAGCGCCCAACACGAACCGGTGTAAGTCGCCGCAATATGATGCCATGTGCTATCTGCCGGGATAGATGTAGTTCCCCAGGCCGGGTGGTTGACGCCCCCTGCAGTATCTTCAAAATCTGCACCGACTACGCCTGTGGTGGTGATGCCAAGAAACCAGTTTGTATTTACGTTGGCAGGCGTTTCCCCTTCCCCCATCCCTTTCGCCAGAACAGGATAAGCCTGTGGACGCCCCGTTGTTCCTCCCTCTAAGCCACCGGAGCCAGTACTCATAGATGTGCCGCCAGCCGCGCGTTTGACCCAGGCTTCCACCGTAAAGGAAGTGACTCCTAATCGGTTAAGGTTGCTTGCTGTTGTACCTGAGGCGTCATTCAAACCCCAGCGACCAATCAGCCCGGTCGTTGGGACTAAAATCTCGGAGTTCATACTCGCCTGAATCTCAGCCTGACTGCGCGCCACGTTCCAAATGCGGGCCTCGTCCATTCTGCCGGCAAAAAAGCCCGCAGCAGCACCTGCTGAAGTCATGGCGGTAGCAATACCAGCATGTTGTGTGCTGGAATAATCAGGAGCAACGCCCGGGCAGGTTGTCCCGGGTGTATCAGCAACACCATCCAGATACAGTTGCCAGCAACTCCCATTGTAAGTCGCAGCAGCGTGATGCCATGCATTGGTTGTTATGGTTGTACTCCCGGTGACTGGGTAGTTTTGTCCTCCGGCATATGCCTCGAAGTCCGCCGAGAGTTTCCCGCCTGCAATCCCGAGGAAGTAATTAACATTGAGACCGGTGGTCTCCGATTCGCCGCGTCCCTTGGTGACGAGAGGAATGGCGGTGATGCCGCCTGTGCCGGTGGAGGCTGTCGCGCCCGCGCCGGTCCAGTAGAACCAGGTCTCGATCGTGAAGTTCGTGGCGGTGAGATCGGGCGCTGCACCAAACGTGACATACTGGCTCGTTCCATTAAATGTTAGGGAAGACGCGCCCAATTTGGAGTTAGCCGCGGTATTCCAGGTTGGGGCAGCTGTGAGCGTACCGGAGGTCATTCTAGTATCTCCGAACGTCACATGGTCATTCGTTCCATCGAATTGAAGTGCTGTATCCTGCGGGGCGGCCAGCGCGGTCTGCGCGGGTATTCCAACTGCCCCGAATAACATGCTCAGGATGGTGATCACTGCCGATACACGTATAGCGAAATTCCGGTTCATCATGTCCTCCACCGAATACCAAACATAGTTGATAGTCTATGTCTGAAAAACCAGAAAACGACCTTTGCGGCCGGTTTCGCTATTTGCTCCTCAAGGATATTTGCTTCCGCATCACAATCTGTTCGGCACGGAGGCCTAAGCGACCAAATTAGATCCTTGGATCATCGCTTCCTATTGCAGGTGAAAGTATTTGGTTGTCCCCATACCGCTAAAGTCGCGCTGTATAAGAACAGAGCAACTTCACCTTGCAGAATTGCAAGGCTGATGCTCTTAGTATACTTATTTCCTTCTAAGTTTCAATTATCCAATTTATCCCATATATGATGGACTAATGTCATGTTGGGGTGAACAATACAATTTGGATTGGGGAGCCATTCACACGGCTCCCCAATCTCTTTCAACCATTGATTCACTAGTTTCCCAGATACATCACGCTCCATGTATGATCGGCATTGACCTTGATCCAGTAGCCCCAGCCAGAGGTCATCTGGCTGAGATCATTGGCATAGGGCAAAGCCGTGCGGTCGAACAGCTTCCACAGATCGCCAGTATCATTCGCATGATAGGCGTACACCAGTGTGAAGTCGGTGCCGACGCCATGATCGCTTAAGGCAGATGGCAGTGAACGATCTGCGGTGGATGGATACGCCACGAGGTTCCAGCCCCCGGCGTTATCCAGCAGAGCGATATCCGTTGTGGTGGGAGCCGTCCCGACCACATCCAGGGTGTCGGCGGCAGTCATGTGGATCCAGAAGCCCATCGTTTCGTCCAGACTGAGC
>JAKOVF010000172.1 GCA_029782225.1 Chloroflexota bacterium | reverse complement strand
TCCACCGGCACGACATTCAAGAATGACTTTACGAAAGCGAAGGATCCATTCCTGGCATTTGCAGCACGCTGCACATCATCCATCCCACCAGCGTTCGAGGCCATGCGCCTTAAGGATATCGAGGATGTACTGAAAACAAGCATGTTCAAGGATGACTACGGTGACCTGCTCGCATCCCAGGCAGAACCGTGGCAATCCTTTTATGAGGAATATGTGGGGACGGGGGATGCTTTCCCGGTCCGCTCCTTCGGGGATGGCGGTTACCTCGACAATAAGCCGTTCAGCTACGCTACGGAGACCCTCGCCAACCGCCGCGCCGATCTGCCGGTGGATAGAAAACTCATTTACATCGAACCCTCTCCAGAGCATCCGGAGATGCGCTTGTCGACCGATAAACGCCCCAATATGATAGAAAACCTGTCAGCCGCGCTGGTGGGTTTGCCGCGTCAGGAAACGATCCGGGATGATCTCAAGAACCTTTTGCAGCGCAATGAAAATATCGCGCGGACGAACAAAATCCTGGCAGAGGTCAATGATGTCTTTCACAAGATTGTCAGCCGGGAGGGCGCGGGCAAATCAAGGTTCCAGGCGGAGTTCGATAGCTGGAAGGGCACAAAGTCAGATTGGCCCGGTAAATACCTCGATGAGGTGATTGATGACTACGGCGCTCATTATCCCTCCTATCACCAGTTGAGGGTGGAGGATACACTCGATATGCTGTCTTCCATTTTTGCCGGGGGCATGGGATGGGAAGAATCCGGACAGGAAGCCAAGGATCTGCGCGTTCTACTGAATGCCTGGCGCGATGAATTCTATGGAACGACCACGAATGAGGCGGCCCGCAAACCAGGGATCCATTCAGAGAACGAAATCCTTTCCAGATTAGACCTCGGCTGGCGTCAACGTAGAATCTATTTCATCCAGACGCTTGCCAACGTTCTGCTGGATGGACTGGACGGCAATAATGCCCAGGCACGCGAGCAGGCAGAAGGTCTGTTCAAGCTGAGCGGAGTCGATGCTTCCGACTATGAAAATTGTCCGGACCAGTACCGTTTGTCCATTCAGGAGCTAAAGGAAAAATTCAATCTCATCACCGCGGAATTTGACCATGCCATCAATCTTTTGAGCGATGACCGCGCGCTGGGCTCCTCACGCGCGTCCGACACAGGCTCGGCAGCTTCTTACGCCTCACGCCTGAAGGAGCTGCATGATGCCCTGGCGGATGCTCCGCGCGAGTCAGCCATTTCAGAGTCCAACCTGCAGCGTATGGCTGGATTGCTGGAGAGTCACAATCCCCAGGCGCGTTCGATCGTTCTGCCAACCTTGAGAAAAATCGAGGATTTGACCGTTGATCTGTCGCCGCACTATGAGCCTGCCATCGCTGCAGCCCCCGTGGTGAACCCGGACGAACCGCCCAAAGCATACTTCATTAAGGATAGTCTGCGCACGCTGGCAATCGAGTCAGCCAATACGCTGGGGGAAGAAGGCCGGGGCGCCGTAAAACAAATCGCTCCGTACTTCAATCTGATGAATGAAAACATCGATACTGGCATCCATGCGAAGGTCCAGCAGGTCTTGAAGTTCTTCCACGATCGCTTCGAATACTACGATATGTTGCTATTCCCGCTTCAGTTTGGCGCGAACTTCGGCGAATCGGACGAGGTCGAGATCATCCGAGTCAGCCCGGAAGATGCCACCCGGTTCATCAATGAGCGCGAAACGGGTAGGAAGAAACTGGCCGGCACCAAGCTCTCCAATTTTGGCGCATTCTTCCGCAAGGAATGGCGTGAGAACGACATGCTCTGGGGCCGCCTCGACGCGGCGGAAATCCTGCTCAATGAGCTGCTGGACGGCGAGAGCCAGCAAACGGTGGCGGACTTAAGAACCGCTCTGGCAAATCGCATGGCCGCGGCAGGTTATCCGCAGAGTGAGGCCGGGAGTAACGCGCGCGATCCCTACGATGTTGCCTTTGAGTTGATTCTGCAGGAGGACCTGAAGCCCAAGATCGAAGTCCAGTTATACAACCTTGTCAATGGCAAACCGGCCGTGGCGCCACGCGGTGCCAAAGCCGTGCGCCAGGGAAAAAGCGAAACGACTTCTCCGCGCCTGGATGAATTGAAGAGTCAGGAAACACGCCTGGCACGCCTTCAAGAGGATCTTGAAGGCTATCTTCTGGAGAAAGAAGATGCGAGCCTGCGACAGCGTGTGGAGCAGTTCAAAACGGAGCGCAAAGTCGTCAGCGAGCAGATCAACTCAGAACGGGCAAGACTTAAGCAGCCAGTTGCTGCCTCCCCGGCTTCGTCACAGCTCAGCAAAACCGGAATGGAACAGTATCAGGAACTCTCGCATTCCATTGCAGATGGCCCTCATTTGTTACACTACTTCAAATACGGGTATGAAGTTGACACATCTTTCGAGCCCCAGTCCACGGTCCTGGTGGCCGATCGATTCGTACAAACCTTGAGCCGCATGTTGAACGGACTTTCTGAAAACCGTTCGGTCGAGAAACCGATCCGGGCGTTCACCTTCCTCATGAGGATCGTTTCATCGGTCGTCACTTTTGCGCTCCCCAAGAGCATCGCCAATTATCTTTTCTCTGGCTACTGGATCTGGTTACTGTATGCAGCTGAGGCGATCATCTGGATCGCGGGGATTCTGACGGCGAATCAGGGACTGGCCGGGATTGGTTGGAAGACCGTCCTTGCCACGGGTGTCATTCACCTGGTCGTCTCAGGTCTCAATCGCTGGATATTCCCCACCGGCACGCGCAAGTATGTGGTCACAATTCTTTCATCCCTTGTGGTCATACTGCTTGCACTCGTGCTGGGCAGTGTTTTCTATTCCGGCCTCGTTTACCTGCACATCCTGTCCACGCCTGCTGGCATATTTCAGAACTTGCTGCTCTGGATACAATCCCTCTTTCAAAATAAGGCCGGCTGACGCGCAGCTTGTTTGCCGTCCAGCAAAACATAGGGAGCGGCTCTTTCTGCAACGATTCCCAGCTTCTTCAACGCGGACAGATCGCGCAGTTGACTCAGACTTCTGGCCCGGAGAATTGCTTCGGCTCCTTTTGGACCAATGCCTGGAATCCGCATCAATTCGCGTTTCTCCGCCCGATTGATTTCCACCGGGCGCTCCGAGAGATTCATCTGAGCCCACGCGAGCTTCGGGTCAGTGGGGAGGGGCAGATTGCCGTCCTGCGCAAAGGGCATGTCCTCCAGATCAAAACCATAATCGCGTAAGAGAAATGAGGCCTGATAAAGGCGATGTTCGCGCAGAGGATCCACCGCGGGCTTATTTTCCAGCGGAGTGTCCGGTACCGGCCGAAACGCCGAATAATACGCCCGGTTAAGGCTCACATTCTTCATCAACCATGAAGTGGTGGTCAATAACTCAAGGTCGCTTTCATCCGATCCACCGGCTACAAACTGTGTGACGGTGGATGGCCAGCGTCCGTTCCAGCCTTTATAGGAGGGCTGAGTTCTGCGGATCTCTTCCACCCATTGCAACGGCCTGAACAGTTCCTCGATAAATGTTTTATGCGGGGCAAGTTTAGCCAGCCGCTCGGTGTTTGGCGCTTCGAGGTTGATCGAAACCCGGTCCGCCAGTTGCATGGCGCGATAGACCTGTTCCTTTTGTGCCCCCGGCATGATCTTGATATGCAAATAGCCGCGGAAGCCGTACTTGGTCCGCATGATTTCAGCGGTGTCGATCAGCTTGTCCTGAGTCCGCACCCCGCCGCCGGCAATGCCCGAGCTGATAAAAGCTCCTTCGGCAATGTTTTTGCGAGTAAGTTCCATGAAAACCTGCGCAAACTCATCCGGTTTGAACGTAGCGCGCCGAAAATCTCGTCCTGCCCGGAACGGACAGTAGAAACAATCCCGTTCACAGGCAGACGTAAGCAGGGTCTTCAATAACTTGATCTGTTTGCCGTTGGGGAGTTGAGCCGCGTGGACGAAAACATCCTTTTCTCGCGTGGGCTGCCCGGGTGTCATATCTGGAACACTGTGCTGCGAAGGTACATAGCAAGCCGGGCGAGCACTGGTATGCTCCTCAGCAGGCTCCAGGTCCATTTGACCGGTTAAAAGCCCAAGGCGCTCGCTCTCATCCATACATCTATTATAGAATAAATGTTCTAGGAAGTCAAAGGTTTTTTCGCTGGAATCCAGCCAAAAATGATATTTTTTGGTTCATCTTCCTGTCATTATTTTTCAATATACTTTTTATATCCTTTGGAGGTTGTTATGAAAAAGCAAGTCGTAGCCATGATCGCCGCGTTTGTAATGACTGCCTGTGTTGGCGCGGCCATGCTCGGGATTGGTGGGGTAGCTCTCTTCAACAAGAACGGCCAGACCCCGGCCAATTCCCAATCACAGGTCTCACAAATTTCCGCATCAAGCTCCTCGCAAACGGTTCAGCAATTGCAGGATCTTGTTTCACAGTATCAGTCGCGTGAGCAGCAATATCAGCAGCGCGAACAACAGTATAAGCAGCAGATCGAGCAGGCGAATTCACAGTTACAGGCCGCCCAGCAGCAAATGCAGCAGGTCCAGCTCCTGATGTTGGCTCTGCAGCAGCGCGGCATCATTACCATCACCAGTGACGGTCAGGTCATTATTAACCGCTAGGGTGCAAAATGAAACTTCTAAAATTCGGCATGCGTTTCTGGATCCTGGTTTCGAGCCTCTCAAGTTTTCTGGTTGGCTGGGCCATGCTGGCTCATGCGCCGAAACCTGTCCAGCCAGTCAGCGCGGCTCCGGTTCCAACCCTGGCGCCGCTTCAGCCGCTGCGCTTCAACAACGATGATGAAGTCTTTGGCAACGGGAACAACACCGGTCCGAGGATCATTCCCAGAACCAGCTTCGTTCCATCCTTCCGCACAGGTGGTTCATAACCATGCAGACGCTTGAGTTTCGGGCCATGAATACAGATATCCTGCTGGCGGCGGAGGGGCAGGGCTGGGCCAGGCAGGGTCTCGAAGCCACGCGCACATTTATCGATGACTGTGAACAGCGCTTCAGCCGCTTTCTGCCCGAGAGTGAGTTGTCCAGGTTGAACCGCTCGGCAGGGAAGTGGTTCCCGGCTTCTGAGGATCTTATTGACCTGCTTCAGCAGAGCGCCTTTTTCTATAAAGAAACGAATGGCCTCTTCGATCCATCGATGCTGCCTGACCTGAAGCGGGCAGGCTATGACCGAAGCATGGCAGAGATGCCTAAGGAAGTGACTCCCAATCGGGGCGCACCCAAACGGACTGTGCGGCCTGCTTTCTCCGAAATTGAATTTGACCAGCCCCGGCAGCGCGTCCGTTTGCCGCGCCGCATGGAGGTCGACCTGGGCGGCATCGCCAAGGGCTGGATCGTGGATAAGGCTGCGTCCATGCTCAGCACTTATTCAGGTGTGTGCGCGGTCAGCGCCGGTGGAGACATCCGCTTTATTGGTTATCCCATGGGCGTCCTGAACTGGCAGGTGGAAGT